>JAEEUZ010000051.1 GCA_016290725.1 Bacteroidales bacterium | reverse complement strand
ATGAAAACAGATCTTGCAAAAATCCTTTCCGTCCGTGGTCAGCACGGCCTGTTCAACTATATCGCCCAGTCGCGCACCGGCGCCATCGCAGAGTCGCTGGAGAGCGGCAAGCGCACCAATTTCGCCGCCAATGCCGGCATCACCACGCTTGAAGACATTTCCATCTACACGATGGAGGGCGAGGTGAAGCTCAAAGAGGTTTTCGTGAAGATGCACGAGGCCCTTGGCGATAAGGAGGCCCCCACGGCGAAATCGCCGGAGAAGGATATCCTCGCAGTGTTCAAGAAGGCCCTCCCGGACTACGACCCGGACCGCTTCTATCTCTCCCACATGAAGAAAGTCGTGGAGTGGTACAACTGCCTCAAGAAGTACGCTTCGCTTGACTTTGTGACCGAGGAGGAAGAACCCGCGGCAGAATAAATGCTCCCGCTCCGCGTCATAACCCTGGGCTGTTCCAAGAACAGCGTGGACACCGAACATCTCCTCTTTCAGGTGAAGCCCTCGTATGAGATTCTCCCGGAGGACGATCCAAGGGACGCCCACACCGTTATCGTGAACACCTGCGGCTTTATCGGAGACGCGAAGGAGGAATCCATAAACGTAATACTGGAGCAGGCACAGCTCAAGGCCGACGGGCGCATCCGGCGCCTTCTGGTGATGGGCTGCCTGTCGCAGCGCTATCCCTCCGAGCTCCGCAAGCTCATCCCGGAGGTGGACGGCTGGTTCGGCGCGAGGGACCTTGCGCCCGTAGTGCGGGCGCTGGGATGCGAGCCGGATAAGGCATCGGCCTATATGCGCACCAGCGCCACGAAGCGCCTGCCTTATGCCTTCCTGAAGATTTCGGAAGGCTGCGACCGACGCTGCTCGTACTGCGCCATCCCGCTTATCCGCGGCCGTCACCGCTCGGTGCCCATGGCAACGCTGGTGAAGGAGGCGGAGCAGCTTGCCGCAGAAGGAGTCAGGGAACTCGTGGTAATTGCCCAGGACAGCACCTGGTACGGCCTGGACCTTTACAAGAGACGCGCCCTGGCGGAACTCCTGCACAAGCTTTCGGAGGTTCCGGGGATAGAGTGGATACGCATCCACTACAGCTATCCGGATTCATTCCCGGAGGACGTCCTGGACGAGATGGCCTCCAATCCCAAGATATGCCGATATCTGGATATTCCGCTTCAGCATGTGGCGGATCCGGTGCTTTCGGCCATGCACCGCAGCGTGGACGGGGCCCGCACCCGGGCGCTTGTTCGCAAGATGCGCGAGAAAGTGCCGGGCGTGGTTCTTCGCACCACCATGATGGTGGGGCATCCGGGGGAGGGCAGAAAGGAGTTCAACGAGCTGCTGCGTTTCCTCGGCGAGGCCCGCTTCGAGCGCCTTGGCGCCTTCGCCTACTCGGAAGAGGAGGGCACCTGGGGCGCGCAGAACCTCCGCGACAGCGTTACACGCCGCACAAAGCTGGGCCGCCTGCAGCGCCTTATGCAGCATCAGCGGGAGATTTCGCTCGCGTTCAACCAGTCCCGCGTGGGCTCCACGGTGCGCGTCCTCGTGGACGATGCCGTGGACGGAACGCTTGTGTGCCGCAGCGAGTACGAAAGCCCGGAAGTGGACGGCGAGATTCTGGTGAAACTGCCGCCGAAAGCCGACGCATCGGCCTATATCGGCAAGTTTATCGACGTAAAAATCACCGCAGCGTATGAATATGACCTGGAGGCAGTGCCCTGCGGCAAGATTATTGAAGCAATTTAACAGATTTCTCGACTACGCTCGAAATGACAATAAGTGAGGCTCGAAATGACAATAAGTGAGGCTCGAAATGACAAACGTAGTGTTATAATGTAGATAAGAGGAGGGAAAAATCTTTTTTGCTCCCCCTTGTGGGGTAAAAAAAGTTTTGTTCCCGACGACTTAACGGAATGGTTTATATGATAAGGAAAGCAGTTTTTCTTGCATTGGCGGCAGTGGCCCTGTGGAGCTGTTCCGCTTCGATATATCCGCTGCAGCTGGAGATGCGGCATCCTTCCAGCTCGGGATTGGATCTGAACCGTAAGTCCATAGCGATTGCATACATGTGCGACGGCACCCCCACGGATTCGCTGTTCTCGCTCACCGCGGCGTCCGGCCTTGCCAGAACCCTGGAGAAGGACTACTTCGGGGGAGAGGAAGTGATTCCCATCTTCCAGGTGCCCGTATCGGCCCAGGTGGATCTGGAGCTCATGCACCAATACTTCATGGACAGCGACCAGGACGTGCTGTTCCTGCTGGATAAACCTCAGTTCGGCGCAATCACAGTGGGCGCAAACAATGCAAACCGCGGCCGCATAGTGAACGTGGACTCTGCTTATGTGAGCACCTCCAACGTGCCGTTCACCCTGCAGATGTACGTGTTCGACAGCATGGAAGGCGTGGATACCTTCCACAGCTACAAGGGCGGCAGCAACATCCAGATCGGAGTTTACAACAGCGGCATGCTCACCCAGGAGAGCCTTGCTTCGGAGGCAAAGCGCCAGGCCGCTTTCCATGCCGACAGGGTTGGCATCCAGCTTGGCAGTTCCTTTATCTCCACCTGGAAACTGGAGCAGTATGCACTTTACTATTTCGACGATCTCTCCAACCAGGACTGGGGCGCTCCCATCATACAGGCCCAGAAGTTCAACTGGATCAAGGCGGTGGACCTGTGGACGCCTTTCCTCAAGTCCAGGGACTACCAAAAGAAGGCCTGCGCAAGTTTCAACATAGCGACGGCCTTCTATATGCTGGGCGATTATGAACTCGCCCTGAAGTGGCTGGACCAGGCCGACAAGATGGACTCCGGCCTGGATCAAAGCCCCGTTCTACGCAAGAGGATCCTCGAGCGCATCGGCAAATAAAGACACGGGATGCCTCACGGGGTATCCCGTTCCCATTTCTATCTGCCAGCGGCAGGTTTCGCAGTCGGTGGCGACAATATCCGGATTGGCCTTGCGGATCTGTTCGAAGAGCTTTTCGCCGATGGCCATCGAAGTCTCATAGTTCTCCTTCTTGAATCCGTAGGTTCCCGCGATTCCGCAGCAGTTCTGTTCGAGCGGGATTAGTTCTATGTTGGGGATGAGCTTGAGCAGTTCCTTGCTGAACATACTCCAGCCGAGTTTCTGCAAATGGCAGGGAGTGTGGTATACAACCCTCAGAGGCTTAAGGTCCTTCTTGAAGCGGAGTTCCACCGTACCGCTTTCCAGCAGCTGCCAGATGTATCGGGTTGCCAGAACCACCGAATCCTTCACCGCAGAGTTGTCCAGCTTCAGTATCGAGGGATATTCGTCTCTTATCGCGAATGTGCAGGACGATGAGAGATTCACCACCGTGAGCCCCTGGGCCACGGCCTTGCCGATGGCCTCCAGGTTGGCCTGGGCATTCTTGCAGGCCTGTTTCTCAAGCCTGTTGGAGATGGCGGCCACCCCACAGCATTTCTCGCCCTCGAGCAGCTGCACGCCAACGCCCAGGGCGTTGAGGACCTTCACCAGGTCCTTGCCCTGCTGGGGGTTGTTGTACTCCACGTAGCAGCCATGGAAATATGCCACCTGGCGGGGATAGGAGCCCTGTTTTGACTCCTGTTTGCGCAGCCATTTCTCGAAACTGGAAGAGCTGTACTTGGGGAAGGTGCGGTGCTTGTCCACGGCCAGGACGCCGTCCATCACCGCTTTGGCGATGCCCATGCCCGTTACCGCGTTCACGATGGGGGCGAAGGGGCGCGCCATGGAGCCCATGAAGTCCGTGCTTGCAAGGATGCGGTCGCGCAGCTTCGGTTTCGAATTGTCGAAGCGCAGGCGCGCTTCCTGGATGAGGTCGCCCACCTTCACGCCGGAGGGGCAAACCACTTCGCAGCGCTTGCAGTTGAGGCAGTATTTGAGGGCCCGGTTGAAGAACAGGGGATCGCTCAGGCGGAGTCTCTCTCCGTCCGGGCCGGCCTGCTTGGGGCCGGGATAGTCCGGGTTCACGGGTACGACGGGGCAATATGCGGTGCATATCGTACATTTCATGCACTCCTCGAAGTTGTGCACGCTGGAGGTATATTCCTGGAATGTCATAGGCTCAAGATTTTGTTTGCCGCGGCAAGGGCCGATTTGATGGCCTTGCCGGCGCCGGTACCGTATTTTCCGTCTTTTGATGCTCCGAGGATTGCTCCTGCCACATAGAGGTTTGTAACCTTCTCACCGCCGATGCTGGGGTGCAGGTCTTTATCGGCCTTGACTCCTATTCCCATGTAGGGCTGGGGCTCGAAGAAATCCGCCTCGTACCAGAGGGAGCGGTCCTCGGGGAATTCCACGTCCAGGCCGAATACCGGCTCTTCGATTGCCGTGGGGCTGGAATGGAGGCCTTTGGAGAAAAAGCTGCCGCTGCAGAGGATGAAATTATCGGCAAAGAGGCGATAGGTGTCCAGATTGTGCGATGCAACGGAACTCACAATGCCCTCGTGAACCGCGCCGGAAACCACGCTGTCGCCGATGATGAATGTGCCGCCAAGGCGCTCGTAACGCCTCCGGAGCATGTTCTGGGTGCGGATTCCGGGAACCGACGGGGGAAGGGTGCCCACGAAGATCACCTTCAGGGGCGCGAGTCCTTCGCTTATGGCGCGGGGAACTTCGTCGCCGTCCAGGCCGAACACCTGGGGGAGAATAACCGTGTCTACGCCATCGGCCAGGAGTTCCTTCACTTTCTGGACGAACTTGTCCGGGCACTTGTCCAGTACACGGGCGATATTCACGGAGCGCATTTCAGTGGGGCTCTTGCGAAGGGCAGCGAGCTCTTCCATCTCCACTATGCCTTGGATGCTGGGGGTGCCGTCCTTTTCAAGGGCGCCGGCGAGCAGTTCCGGGAAGAAGTCGTGATATCCGTTGAAACTGACGATGAGGGCTTTTTTGCCGATGGGACCTTCTCCGGGAAGAAGAGATACATCTCCAAGCGAGAGAACCGCCTCGCGGAACGCTCCGCCGGGAAGAAGCCTGCGGCTGCCGGGTAAGTTATGGAGTCTCACTCCGGCCCTGTCGAAGAGTTCTTCAGCCTCCGGGCAGTCCTTGAGGCTCTCGAAGGAGCCGGAGAAGAAGTGCAGCGCGCTTTGTCCGCTGCTCACTATCGCGGTGCGGCGCCCCTCTTCCTGGAGCCTGATGCCTGCGGTGAGCCCCGCAAGGCCGCCACCTATTATTATAGTATCGAACCTCATATTCCAAGCACGTGTTTATAAACCCACTGAGTGTATTCTGCTTCGCGCAGGGCGTCTCCCCATGCGATGGGGTAGATGCCTTTCCAGCGTTCCGCCATGAAGGAGCGAAGGTCGCTCAAGGCTTTGTCGCCGAGGCCCTCGCGGGCGAGGATGCGGGCTGCGCGGCAGCCGCAGAGTTCGCCCTGGCAGGTGCCCATGCCCATGCGTGTGCGGCGCCTCAGGTCTACCAGGCTTCCTGCTCCCAGGTGCTTGATTGCTGCCTCCAGCTCGCCTACGCTGATGTTTTCGCACTCGCATACGAGGGCGTCGCCGTAGATGTCCGGCTCCTCGGGTTTATTGGCGGGAGTGCGCCAGATGGTATCTGCGGTTTCCTTAAAGCTGTGGCCTTCCGCGCCGGGCAGGGGAGTCCATGCGGTTTGGCAGCGGACATGCATGCCGAGTTTGCGGCAAACCATATCCGTGGCCATTTCGGCCATGAGGCGGTACGTGGTGAGCTTTCCGCCGGTAATTGTCACGAGGCCTTCCATGCCGTCACGGGAGGCGTGGTCCAGGCAAACGGCGCCGCGGGAAATGCTGCGCCCGGAAGGGTCGTTGTCCGAACTCACGAGCGGGCGCACACCGGCGAAGGCCCGCAGGATACGTGTTTCCGCCAGGGTGGGGGAGAGTTTCACGCCCTCGCCGATGAGAAGGTTCACTTCGTCAGGTGTTACCTGGGGGTTGTTGCACTCTTCCAGCGGCACGCGCGTGGAGGTTGTGCCGATTATGCTCACCGTGCCTCCGGGCACCAGAATGTCGGCATTGGCGGGCTTGCGGCAGCGGTTGAGCACCATGCGGTTCACCCTGTGGGCGAAGATGAGGAGGGCTCCCTTGGAGGGGAACATCCCCACGGTGATGCCCGCCTTTTCCATGACGGACATGCCCCAGATTCCGGCTGCGTTAACTGTGATTTTGGCGTAATATGAGCCTTCCTCGCCGGTTTTGTGGTTGAGGGTTTTCACGCCCAGCACGCGGCTTCCTTCCATGATGAAGCCGGTGACCTCCGTGTACAGCAGGATGGTTGCTCCGTGGAGTTTTGCGTCCAGCAGGTTGGATGCGCACAGGCGGAATGGATCCACGCTTGCATCCGGCACCTTCACCGCTCCGATCATTTCCCTGTTTGCCGATGGCTCCATCGCGAGGGCCTCCCTGGGGTCGATGATCTCCGCGTCGATTCCGGCCCCCTTGCAGGCTTCCACGAAGGTGCCCTGGTAGTTGAGGTCGTCGTCCGGCAGGGTGAGGAAAAGGCCTCCGGTGGGGTCGATGCAGTGGGGCGCGATCTTTCGGAGAATCTTGTTCTCCGCGATGCATTCCGCGGCCGATTCGCGGTCTGTCACGGCATAGCGCGCACCGCTGTGCAGCAGCCCGTGATTCCGCCCGGTGGCGCCGGTGGACATGTCGAACCGTTCCACCAGCAGCACCTTGAGCCCGCGCAGCGCGCAATCCCGCGCCGTTCCGGCTCCTGTGATGCCTCCACCGATTACAATTACGTCAAATTCGTTCATTATTTTATGTTAATCAATTTATGTGTTTGCAGGGATAGACGCCATTTGGCGTTTTGCTTAACATAATGTATAGTTTGCTGCAGGATTTCGCGGTTGCTCTCGGGGTTGCCGGTGTCGCAGGGCTGGAGGAAGAGGTTGCCGCAGAGGGCTTCCCATTCTGTCAGGTCCGGGGTGCCGCCTTCGTAGACGAGTTTGATTTCGTCCGGGTTGGAGAGCGCGGTTTTGCCCTTGGGGCTCATCGTAACCCAGTCCAGGCCTTCGGGGCGGGGAAGGGTGCCGTTGGTTTCGGCGTGGATGTGGTAGCCATGGGCGTGGAGGGCTTCGAGGAGGGGGGCATCGGCCTGAAGGAGGGGTTCGCCGCCGGTGAGGCACACGCGCCTGGCTAGGCCTTCAGAGGCGTTCTGGACTGCGCGCAGGATTTCATCGGCAGTCATTTCCTCGCCGCTCTCGTGGCTGGTGTCGCACCATGGGCATTTGAGGTTGCAGCCACTGAAGCGCACGAACACCATGGGGGTGCCAGTCCAGTAGCCTTCGCCCTGGAGAGAGTAGAAAATCTCGTTTACCTTATATTTCATAAGCCGCCATGTTCATCTCGCTCTCCCACACTTCCACGCGATAGGCGTTTTCCACGTTGTCGCAAATCCATTTTGCGATGTTTTCCGCGGTGGGATTGAAGTCGAACACTTCGTTCAGGTTCTTGTGGTCCAGCGCGCCGGCTATCTTCTTCTTGATGAGGGTGAAATCCGTCACCATGCCGTCCGGGTTGAGCTTTTCGCTCCGGCAGAAGATTTTCACAATCCAGTTGTGGCCGTGCAGTTCCTCGCACTTGCTCTCGTAGGAGAGCATGAGGGAGTGGGCCGATGAGATCTCAAGTCTCTTGCAAACGTAATACATATTATTCTTCGTATTCTGTGGGGTCGAAGCCCTCGAGGGCCTCTTTTCTTTCGTTGCAGGTGCCGCAGCGGCCGCAGTGCTTCTCGCCGCCGTTGTAGCAGGAGTAGGTGAGGGAAAAGTCTACGCCAAGGTCTTTACCCCTCAGGGCGATTTGCCTCTTGCTGAGGTTGCAGTACGGGGAAACCACCTTAACGCCGTTGTAGGTGCCGTGCTCTGCGGCACTGGAAAAGGCGTCGATGAATTCAGGTCGGCAGTCCGGGTAGATGGCGTGGTCGCCGCTATGGTTTGCGATAAGCACAGTGTCCAGTTCCAGGCTTTCCGCCAGGCCCACGGCGACGGAAAGCATTATTCCGTTCCGGAAGGGGACCACGGTGGAGCGCATGTTTTCATCGGCATAATTGCCTTCGGGAATGGGGGCTCCGCCTTCCAGGAGGCTGCTTTTGAAGTACTGGCCGATGAAGTCGAGCGGAATGATAAGGTGGCGGATGCCCAGCTTGTTGCAGTTGTGGCGGGCATATCCGATTTCGCGGGCGTTGTGCCTGGAGCCGTAGTCGAAGCTCACCGCCAGGGAGATTTCACTTCGGTATTCGTGCAGGAGGGTGGTGCTGTCCAGGCCTCCGGAATAAATCAGCACTGCTTTCATCTGAGACTGTTTTTAAGGGCTTCAGTAACTGTGCGGGATGTTGCGACGGCTTCCACCACGGTTCTGGGGCCCAGGGCGAAGTCGCCGGCGATGTACACGTTGGAAAGGCCGTTGATCTTGTAATCGGGGCCGGCTTCCGGCCAGCCGTGGATGTTGAACGTGGCGCCGCTGCCTTCAAGGATGCTGAAATCCGGTTTCTCGCTTATCGCGAGGATAAGATTGTCGCATTCCACCAGGTGCTCCGTGCCTTCGATTATGCGGGTGACGATTTTGCCGTCCGGGCCCGTGACGTTCTCGCAGTCGCAGAACAGGACGCCGCCGTCTATGACCGCCACGGGGGCCTGGAAGGTGCAGAACTGCACGCCGTCTTTGCGGGCTTCTTCCACTTCCAGGGGGTTGGCGGGCATGTTTTCGAAGGTTTTGCGGTAGTATACCCAGGTGTCGCAGCCGCTGCGGGCCGCGGTGCGGCAGGCGTCCATCGCCACGTTGCCGCCGCCTATGACTATTACTTTTTTGCCAAGCTTGAAATTTTCCGGATTCTTCAGGAAGGGGAGGGCCTGTAACACCAGGGGATTGTCTTCCCCGGGGATGTTCAGGGTGGCGGGCCTTTCGGCTCCCGTGCCGATGAGAACCGCATCCGCCCTCTTGGCGTAGTTCAGGAGGTTGGTTACCTTGGTGTCCGGCACGAACATGATGCCGGCCTTGATGAGCATGGACTCAAGGGCGTCGATCCACTTCCGCTCCAGGCGGAACGAAGGGATGCCGTAGCGGAGCACGCCGCCCATCCTTGGGGCTGCGTCGATAATGGTTACCAGCGCCCCGGCCCTGTACAGCCAGATTGCGGCGGAAAGGCCCACGGGGCCCGCTCCTATGAGGGTTATATGTTTGTTCTTGAGTTCGTCCGATACGCGCCTGAGGGCGGGCTTGCGGAGGAGATATCGCCCCGAAATCTCCTGCTCGATTTCGTACCATCTCACCGGGGCCTGCTTAATGTTAAGGACGCAGTTTCCATAGCAGAACTGCCTCCAGTCGCACACCCGTGATGTAATGGCCGACAAGGGGTTATAGTCGAACAGCAGCCTTCCGGCCTCGTCCAGTTTGCCTTCGCGGTACAGTTGCATGGCCTCCGGCACGGGAGTATGCACCGGGCAGCCCTGTAGTGAACACTTGGGCTTCTTGCATAACAGGCAGCGCAGGGCTTCGTTATTGATCATTGTGGCTTAGGTTTCTTTTATCCCACAAAGATAACAAAAAAACCTTTTATCTGCAATCAGGGCAAATGCCGCGGAGGAGGTGGGAGGAGGTGTGGAGGGTGAAGCCGGAGGGGACGGCGACGGTGGGAACGGGGACGTCTTCCAGGCAGAAGGTGCGGTGGCAGCGTTCGCAGTAGAAGTGGACGTGGAGGTCGTCGTCGTGGGTGCCGTGGGAGTGGCAGAGTTCGTAGCGGGTGCCGTTTGCGGAGTCTTCCAGAACGTGCACGAGGCCGGTCTCGCGGAACTGCTGCAGGGAGCGGAACACTACTGATTTATCCACGCTCTCGAGGGCGTCTTCCAGTTCGGTCATGCTGAGGGGGCGGCCGGCGGCATCAAGGGCGCGCACGATGAGGAGGCGGTTTGCGGTAACGCGCACTCCGTGGGCTTCAAGCAGCGATATGAGTTCCTGGTCCGTCATTTTTCAAGGAGCCCGGGGCGGCGCTCACGGGTGCGTTTGAGGGCCTGTTCGTCCTGCCAGTCGCGGATGAGCTTGGGGTTGCCGCTGAGGAGTACTTCCGGTACGTCCCAGCCGTTGAAAGAGGCGGGGCGGGTGTACACGGGTGGCGACACAAGGCCTTCCTGGAAGGAATCGCTGAGGGCCGACGTTTCGTCGGTGAGAACCCCGGGGATGAGGCGGATGATGCTGTCCGCCACCAGGGCCGCGGGGATTTCGCCGCCGCTCACCACGAAGTCGCCGACGGAGATTTCGCGGGTGATGAGGTGCTCGCGGATGCGTTCGTCGATGCCTTTGTAGTGGCCGCAGAGGATGATTATGTTCTCCTTGAGGGACAGTTCGTTGGCCATGCCCTGGTCGAAGATTTCGCCGTCCGGGGCCATGTAGATGATTTCGTCGTAGTGGCGCTCCGAGGTGAGTTCCTCGATCATGCGGAAAACGGGCTCCACCATCATTACCATGCCGGCGTCTCCGCCGTAGCAGTAGTCGTCTACCGTGAGGCGGGGGCCAAGGCCGTATTTGCGGAGGTTGTGCACATGGATTTCCACGAGCCCCTTCTTCACGGCGCGCCCCGGGATGGAGTGGGCCAGAGGGCTTTCCAGCAGTTCAGGTACTACGGACAGTATATCTATTCTCATCGCACGAACGTTTTAGACTGCAAAAATCGAAAAAATTGCTTATATTTGCAAGTTGTACGTTTTGTTAAACTTAGGTAATTCATTATTATGAGTGAAGAATTGAAGCCTGAGGCCATCCAGCCGGAAACCTCAGATGTAGCACAGCAGCAGGAACCCGTCTCCGTGAAAGAGGCGGCATCGGAAGTTGCACAGAAAGTAGAAGCCCTCACGGAAGCTGTCGGCGCCAAGATCACCGAGAAGATCCAGGATCTGAAGGAGAAGGCCGCCGAGGTGAAAGAGAAAGCATCGGCAAAGATGGCGGAGGTGAAAGAAAAAGCATCGGCAAAACTGGCCGAAGTGAAGGAAACCGTGGCTATGGCCAAGGAAGAAGCGGCGGATAAGGCCGTGGAGGCCAGGGACAAAGCCGTGGAGGTGAAGGACCAGGTTGCCGATAAGGCGGCCGATGTGAAGGACGCCGTTGTAGAGAAGGCCGCGGATGTGAAGGAGACCGTGGTGAACTTCGGGGAGAAGACTCTCGCGGAACTTTCGGCCATGTTCCAGGAATTGAGTGAAAGTGTAGACAGAATGAAGCGCTCCAAAGAGGCGGAGGCCATTAAGTCGGCATTCTACAAGAGGCTCGGCCGCGAGAAGGCGGAAGCCGGAGAGGAATCGCCGATCGAGGAACCGCCGGCAGTGGACGAGCAGCCTGCGGATGAGGCGGCGGTACAGCCTGCGGCTCTCGCAGAGGTTCCCGCCGCGGAAGAGCCCGTGGCGAGCAAGAGCCCGTTCGTGGCGATAGAGGAGGGTTTCAAAGCCATATATAATAAGTACAGGGCGGAAAGGGCCGCATACAACAAGGAGCAGGACGCCAAGAAGGAGGAGAACCTTCAGGTGAAGCTCGGCCTCATCGAGGAGCTCAAGGCTCTCATCGAGGAAGGTGGAGAGATGAAGGACACCTTCCCCAAGTTCCGCGACATCCAGAATCGCTGGAGGGAAACCGGCCCCGTGCCGCAGACCCGCTTCCGCGACGTGAACGACACCTATCAGGTGAACGTGGAGAAGTTCTACGACCTCGTCCAGATCAACCGCGAGTTGAGGGACCTGGACTTCAAGAAGAACCTCGAGGCCAAGACTGAGTTCTGCGAGCAGGCTGAAAAGCTTGCCCAGGACGAGAATTCCGTGGAGGCGTTCAAGGAGCTCCAGAAACTCCACGAGCAGTGGAAGGAATACGGCCCCGTTGCCAAGGAATACAGGGATTCCATCTGGGAGAGGTTCCGCGCTGCAACTGCCGTAATCAACAAGAAATATCAGGCTCACTTCGAGGGCCTCAAGGACCAGCAGGTTGCAAACCTCGCCGCCAAGACCGCACTGTGCGAGAAGGTGGAGGAAATCGCCGCACGCGAAATCACCTCTTCCAACCAGTGGAACAGCCTGTCCAAGGAGATTGAGGACATCCAGGCGGAATGGCGCAAGATCGGCTTCGCAACCCGCAAGGAGAACCAGAAGATCTACGACCGCTTCCGTGCAGCATGCGATGCGTTCTTCGCCCGCAAGAGGGAATACTACAACGAGTTCAAGGAGAACATGTCCGGCAACATGGAGCGCAAGATGGCCATCATCGAGGAGGCCGAATCTCTGAAGGACAGCAAGGATTGGAAAGCTACCGGCGACCGTCTGATCGAGCTCCAGAAGATGTGGAAGGAAATCGGCGCAGTGCCCCGCAAGAAGAGCGAACAGCTGTGGAAGCGCTTCCGCGCCGCATGCGACGCCTTCTTCGACGAGCGCGACAAGAGCGAAGACCGTCCGAAGAACGACTTCCGCGCAAACCTCTCCGCCAAGAAGGCCCTCATCGCTGAAATCAATGCATTCGAGGTTCCGGAGAATGCGGAGGAGGCACGTGCGGCGGCATCGGCCTTTGCAGAGAAATGGAATGCAATCGGCTTCGTTCCCTTCAAGGAGAAAGAGGCAATCCAGGCCGCTTACAAGGAGGCGATGCAGGCCAAGTTCCCTGGCTTCGGCGCACGCGGAGGCCAGCGCAGGGATGGTCGCGGTGAAAGGCGCCAGGCCGCTCCTCTCACGGAGAAAGACCGTCTGATGCAGGAATACAACCAGCTCCAGCAGGAAGTCCAGACCTATGAGAACAATATCGGCTTCTTCGGCCTTTCCAAGGGCGCGGAGAGCCTGAAAGCTCAGATGCAGGAGAAGATAGACGCCGCCAAGGAGCAGCTTCGCTCCCTCATGGAGAAAATCCGCGGTATCGAGCAGAAGGAAAACAGTAGCGACGAGGAAGAGTAATGGATAAAAATTCGATTATCGGCTTTGTGCTGATAGCCCTGGTAATGGGAGGCTTCTTCTTTTACCAGAGTAATCAGTCCAAGCGCATGATTGCCTGGCAGAATTACCAGGATTCCCTTGAAAACGCCCGTCAGGACAGCATCCGGGCGGCATATCTGGCAGAGCATCCGGAAGACACGCTTGCCCTTCAGGGGGGAGAAATCCCTCATGCCGATGCCGGCTCGGCGGCCGTAGCCCCCAAGCCGGTGGCGTACAGCGATTCGCTTTTGAACGCGGCTGCATCGGCCCAGGAAAGTTTTTTCACTCTGGAGAACGAGAAACTGGAAATCCAGTTCACTTCGCGCGGCGCGCAGCCCTACTCGGTGAGGGTGAAGGATTTTCTCACCTACGACAAGGATTCCCTGTATCTTATTCCCGCGGGCGCATCGGACCTCGGCTTCGTGGTTTATGCCCCTATGGCGCTGGATACCAGGGCGTTCAATTTCGTCCCCGTGGCGGAGGAGAGCAACGACAGCACTCTGGTGATGAGGCTTCCCATATCGGCAGGCGGATATATCGAGCAGAAATACGTTCTCGAGCCGGACAGCTATTCGGTGAAGGAGACTCTCGCGTTCGTGGGGATGAATATTCCCTACAATGCCGGCAGCATAGACGTGGATTTCTCCGCGATGATCCCGCGCATGGAAAAGGGCTACAAGAACGAGAGCCAGTACTCCCGCCTGAACTACTATTTCCCGGACGACAAGAAGCCCGCCAACATCGGCAATGGCCGGAAAAGCTCCAAGCGCTTCTCCAACAAGGTGGAATGGTTCGCCTTCCAGCAGCAGTTCTTCAGCGCCATCATGCGCGCTCCGCAGAACTTCACCTACGGGGATTTCTCCGTGGAGTTCATGGGCAAGGACAATCCGGACCACCAGCTGATGAGCTGCAAGGCTCAGATGAGGGCCGATATCGAAACGGGCCGCGAGCGCGTCGAGGTGCCGTTCGAGTTCTATTTCGGACCGAACTCCTACAAGGGCCTGAAGGCCTACGGGCACAAGTACGAGAAGGTGATTCCTCTGGGAGGTAAAGTTATCGGCCTAATCACCAAGTGGGTTATCATCCCTCTGTTCGACTGGCTGCACAAGGGCATCTCCAATTTCGGTATCATCATCCTTCTGATGACGATATTCATCAAGATCGTGGTGCTGCCGTTTGCGTTCAAGAGCTACAGCTCATCGGCAAAGATGCAGGCGCTGAAGCCGTTCATCGACAAGATCAACGCCAAGTATCCCAAGCAGGAAGATGCGATGAAGAAGCAGCAGGAAACGATGGATCTGTACAAGAAGGCGGGGGTGAACATGATGGGAGGCTGCCTCCCCATGCTCTTCCAGCTGCCTATCCTGTGGGCCATGTTCCGATTCTTCCCGGCATCCATCGAACTTCGTCAGCAGGGCTTCCTGTGGGCGGAGGACCTCAGCGCTTATGACGACGTTATCCACTGGGGATTCTCTGTGCTGGGAATGGATCACATCTCGCTGTTCGCACTTCTGATGGCTCTTTCCATGTTCTTCTACACGAAGGTCACGATGCAGAACCAGAACACGGGCGACGATCCCAACGCCAAGATGATGCGCTTCATGAGCCTTTACATGATGCCCATCATGATGTTCTTCGTCTGTAACAATCTGTCATCGGCCCTCAGCTACTACTACTTGCTGTCCAATATCATCACCATGATCGAGACTTGGATCATCAAGAAGTGGTTCGTGCATCCGGAGGAGATTGTGGCCAAGGTGAAGGCGGCTGAAAACAAGCCGGTTCCCAAGAGCAAGTGGCAGCAGCGTCTGGAAGAAGCGCAGAAAATGCAGCGCCAGATGCAGGCGCAGCAGAACAAGCGCAGATAATGGCAATCACACTCGAACAATTGCTGCAAAGCCGCGACGAAAGGGCGGCTTTGCAGCAGTCGTTTTTACAGGAGCACCCGGAGGGGACGCTGCTGTGCCTCACGGTGCAGTTGCCGGGGGAGGTGAAGCGGGACGAGAGGTCTCTTCGCGTGGCGGAATCGGCCGTAGAGGCCATCAGGGAAATGTTTCCGGAGCGCTCATTCGAGCTTCTGCGGGATTTGGAAACTGGTTTCGAAGGCTATTTCGTGGTGCCTCTGGAGCCGATGGACGCCAAACGCGCTGCCATCGGCATAGAAGACGAGCACCCGCTGGGACGGCTTATGGATATCGACGTGATTGTGGCCGATGGCCTTGGCTCTGGCGACGGCTCTGCCATTGGCGTTCGCCCCATCCCGCGATCTGCCGTCGGCGCCCCCGAGCGGCGATGCCTCAGCTGCTCCCTCCCGGCACGCGTTTGCATGCGGGCCCGCCCTCACACCACTGCGGAGCTCCTCG
>JAEEUZ010000206.1 GCA_016290725.1 Bacteroidales bacterium | reverse complement strand
CCACCTCTGCCGCTGCGTTGGCGTCGTTGGTGAGGATAAACCTGATGCCGTCCATCTTTGCCGACAGCATTTCCGCAAAAGGAATCACCTTTGCCCCGCCCCACTTGAGATTGGGAGCGTACTCGATGGTGCCGGTGTAGTAGTTGCCGTTGGGGGCGCCTACGCCGATTCCGCAAATCTCGCCTTCAACGCCGGCTTCCGCGATGATGCGGCGAAGGGCCTCTGCAAGATTGTCCACGAACACTTCCACGTCTTCCGTATCGTCGGAACGGATAACGGTTTTTGCGAGAACTTCGCCGCGGCGGTTAACGATGCCGCATTTGGAGGTTTGGCCACCGATGTCGATGCCAATTACATAATCTTTTGCCATATCCAGTTAGTTCTTTTTAACTTTTGAGCCGATAATTGCAAAGTACAGGATGAATGCGACGCCAAGGACGAGCACCCAGTAACTGGTCATGTACCCGGCCTTGTCGGCCACGAAGTTCTGGATCAGCGGGAGGATACCGCCGCCCACGACCATTGCCATGAAGATACCGGAAGCCTTTTCGGTTGCAGTGCCGAGGCCTTCCACGGAAAGGTCGAAGATTGTACCCCACATAACCGAGGTGCAAAGGCCGCAGAGTACCAGGAGAATTGCAGCAACGGGGATGTTGGCGGGCACTTTCTCCTTATGGGTCGATACCGGCGCGGCGGCAGCGGCCTCTTCGCAGTGCTTGTCGCATGCAGCCTTGTCTTCGCAGCAAGGCTTGTCGCAGGCTTCGCCTTCCTGGCAAGCCTTATCGGCCTCGCAGCATTCCGCGGGTTTCTCACCCTCCGCGCAGCATTCCGCAGGCATTTCGCCTTCAGCGACGCCCTCTGCATTCTGAGCCTCACAGCACGCAAGCTTGGCCTCTGCCTGGCAGCAGTCGGGAGCCTCGATTACGGCCTCCACCTGGTCTTCCACGTCAACGGCGATGTTCATCTTAACGGTTGCGCTCTTGGGAAGAATGATGGCCGCGATGAGAAGGAGCAGAGCCACGGAGGAAACGCAGGTGAGCTGAGTCTTGGAGGAAACCTTACCGGAGATAACGCTGGAGGTCAAACGACCAACGAGCATGAGCAGCCAATACACACCGGCAATAACGCCCGCGATCTTAGCCGCAAATGCAGGATCCAAACCGGCACCTTTAGCGCTGGAATCCGACAGATAGAAGTTCAGGGTTCCGGGGATACCAACCTCAACACCCACATACACGAAGATGGCGATTGCGCCAAGCACGAAGTGCAGATACTTCATGGGGTTCTCCACCTGGCCTTCCACCTTCTGGGCTTCCGGGTTCTGGATGGGGACGAAGAGCAGGATTACGAATGCAACTGCAAACACGCCCATTGCCATGAACAGGAGGGTGTTCACATCGGAAATGAGGGTGTCCTTGGTGAGGGTGCCGATCATGGCGCCAACCAGCATGGGAGTGAGTGTTCCCATAAGGGAGTTGAAGGAGCCGCCGATCTGGATGTACTGGTTGGAACGCTTGCCGCCCAGAATCTTGAGCATGGGGTTCACAACCGTGTTGAGCATACATACGGAGAAGCCGCAGATGAATGCACCGAGCAGATACACGATGAAGCTGGCGGGAATCTTGCCGATGAGGGCTCCCTTGAACAGAACGCCGGAAAGGAACTGTACGAACACGCCCAGAAGGCCCACCAGAAGGGCGGCCTCTGCGGTGAACTTGTAACCTTTCTTCTTCAGCAGTGCGCCGGCGGGAATACCCATGATGGCATAGGCAAGGAAGTTCATCATGTTACCCATCATGCCCAGGGTGTTGGATCCGTCGATACCGGGCTGCATTTTCCAGATGTTTCCGATCGGGGCCGCAAGGTTGGTCACGAACGAAATCATGCCGAACAGGAATATCATCGTAATGACTGCAATGATATTGCTGTTTTCTTTGGTTTTAGTCATATCGTTTGTGTTTTAGAGAATAATTGTCAAACATCTTCCAAATATACGAATAATCATCGACAAAAACTACAGGAGTTTTGTGAGAGCTTCATAATAACGCTTGGAAACAGGGATGGACGGCAAGCCGGAGCGCCTGAGCTGTGCAACCGCATACCCGGCCGGATCCTTCTTCACCAGTTCCACATGCTCCGGATTGATGAAGTATGACCGGTGGCAGCGGACCAGGCCGTGCCGGGAGAGATTGTCTTCCAGCGCGCGCATGGATGACCGCAGGCAGAAATCCTTCACCTTGTCGTTATCCACATGCAGGATATGCACGTAATTCTCCTCCGCCTCGATATAGAGGATCGCCGTCGAAGAAACGATGAGTTTGATCCGCTTGGCATCGTCGTAGAAACGGATAAGCGTTTTGTCGTCTACCTGGGGGGCCGATGCCGCCTGCTTCCCTACCACCACCAGCTGGATAGTGAGGTTGATGATCGCATAGGGATAAACCATTATCGCGGCAAGATACCCAATACAGCGTGTCATTACCGTGAGATATGGTATCTGCCCCGACCAGCCGATTCCAAGCAGTATGGACAGGAACATCCCGGAGAACACAACCTCCATCACGCACCATAATATATAGGTAGCCCAGTTGAAGTCCAGCACCCTCCGCAGAATGAACATGAGCATTCTGGACAGCGATAGCACTCCCAGCACAATAACCGTCATCAGAATGAGATTCAGTGTATAGTGCCCTCCGACAGCAAGGAATTCGTCCATCCCGAAAGGATGGTACAGGAGCGTAAACAGGAAAAGGAAAACCGGTATTCCTATGAAGTGGGTGCAGTGCGACTGCATCCCGTAAAAAACGCTTGAAATATGTTTCATAAAAAAGCTTTCGGGATTACAAATATAGCAATTTCGTCCCGAATACCGCACTTTTATCCCAAAAATGCCGATTTTCGTCCCAGCTTCATCCCGCGATTGCCATTTCATGTTTTTTTCGTATTTTTGCGAGTTAATTCTAACCTGTATGGCATACTACGAACTCAACGAGCAGGAGCAGGGCCGCAGAGAGTCCCTTGCGAAACTGCGTGAACTTGGAATCAATCCATATCCGGCGCCACTGTATCCGGTCAGCGCCACAACAAAAGAAATCGCAGAAAACTT
>JAEEUZ010000050.1 GCA_016290725.1 Bacteroidales bacterium | reverse complement strand
CGGTGACGACAAGTATATGGGTATCGTCTGCGGTAACTTCAATGCGAAGACTATCTATGTGAAGAACTGCGTGCTCGGCGGCAAGATCGGCCCGTTCGTTCCCACTGAATCGGCTCCTCTTGTAACCATTACAGCGGAGAACTTTGAGGACTACTATTCCCTCACGGCTGCAACCCGCAAAGCCAAGGTCGTATTCGAAAACAACAGCTTCGGCACCCGTCCATGAAACGACTGATTACTTTTGTCCTCATGTTTCTTTCCCTTTCCTGCCTTGCCTGCGGGAAAGGGAAGGAAATAAAGCTTCTGTACTGGAACATCCAGAACGGAATGTGGCACGACCAGGGCAATAACTATGACGGTTTCGTGGATTACGTGAAGAGTATGGATCCGGACATCTGCGTCTGGTGCGAGGCGGAGTCTCGTTATGTGACCGACACCTGCACCAAGTTGAAGATTCCCGAGGACCAGTATCTTCCCTGGAACTGGGACATCCTTGCCGCCCGATACGGCCACAAATACACTCTCATCTGCGGAAAAAGGGACACTTTTCCCCAGGTGATAACTTCGAAGTATCCCATCAGGATAGTGAAAAGGGTCACAGGAAACGGCGACGATATCATTGTCGTTCACGGAGCCGGCTGGGCACAGGTAGACCTTGGAAGGGGACAGGAACTGAACCTCGTTACAGTTCATACCTGGCCCCAGAAATATGCCTATCTTGCCCAGGACCAGGCCGCCTCTGCCGCAGAGCAGGGCGGAGACGAATTCCGCTCGAAGGAAATCCGCTACATCTGTGAGGAGACAATCGGCACCGTTCCCGGCGCCGAAGGTCAGTTATGGCTCATGTGCGGCGACTTCAACGCCATCTCATCGGTGGACAATGCCCATTACGGGAAGGACCCTTCCGACAAGGCATTCCTTGTTCACGACTATGTGCGCGGCAACACACCTTATATAGATGTCATAGAGCGTATGTATCCCGGGCAGTTCTGCAAGAGCACCCTTTCCGGCAGGCGCATAGACATGGTATATGTTACCCCTGCGCTTTTCGGGAAGATAACATCGGCCTCGCCCTTGTATGACGGCTTTGCCGCCGCAAGCAGGGATCCACGCGGCCAGCAGGTGCACAACTTCTGCCATCCTTCAGACCATTATCCAATACTTGTAACATTCAAGATAAAATGAAAAAAGTATTACTTACAATAGCTGCTGTCGCAGTTCTTCTTGTACCGGGCTGTAAACGCGAGCCTGCGCCTCAGGACAAACCTGATGACTCCGGACAGGAGCAGGAAAAGCCCGACGTGCCGCCGGAGCCGGATGCTCCCGGTATCCGCACTGCCGCGGATTTCATGGCCTTCGCCGCCGCAGTGAATGCGGGAGAATCCACCGCCGAGTGGGAGAACGAGGAAGGCTGGGTGAACCTTCTTGCCGATATCGATTTTGACGGCGTTACCGATTTCGAGCCCGTGGGACACGCTACCGCCCCCTGGACAGAGTACAATCCCGTGGTGACGGACGGACATCCGTTCGCGGGCAAGTTCGACGGCAACGCCCATCACATCAAGAACCTTGCGCTAAACTGCGCGGAGACTGTGGCCGGAAAGCATTTCGGCCTGTTCGGCTACCTGGCCCCCGGGGCAATCGTGCAGAATTTTGTCATTGACGAAAGCTGCTCGCTCACGGTCACCGCTTCGGTATCGCTGAGCGCCGGTGTAGTTGCGGGCGTCCTGTACGATGCAAGCGTTCGCGACGTAACCTCTTACGCTCCCATGACATACAAGGGCGGCGCAACAGGGTATCTGCACATGGCTATGATCGGCGGCATGTATGCCAAGGATCAGGGCTGCACCCTGGACAGCGTTCATAACCACGGCAAGATGACCGTGGAGAATTCCGCCAACCTTAATGCCGGAGCTACCGCCATCCACTGCGCCGGTATCGCCGGATTTGCCAACGCTCCTACGGGTGGTGAAAAGAGAAACCGCATTGCGGAGTGCAACAACTACGGCGAAATGGTATCCCAGGCCGGTCGTCAGGCCGGAATCCTTGCAGCGGCCAATGCCTGCACCGACATCCAGAACTGCGAAAACCGCGGCGACCAGACCAATACCATGGCAAAGCCCGACGGTACGCGCCTCGGCAACATCTGCTGCTTCACCACGAACGGCTCGTCCATCTCCGGCTGCAAGAACTACGGTAACCTCATTTCCACAACCAGCGGCCGCGTGGGCGGTATCGTATCGCTTCCCAATGCCGGCAGTTACGACAACAACGAGAACTACGGAGAGATTATTTCCGACAGCCAGTATCGCGGCGTTTTCTTCGGCTATGTTACCCAGGCCGCTGCCTGGAAAGGCGGCAAGGCTTCCGGTAAGGTTGGACAATACAACGGAGGAACCATCCAATACGACTTATACTCCGAATCCGAAAAGGTGAAGTATCTTGGCAAGGACGGTTCGTCCGGAAAGGCCACTTACGATGGCGTCGTGATTGACATCGCAACGGGAACCGCTCCGGTCAATCCGGACTCCGACATCGATGTCGAGGCCTCGTTCCGCATCTTCTTCATAGGCAACTCCTTCACCAAGGATGCCGTGGAGCATCTGCCGGGCATACTTGCCGCGGCCGGCCTCCGCGATATCCAGATGGTGCACATGTACTATGGCGGCCGCACCATTCCCGAGTACAACGACGGATGGAGCACGGCAACCGACTACCACTGCTACGTTTGCAATCCCGGCCAGACCGGCTGGACCGACCTCACCGGAAAATCGCTTGCCCAGGTTGCCTCAACAGGCAAATGGGATGTGGTTACCATCCAGGAGCATACCGGCCGTCAGCTGGCATGGGGATGGACCGCCTCCGAGAAGACTGCCGTCCAGGGGCTTGTGGAAAAGGTGAAGGCCGTCCAGAGCGCCAACGGTGGCAATCCGTATATGTATTACATCCTTTCCCAGGCCTATCACGATCTCAGCAAGGCCCAGAATGTTACGAAGCCCTTCTCCAATACCGACGAAATGTGGACGGTGATATCGGCCCAGGGAAAGCAGGCCGTGGAGGAATGCGGATTCGACGGAGTCATCTCCACCGGCGCGATGCTGCAGAACCTCCGCACTTCCGGGCTCAACAACGACCTGGGGCTCACCCGTGACGGCTACCACATGGACTATGGCATTGCCCGTTACGGTGCGTCCTGCACGGTATTCGAGACCATCATAAGCCCCTTCAACGGCAATATCAAGCTGGACGGGAATTCTTACCGTACCGCGGGCGATTCCGAGGGGACAACGGCAATTACCGACCATCGCGCCCCCATCGCCCTCAAGGCTGCACGCTATGCAATCGCCAAGCCTTACGAGGTTACCGACATGGAGGGAGAGGGCAAGGAAGAGCCGGGAGACGATCCCGTAGTTGTGGAGGGGGACAATATTACCATCTCCTCCGCAGCTGAACTTGTGGCGTTCGCAACCCGTGTGAACAGCGGCGAGGAAGCTGCCGCAAAGGCAACGGTTACTCTCACTGCCGATATCGACTGCTCATCCATCACGCAGTGGACCCCGATCGGCAACTGCACCATCACTTCCGACTGGGCTCACAACAAGGTAGGAATCACGGGAACTGCATTCGTCGGCTCGTTTGACGGGCAGAACCACTCCATCAAGAACCTCCATATGAACTTCGCTCCTTCGGCCGCCAACGGGACATGGGGCCTGTTCGGATGCATCGGCACAGGCGCAAGCGTGAAGAACATAGTCTTCGACTCGTCGTCGTCCATGCATATCGACACCGACAAGGCCGGAGTATTCGGAGTCCTTGCCGGATTGGTTCTGGATGCCGATGTTGACAATGTCAAGAACTACGCTCCCATCACCGGCGGCGGAAAATCTTCTCTTGCAAACAATAACGCTTCCGGCCGCGTTGCCATCGGAGGCCTTGTGGGCTGGGCCCACGCCGTGAGCAAGAATATTACCCTGAGCAATCTGTACAACGCAGGGCCCATAGGCTCTTCCACTACGGAATTCACAAGGGGCGGCAACGGCGGCAACGGTGCCAACGGCTTCATGCTTGGCGGTGTTGTGGGATTCTCTTCCAACAACGGCAACTCCAAGACACAGACCCTTTCCGGCCTGAAAAACGATGCCGACATCTACACCAATGCCGGCCGCGTATCCGGAATCGTCTCTTCCGCCAACCGCTATACTCTCATCAAGAATGCCGAGAATAACGGCGACGTGCACTACAGCGGCAGCGGAGCGTACCGTCCCGCCAACATAACCTGCATCGCGGGCCCGGGCACACAGCTGGAAGGCTGCGTGAACAAGGGAGACCTGATTGCTCCTGCAAGCGCTTCCGCAGCGGGGGTGATCTGCCTTCTTAACGGTGCCGATATCAAGATTACCGGCTGCAGCAGCATAGGAGCCACCATCGTGTGCACCGGGTTCGACATCGAAAATAACAAGGCCACCTACGCCGGCGCCCTTTACGGCAGCGTGGCGTCGGCAGCCAACGGAGCCGTATTCAGCGGATGCTCGGTGAGCGGCAAGGTGGGTAAGTCCATGGACGCCCTTCTCACCCTCACGGCCGATAACTACTTCCCCTTCGTGGGCGCAGCGAACGCATCCTGCGCAAGCCTTAACAAAGACAATATAACATTCGCAGAATGAAAAAAGAGTATTTACAACCCACAACCAGCGAAGTAACTGTTCGCTGTGAACTTAACCTGCTGTACAGCGGGCTTAAGGACATGAACAATCAGGAAGTCTATCCGGAGGAAGATCTGGATGATGATTACGATGACCTACCGTAGGAGGACCAAGCTATGAAAAAGACATTTTACATCCTGGCCCTTGCCGCCATCGCCCTTTCCTGCACAAAGGAAATGGAAACATCCAACCCTGCCGTTTCCGGCGAGAAAGTAACCATTAAGGTTGCCCTTGCCGAAGACGATGCTACCAAAGTTGCCTTCACGGAGGCTGCCGACAAAAAGTCGATGTCTCTTGCCTGGGAATCTACCGATAAAATCTCCATCAACGGATCGGAATTTACCATCAAGAGCGGCTTCACCGCCCATGAGGCAGAGTTCGAAGGCACTGCACCTTCTTCCTCTCCTTATACTATCATTTATCCTGGAAAGTATGCCGATGCCGCTGCTTTCAATGCACGCTCTTATGCGGGCCAGGAGCAGACTGGGAATTCCTCTACGGCCCATCTGGAGTACAACGCAATGCTCTCCGGCGTTTCTGAGTATGAAGCACCGAAGTTTGATTCTGATTGGGCTACTGACAAAGGCGGTTCGCTCGTTCAGAACGCTGTGGTTCAGATGAGGCTCCAGCTCCCCGACGGGGCTTCCAACCCCACGTCCGTGAGCCTTATTGCTACCAATGACATTTTCCCCACCACCAACGCAGGCACGGATCTAACGAATGAGATGACACTTTCGCTTAAGAATGTCACACTTCCCACGAACCGTATCCTTGAGGCCTACATGATGGTTTCTGCTGCCGGTGTGACCATTTCAGCCGGTGAAGTACTCACCGTTGCCGTGGTAACCCCGGACGCAACCTATGTTCGCGATATCACGCTTTCCGCCCAGACCTGGAACGGTGGCGGCCAGTACACCCTGCAACTAAAGAACTTCAACGTTCACAACTTCGATATCAATGACGTGAATGATCTGAAAACGTTCCGCGACGGTGTTAACAGTGGAGATATCCTCTGGCAAACCGTTCACGCAAATCTGACGACGGATCTCGACCTCTCCGGCGAGACCTCCTGGACACCTATCGGAAACGGTACCTTCGACAATTCAGCTTACAGCGTTGCAGGTAATACCTTCCGCGGAGTGTTCGATGGCGGAAACCATGTGCTGCAGAACTTCCAGATGAACGGCACCCCGTCGGCTAATGCTCCTTACGGCTTCTTCGGCATCCTTGACGGTGCAACTGTTAAGAATCTGGTATTCGGTGCTTCATCCGGTGATAGCGGTTTCTTCAAGGTTACTCCTTCCGGCATTATGGAAGCAGGTATCGTGGCCGGTGTCGCCCGCGCGGCAACCATCCAGAATGTTACCAATTACAGCCCGATGAGCATTCTTGAGAATAATTCTACGGGTACCGCATACTTCGGTATGGTTGGCTATGTGTTGGGAACATCCGTTCGCTCGCATCTTGACAATGTGGACAACTACGGCGAGGTAAATGCTCACTCAGGGAATAATACGGCAAATGGCGCCACCGGTGTCCAGGTGGCCGGTATTGCCGGTTTCAGCCATACCACCGGTTCAAGCATCAAGAATCTGATTGAGAACTGTGACAACCATGGCGATATGACCACTTCCACCGGTCGTGTCGCAGGTATCCTTGCGGCCGCAAACAGCCGTACCATCCTCAGTAACTGTGTCAACCGCGGCAATATTATGAATACCTGTGCCAACGCTCGTGTTGGCGGCGTCTGCGTCATTATCGGTGACGGTGGGTCCATGGCCAACTGCTCCAACTATGGAAATGTCGTGGTTACCAAGAGCGACACTCACGTAGGAGGTTTGGTTTGCCTGATCAACAAGAACAACATCACAGTCAGCGGCGGTGGCAACCACGGCCTTGTTGTGGGTGATATAACCACATACAGGGGAACTCTGATTGCAAATATCAATACCTTTGCAAGTGTGGACGGTCTAGTGGCCGGTGGTGCCGTGGCTAACTATAACGGTGGAGACTATATGTACCCTGCTGTTTTGACCAGCGCAAATTATATGAGTTACATCGGCATGATTAAGGCCGGCAACGAGTCCAAGGTGACCAACATTACCTTTGAGGCCTGGGACGGTTATCCTGCTGCTAACGAAACGTTGATTTCCAATGCCACACAACTGCAGGCATTTGTGGCCAAAGTGAACAATGGTGAATTCGCCACAACGGATGTTGCAAAGCTCACTGCCGATATCGACTGTTCCAGCATCACTTCCTGGACTCCTATCGGTAACGTTTCCATGAGCGCATGGACGCACGCAAACCTTACCACAAGCGGAAAGGATTTCTCGGGTACCTTCGATGGTCAGGGTCACACTATCCGCAATCTTGCAATGACGTTCGCATCTTCCGGCAGCTATAAGGCCTATGGCTTCTTCGGCAGTATCGGAGACGGAGCGACTGTTAAGAATATTGTGTTCGACAGCTCCTGCTCCATGTCCATCAGCGCATCTTTTGGCGGTGCATTCGGTATGCTGGCCGGACTTGTAAAGGGTGCTACCATCGAAAATATCGAGAACCATGGTGCAATTACCGGCGGTGGCACGTCTTCCCTCGCCAATGGCGCGAACGGCCGCTGCGCTATCGGTGCAATTATCGGCGAGGTTCATCCTTCCGGATCTCCAGCCAGTCTCACAGGCCTTCATAACTATGGTGATATTGGATCTTCAGAGAGTATCTTTAATGCAAACAAGAATGTTCAGGCGAATGCAAATGCAGTGCACGTAGGCGGTATTGCTGGATTCTCCACTAATACGAGCAACGCTACAACGGTGTCATTCACAAACTGCATCAATGATGGTGATATTTATACCAATGCAGGGCGAGCCTCCGGGTTGATTGCAGCATGCAACCGTTATACGAAACTGAAGGGATGCACCAACAACGGAGATCAGACCAATTCATACGATGGCACTTGCCGTCTTGGAAACATCACCTGCATAGCCGGTGCGGGATCGTCGTTCGAGGACGTATGCAACAAGGGAGACCTGGTTGCTCTGAAAGCCGTTTCTGTTGCCGGTGTGGTCTGTCTTGTCAGCGATGCCTCCGTACAGTTGAAGAATACCAGCAGTCTTGGCGCTACAATAATCGGCAAATCTGTAAACCTCAGTGGTAGCCAGACCTATAACGGTGTCCTGTTTGGCTATTGTAATGTCGACGCCAACTTCAGCAACTGCTCGATTAACGGCAAAATCGGCACAAGTACAACAGATTTAGTTACTCTTACTTCAGAGAATTATTTCCAGTACGCAGGCCAGGCAACCAGCAAGGCAACGGAGGCCACTACTACCAACATCACCTTCGCCTCAGAATAAATGAAACGAATCATTTCCATCCTCTTTTTGCTTCTAGGCACTCTGGTTCTTTACGGCCAGAGTGCCCGGGAGCAGATCCAGGAGAATCCCAACCGGGCGGGGGGAGTGTACTATATGTACGAGTTCCACCCGCATCAGGTAACGGCTCCTCCAAGGGGATACAAGCCCGTCTACCTGAGCCATTACGGCCGCCACGGCGCACGCTACCTGCTTAACGAAACGCAGTACGAGCGCAGCCTGGGTGTGCTGAAGGCTGCACACGAGGCGGGCGCGCTCACTGAGACCGGGGAGAGGCTGTGGGAGGAGGCATCGGCCTATTTCATGGAGACCTGCCAGTACCGCTACGGAGACCTCACCCCGCTTGGCTGGGACCAGCACTTCCGCATAGCCCAGGAGATTTATGCCGACAACAGGGCCCTGTTCCGTCGCCATCCTTCCGTGGAGGCAGGCGCTACCCAGGTGCCCCGCTGCATAGTCTCCATGACGGCTTTCCTCCAGGGACTCGCCGCCAAAGACCGCAAACTGGACATCCGGGCCAATGCTTCGCTGGCCGATCTGGACGCGCTTAACCCCCACGCCAGCGAGAACCCCCGCCGGCAGAATGTGCCCATGGAAGAGGGACGATATAAGAGGACCGACCCCTGGGGCACGAAGCTGGCCGGTTTTATCGACGCCAGAGTGGACTGGAAGGCTATATCGGCCCGAATCTTCACCGACCCGGAATTCCCCAAGTCGTACCGCGGCGCCAGGGCATTCGTGACGGATCTGTATGACCTGGTTTTCAACATGCAGTGCACGCCCACGGTCCGAAGCCTGATGTGGGTATTCACCGAAGAGGAGAGGTATCCGCTCTGGGAAGTGAACAACTACATCCACTACATGGAGGCCGCTCCGCCGGCAACAGTCCGGGACCTTCCTGCGCTTTGGAACCTGGTGGCCGATGCCGACGATGCCCTTGCCGCCGGAAAACCTGCGGTCCGTCTGCGCTTCGGCCACGACACCGTGTTCCTTGCGATTATGTCCATGGTGGGGGCCGATGGCTTTGACATCGTCCCGACATCTGCCGACGGCATCTCGGAGACCTGGCTGAACTACCGCGCCCCCATGGCCGCCACACTCTATTTCCTGTTCTGTGTAAATAAGCAGGGACGGGTGTTGGTGAAAATGGTAGTAAACGGCGACGAAGCCGCTTTGCCTCTCACCCCTGTGTCCGGCCCCTGGTACGACTGGGAGGATCTTAAAGCGCTCATAAACGCCCGCTACCCGCAGTCATAATCCCTCTGCCCTGCGCAAGGTAGACCAAACAAAAAAAGCACTTACCACAAGGCAAGTGCTTTTTTGTTGTTAACATTTCCGCAGTTTGTGCGTCTTGTTATCCGGTGGGCGGTACTGGATTCGAACCAGTGACCCCCTGCTTGTAAGGCAGGTGCTCTAAACCAGCTGAGCTAACCGCCCGGAATTTGGGACTGCAAAGATAGACCGATTTTTCGAAAATGCCAAATAATTCTTAACTTCGCGTACTTTAAAAGACAGATTACTATGAAAAAGCTTTTCATCCTGATTGTTTTACCCCTTCTTATCGCATCCTGTACAATCAATATCAACGGTGCAAAAACCGTGAGGTGCACCGGCCCGGTGGAGGAACGCAGCATCGACCTTGGCGCTGATTTCCAGGCCATTGAGGTCAACGGCGGGTTCGACATGAAACTGGTCGATGCCCCCTGCGCGGTGGCTGTGAAGGCAAATAACGACGCCTTTGATTATCTGGAAATCAAAGTGAACGAAGACGGAACCCTGGTAATCGAGACCAAGGACCACGTGAACATCGCCGCGGAAGAATGCCTGTTCACGGTTTCTTCGGAAATGATTAAAAAACTGGTGGTTAACGGCGCAGTGGACCTTGAATACACTTGCAGTAAGGAATACACAGAACCGCTGGATATCGAGGTGAACGGTGCCGGCGACATGGAACTCGAAAAGTTCATCGGCCCGTCCCTCAGCGTTAGCATCAACGGTGCGGCCGACCTTGACATTGCAGAACTCAAGTCGCAGAGCCTGACGATTGCCATCAACGGCGCCGCAGATGTGAACGTGGCAGGTGAGACCGACGACGCCTCCTTTACGGTTAACGGCGCGGGCGCAATCGATGCCACCCAGCTCGTCACAAAGAACAGCCCCAGGGTTTCCACCTCAGGGCTGGCATCAGTCAAGCTGAATTAGTAGGACTGAATCCCGTCTTTCAGCCTCCGCAGGCCTTCCAGAAGGGTTTTGCGGGGGCATGCTATATTCAGCCTCTCGAATCCTTCCGCTTCCGCTCCGTAAATGGTGCCGGTGGAAAGGGCAAGGCCGCACTTCTGGAGATGGGCCGACAAACGCTCGCTGAATCCGGCCTCCGGTTCCTCCGGGTGCCGCACTTTGCGGCAGTCCAGCCACATAAGGTATGTGCCCTCGAGAGGGGGTGCCGTTATTTGCGGGAGCTCATCGGCAAGGAAATCCCGCACCGTGACGTAATTGTCATACAGGTATTCGCGCAGTTCGTCCAGCCATTTTTCGCCCCTGTTGTACGCAGCCTTGAGGGCGGCCACTCCGAACACGTTCACGTCGCAGCACTCGTTGTCGTTTATTGCGCGGTCCATCTTCTTCAGGATTTCCGGATCCGATGCGAAAATGTTCGCAATCTGGATTCCGGCGATGTTGAATGCCTTGGTGGGGGAGATGCAGGAAACGGAATTCTTCACCAGTTCCTGCGGAAGGGTTGCGTACGGGGTGTAGTCGTGCCCGGGGTAGGTGAGTTCGCAGTGGATTTCATCGGCAATTACGAAGACGCCGTTTCGAAGGCATATTCTGCCGATGCGCTCGAGTTCCTCGCGAGTCCATACGCGCCCGGCAGGGTTGTGGGGGTTGCACAGCAGCATTGCCGTGGCCCGTGGATCCGCAGCCTTTGCCTCCAGGTCGTCCCAGTCGACGGTGAAAACGCCTTTTTCGTAGCGGAGCGGATTGTGGAGCTCCTCGCACTTGTTGTTGCGGATGGCGGGGAAGAAAGCGTTGTAGCAGGGTGTCTGCACAATCACCTTATCCCCCGGCTTTGTCATCGCCTTGATGGCGGCGCTGTATGCGGGAATCACCCCCGTGGTGGGAACAATCTGCTCCTTGCCGATGCCGGCCCAGCCGTGCCTGCGCCCGAACCATCGGCCTATGGCCTCAAAGTAGTCGTCCGGCACCAGTTCGTACCCGAACACGCCGTGGTCCAGCCTCTCCTGCAGCGCTTCCAGAATTTCCGGAGCCGCCTTGAAATCCATATCCGCCACCCACATGGGCAGCACTTCGGGGCCGAATTCGTCCCACTTTACGCTCTCCGTTCCGCGCCTGGGAACTATTTCATCAAAACTGTACATTATGCTCGAAGGAGGATTTCGCAGTCCGCGGGGGCTTTGCGGTTAGAGTCCAGAATGATTTCGCCGATACTGTCGGCCTTGATGCGGCCGGAGGTGGGATTTTTCACCGAGGGGATGTGGCCGATGACATCTGCCTGTACGGTGCTGTACTCGAAGGCAAGGTCTGCGTCCGGGAGGAAACGGCAGTTCTCCAGAACCAGATTCTCACAGTAGCACAGGGGCTGACTGCCGCCGATTTCGCAGTTCACAAGGCGAAGGTTTTTGGCGTACCAGCCAAGGAATTCCCCGTTGATGCGGGAGTTGTACACCGTAACGTTCTCGCTTTCCCAGAATGCGTCCTTGGTCTCAAGAACGGCATTCCGTATGACAACGTTCTTTGCGTACTGGAACGAATAATTACCCTGCTGGCGATAATTGTCTATGTCGATGTCAGTGGTGTGCATGAAGATATAGTCCGCCTTGGCGGTTTCCACGTTCCTCAGAACCACATGGTCGCAGTCCCAGAAGGTTTCCTGGGCATTGGGGAGTTTAACATTTTCCAGATACACCTCACTTATGCGCCTGAACATCTTGGGCGCCTCCACAAGCGAATCGTACATCTTGCAGCCACGGGAGTACCAAAGCGCTGCGCGGGCCCCGTCCCGGAACAAGCAATTACGCACTGTAAAACCGTCGCATTCCCAGAACGGGTATTTCCCGCGGAACTCGCACTCCACCGCCTCGATATCGCCACCCTCCTTCACCGCGGATTCCCCGGGGCCTATCGTAACCCTTTCCATTCGCAGCCCGTGCCTTGCATACAACGGCCGTTCTCCTTCCAGATATATGTCTTTTACTATTTCCATAACAGCCAAATATAGCGAAAAACTTGATAATTAACAAGCTCCCGGCGTAAAGTGGATATTGCTGATAATCAGAGATTTATGAATTTCTTCTGTGGTAAAATGCCACAGAAGGTTTTCGTAAGTTGCTAGATATCAACAGAATACAGTTTACACCACCCTTGGCAAATTTTTATTATATTTGCGGCTATGAAAGTGATTTATTTTGCAGGCGGCTGCTTCTGGGGAGTGGAGCACTTTTTCAAGGGTGTCGACGGTGTGGTGAAAACCACGCCGGGATATGCCAACGGATCCCTGGAGAGCCCTTCCTACGAGCAGGTGTACACGGATACCACCGGCCATGCGGAAACCGTGAAGGTGGAGTATAATCCGGAAAAAGTGTCGCTCCAGCAGCTCACAAGGCTGTTTTTCGCCATCATCGACCCGGAGTCCCTGAACCGTCAGGGCCATGACGAAGGTACCCGTTACCGCAGTGGAATCTTTTATGCCGACGAGGCCGACTTGCCCGCCATAAAGGAAGTCTTCGACCTGGTTCCCGGCAAGGTCGTTACCGAATTGGAACCCCTCAGATGCTTCTTCCCGGCGGAGGAGTATCATGCCGATTATTTGGACAAAAACCCCGGAGGCTACTGCCACTTGTCTCTTAAGACCTTTCGATATCTCCGTCTGTATCAGGATCTTAAACTGGTGCTTGAAGGCGAAATAGACCCAATTACCCGCATGGCGCAGATATCGGCCTACATCCAGGAGCGCATGGGCTTCTTCTGGACAGGATTCTACCGCGTCTCTTTGTCATCTCGGGAAACCCCCTCTTTGTCATCTCGAGCGGAGTCGAGAGATCTCGAATTACTCCTCGGCCCCTTCCAGGGCCCTCCCGCGTGCATGCGTATAAAATATGGCAGGGGAGTGTGCGGATCGGCCTGGAAAGAAAAGAGAACTCTGGTGGTTCCGGATGTGGAAGAGTTCCCCGGGCATATTGCCTGCAGCGCGGAATCCCGTTCGGAAATCGTTGTCCCGGTAATCCGCGGAGGCAAGGTTACTGCGGTGCTGGATATCGACAGTAAGGAAATCGGCACATTCGACAGAACGGATGCCGCATTCTTGGAAATGATAGTGGAGGATTGTGCCTGATGAAGCGCCTCGCCGCCATACTGCTGGCTTTCACCGCACTCTGCTCCTGCGTCCACGACGATATACTCTGGGAGGGAAACGGCGGCGCAACCCCTCCGATTGGTAATGACGACCCGGACAAAGTGAACTGGTCCAGGGCGGTGGACTATATCTTCGACGAAAACGTTATTCCGGAAATTCACGTAAGCGTGAGCCAAGACGAGTGGAACCGGCTCCTGCAGCTGTACGACAAGGATAACACCACCCGGGAATATGTCCACTGCGACGTTATATATATAAAAGGGAAGGAGACAACCAGCATTCCGGATTCCGGCCTCCGCCTCAAGGGCAACACTTCCCGCCGCCGCCCCCAGAAAGGGGAAAAATTCCGACACGTGCACTTCGGGCTAAACTTCCATCATTACAACCAGGACCCGCAGCACACCCTCAAGGGCATGCGCAGGGTGGACCTGAAGTGGTTCAAGGACGATCCCGCTTATGTACGGGAGATATACTGCTACGACCTTTTCCGCCGCGAGGGCGTATGGACGGCCGTTCACGATGTATACAGCCGCCTGTGGCTGAAGGTTGGAGACGGCGAGGAAATGTATTACGGGGTATACGGGATGCTGGAGCACGTCGACAAGAATTATCTCCGCATCCGCGACAAACAGTTCGGCTCGCACGACGGCAACCTCTGGAAATGCTACTGGAATTCAACGCTTAAAGACGCCAACGCCAGCATGGGGGTAAATGGCAGCGTGTACGAGCTCAAGACCAACGAGGAGACGGGCGAAAGCATTGCGAAGGGGCAGCTCCGTAATTTCATAAAGAACTTGAATAATCTGAGCGGAAGCGAATTCTACGCCTGGATAAGCAGCCACATGGACGTGGACCTGTTCCTGAAAACCCTTGCCGTGAATGTTGCCGTTGGGATGTGGGACGATTATTGGAACAACTCCAATAACTTCTACCTCTATTTCAACACCACCGACAAGGAGAATTACCAGGTGTGGTTTATTCCGTACGACTACGACAACACCCTCGGAACCATGAAGCAGCTGGGAGTCCAGTCCGATGCCTGCCGCCAGAATCCCCTCAAATGGGGCGACAGCAGTTATCCCCTCACCGTTAAGATACTCCAGAACTCCACCTGGAAGAGCACCTACATCAAATATCTCAAGGAATTGTGCGCAGGGGATTTCAGCGCATCGGCAAGCGCCGGCCGTATTCGGGGGTGGCAGGATATGATAGGCCGATATGTTTCCAACGACACGGGGGAGGATATGTCGATATCGGACGAACCCGCCTCCTGGAGCAATCACAGGGAATATCGCCTGCTTGATCGCGGCTCCAACAACTTCTTCCAGGTTAAAGCTTCGGTAGTGAATGCACTATAAAAAAACACCCACAGGAACTTCCTGCGGGTGTTTTTGGAATAATTTCCTTGCGGAATTACTTCTTGATAGCGTCGGCAGCGGAGCTGGCAGCGGCGTTAACGCCCTCTACGACAGTCTCGGTAACTGCACCTTCGACCTGCTCTACACCAGACTTGATAGCGGCGGAGATGGGATCGAGTTCTTCAGCCTCTGCGGCGGGAGCTTCAGCCTCAACGGCGGGCTCTTCGGCAGCAGCCTCTTCAGCTTTCTTTGCGTTGTTGTTTCCGCAAGCGACTGCAGCAGCCATCATGGCTACGATTGCAGCAGACATAAATACTTTCTTCATAATTCTTTGATATTAACTAGTTAAAGCTATTTTCAATTCCAAGCCGCAAAGGTAAGACATTATTTTTAATAGTCAAAGTATTTTGGCTTTTTTTTGCCTTTTTCAAAAAATTTAAAAAATATTTCAAAAAAAATTTGCAGGTTCGGAAAAAAGCAGTACCTTTGCGGTCCCGTTCGAGAAAAGAGCGGGATTTTTAACGCCCTTCGGGGAGTTAAAGAACGAGCAAAAGCTCATTGACAAGACTGAAAGGAAAGTACAAGCAAGTACCGAATAGTGTAACACTATTTACAATAAACGAG
>JAEEUZ010000049.1 GCA_016290725.1 Bacteroidales bacterium | reverse complement strand
AGGAGTCCACCACGCTCTCGCGCGCGACAGGTATATTATTGAGCATATACTGCGTTTCCTCGAAGCCGGTGGAAGCGTTGATGTTGCGTCCGAATTCGGCGCCGATGGAGCGGAGATAATCAAGAATCTGCTTGTCCGGGAAATGGGCCGTGCCGTTGAAGCACATGTGCTCCAGGAAGTGGGCCAGACCGTCCTGTGCAGGATATTCCTCCTGGATGGCGCCCACGTTGGTGGCGAGGTAGAATTCCGCCCTTCCCTCCGGAAGTTCATTGTGGCGGATGTAATAAGTGAGTCCGTTTTCGAGTTTACCCACTTTCACAGCGGGATCGTTCGGAAGGGGTGCGAGCAGCTGTTCCTGCTGCGCCCACGCACATGTTGCCGTCATGGCCAGTACAGCCGCGGCAAAGAGCGATACTAATCTCTTCATTCTTTTAAAATGTTTAAAAATCTTTCAAATATAAAAAACTTTCTCCAAATAACACTATATTTGCGAAAGTATAAGTAATTCTTATGGTTTTTGAAGATTTCAGACTAAAGGTTTTCGTCACGGTGGTGGACGAGGGCAGTTTCACGAAGGCCGCGAGGGTGCTGGACATAAGCCAGCCGGCGGTGAGCCAGAATATTTCGGAATTGGAGAAGATGCTGGGTTTCAGTCTGTTGGAGCGCGGTAGGGCGAAGATTGAGCCAACGCCGGACGGGGCTGTTTTTCTCACTTATGCCAGGAGGATACTGTATTGGTACAAGGCTGCCGATGAGCTCTTCGGGGAGCGTGGCCGCCTGGTGCGGAACCGCCCTGTGAAGATTGCCGCAACGCCATTCTGTGCCGATTTTGTGCTGCCCGGGCTGCTGGCGCCGTATCTGTCGGGCTCCGGAGGAGGATTCATCCTGAGCACTTACCCGGAGGGGGATTTCCCCAGGGCGGAAGACGAGGCCGATGTGTGCCTGTGGACGGCGCGTCCCGGCGGCGAATTAGGCTTCGACGGAACCCAGATTGTGGGAAGCATTGACGGAGTGGCGGTAACTGCAAGCGGAGTGCTTCCGGAAGTGGAGCATTACGTTGCCTGGGCCCCGTACAAAGACCTTCTGGGGGCCGATGTAATGGCCCGCACCGTGCTGGTGTCGGACAGCATCCCGCTGCTGCGGGATCTTCTTCAGAAACGCAGCGACCTCATCGGCTTCCTTCCCCGCGAGGCTGCCTCCGGAATGACAATCCATCCCCGGACGGGCGGACCGCTAGGGATGGATCTATGCTTGAAGTGCAGCGACTTGTTCACCAAGTCGGCCCTTGCAGCTTCTATTCAGAGGCGTCTTGCTGAGGAACTAGCCAGCGATTGAGCCAGTCGAAATAGCTCCTGTGCCAGTAGAGGGCATTCTGGGGCTTCAGAATCCAGTGATTCTCTCCCGGGAACACGATAAGCTTTGAGGGAACGCCCATCATCTGAGCGGCGTTGAAAGCTGCCATACCCTCGTCGTAGGGGACGCGGAAGTCCATTCCGCCGTGGATGCACAGGATGGGAGTGTGCCAGTTCTGAACCAGCTTGTGCGGGGAATTGGCGTAGTGGCGCACGGCCTCCGCCTTGCCGGACCAGGGCGAGCCCGCCTGCTGGATGCCGCCGAAGGTGAGCCCGTCGCCCGCAGGGCCGGTTTGGCCTTCCTCGTATGAGTATTCATAAGGAATACCGCCGTTGTCCCAGTTGGGGAACCACATCTCCTCCGTGGTCATGTACATGTGCTCCTCGTTGAAGATGCCCGCGTGGGCGATGAAGCAGTCGTACACATCCCCATGGATGCCGGCCATATAGTACACGCTGTACCCGCCGTAGGATGCACCGCAGGCGGCAAGTTTACCGATATATGGCTCCTCTTTTATCATCTTTGCGGCGCTCAGGTAGTCCTGCATGTTAAGGCCAATGTAGTCGCCCGAAATCTCCTCGCACCAGGGCTGTCCGAAAGCAGTGGTTCCGCGCCTGTTGGGCAGCACCACGACATAGCCCTGATGGGCCATGAGGCAGTAGTTCCAGCGGTAGCTCCAGCCCTGGGAAAGCGTTCCCTGAGGGCCTCCGAGCAGGATTTCGATGGCGGGATACTCCTTGGTGGCGTCGAATCCCGGAGGGAAGAGCACCCAGGTGAGCATGTCCTGCCCGTCCACGGTTTTAACCATGCGGGCTTCGGTCTGGTGGCTGTCCAGCTGGGAAAGAATGTGCTGGTTCTCGAAACTTAGCTGTTTGATGGAGTTGTCTCCCAGTGCCACGATTTCGGTGGGGAAGTCCATGCTGCAGTAGGTTGTGAGCAGGGTTCCGTCCTGAAGCACAGCGAATGGGGAGTTGAAGTCGAACCAGAGATTGGGAGCCGTGAGGCGGAAGAATTCCGTCTGAGGATCTGCGATCACGTTGTAGATGGCCTGGACGCCTTCCACCAGAGAGGCGAAGTAGATGGACTTGCTGTCAGATGCCCACACGGGGGAGTCTGCATTATAATCAAAGGTGTCCGTGAGGTCCGTGAGGCGCTCGATGGCGGGAATGCCTTCGGCGGAGCAGTCCAGATCGGCAAGGATAAGACGCACCTTATCGGCCTCGTAGCCGTCACGAGCCATGCTCAGCCAGGCGAGGTGGTTGCCGTCCGGGCTCCAGATGGGATTGGTGTCGTAGCCGCCGCCAACGGTGATTTCCTGAGTTTCGCCGCTCTGGATATTGTAAATGTAGATTTCGGTGTTGGTGGAGAAGGCGTACTGCTTGCCCGTGAGCTTCTTGCAGGAATAGGCGATGAAGCGGCCGTCCGGGCTCCAGCACAACTGCTCGATGCCTCCGAAGGGGCCGTTGGGGAGCTGGAACATCACATCGGCCCCGCCCAGGATGTCAAGCCCTTCCTTGATGATTCCGTTGCTCAGAGGGGCTACGTAGCTGTGGTTGATTTCCTCAACCCAGTGGTCCCAGTGGCGGTACATAAGGTCTTCCGTGGCGTAGGCATCGGCCTTGGAAAGGAGGGGATCGGTGTCCACGGGGCGCTCCACGGCGCTGTGCACGCTGCTCACATAGAGGATTTGCGCGCCGTCCGGCGACAGGGAGAACTCCTGCACTCCGGCGGGAATATCAGTGACTTTGGTCCTTTTGCCAAGTTTGCCGCTGCGGTACGGGGCCTTGTACACCTGGCCTTCCTTGAGGAAGTATATTTCTTTGCCGTCCGGGCTCCAGCGGGCGTTGGAGATGCTCTTGCCGTCCATGGTGAGAGGGGTGGGATCTCCGCCTTCAACAGGGAGCGTGAACAGGTTACGCACGCTGCGGTTTTCAGCGATGGAATTGTAACTCACTCCGTAGAGGATGGTTTTGCCGTCCGGCGAGAGCTGAGGGTCTCCCAGGCGGCCCAGGGAAAGGAGCACTTCCGGAGACATCCTTCCGTCGGGGACCTTGATGTCGGACGCTCCGATGTAGCCTTGCTGTGGTTTCATTGTACAGGAAAAGAGAATGAGGGCTGCCGAGGCAACCAGTGCAAGTTTCTTCATATAATGTATGTCTTGTCTTACAAAAGTACTTATTATTCAGCAAGAAAGCAAATGCGGTGGGCTTCGGCGGCGTCCTGGAGCGAAGCTTTCATGGGAGTGCCTGTTTCGATGCTGCGGAGGAAGTCCTCCACCAGGGCTTTGTCCGCACCCGCGTGAAGGGGAGCGCTTTCCAGCTGGCTATAATCTTCCCTTATGGCCCCGCAGGTGATGATGCCGCCATCGGCCTTTAATACTCCCTTTGTGCCTCTGATTATTGTTTCCCGGCCTTCCTTTGCCGATGTGCCCTCGAGGCTGAGGCTCAGCCGGATGCCGTTTTCCAACTCCACGTTAACTTTCTGGGTGTCGTATACGTCGTTTTGGCAGCGGTATACGCAGAGCCCGAACTGGCTTTCCGTTAATACTTCTTCAATAATCTGGTCCAGTGTTTTTCCCGGTGGAACGTCGAATCCGGCAATCCACTCCTTGCGTTCACGGTACAGGTTCACTGCATTGTAGCGGCAATCCTTTACGGGGCAGTGGATGCAGCGGTCTGTGCTTTCGGCAGGGGCCTGTGAGCGTTTGAAAAGCTCTATAGAGCCTTCCGACTGCACTTTCGTGGCCTTTGCTCCGGGGCCGCAGAGGCTCAGGATAAAGTCTACGTCATGGCTGCACTTGGAAAGGAAGATAGGCCCAGTATTCTCTTTGCGGGACCACCCGCCGCGTACGAAGGTGTGGCCCATCCTGTCCGGCCCGATGTGCTCCGTATGGGAGATTTCCCTGATCTGGCCAAGCGTTCCGGCCAGTTCCTTGATCCGGTTGTAGTACGGATGATAGCGCATAACGAGGCACACCCCCACCGGGGCGCCAGCCTGAGCCGATGCCTCCAGCAGGCTTTCATAGTCGGCCTGAGTGGTAACCGCCGGCTTCTCCACAAGCACGTGGAAACTGCGCTTAACTGCCTCGATGGCAATAGGATAGTGAATCTGGTCTGGTACCGCGATAATCACTCCATCGACCTTTATGCCGGAGGCAAAGAAGTCATAGGCGCTGCGGAAGCAATGGCTCTGAGGCACCCCGTACAGTTCTGCTGCCCGGTTGAGCCTGAACGCATCCGGCTCCACCAGACACTCCACACGTGCCTTCCCGCCCAGGCAACTTAAATATTTGCCCGCGCGGTTCCCAAGTCCTATTACCGATAGTGAAATCATGTCCTTTTGGCATACAAATATAGCTATAATTTAGTATATTTGCATGATATGCCGATGGAAGGAAATATCGTTATCCGTCACGCGAAGGTTAACAACCTGAAGGACATTACCGTGGAGATTCCCCGCGGGAAGTTCGTCGTGATTACGGGGATTTCCGGAAGCGGCAAATCGTCGCTGGCGTTCGATACGCTGTTTGCGGAGGGGCAGAGGAGGTTTGCGGAGAGTTTGTCGTCGTATGCCAGGCAGTTCCTGGGAAGGATGTCAAAGCCGGATGTGGAAGGGATAGAGGGCATTCCGCCGGCAATCGCCATCGAGCAGAAGGTGAATGTGCGCAATCCGCGCTCTACGGTTGCAACCACAACGGAAATATATGACTATCTGCGCATCCTGTTTGCGAGGATAGGGCGCACGTATTCGCCGGTGAGCGGGGAGGAGGTGCGGAAGAATAGCGTGAGGGACGTGATGGAAGAGATTTCAGGGCTTACTGAACTCGCTCGAGAAGTTGCCGTTTATATTCTAGCCGATATTCATTGGGACACCAGGGACGACAAAGTGGAACTTCTCCTTTCGCTCAAGGAAGAGGGCTACAGCAGACTGTTCAGTCCGGAAGACGGCTCCGTGGTTAGGATGGAAGATGTGCTGAAGATGGACGGGAAGTATCCGGAAGGGCTGTGGCTGCTGGTGGACAGGGCGAAGGTGGGTGAACTCACGGAAGAGCTCCGCACCAGGCTGGACGCTTCGGTGAAACAGGCCTTCCTCAAGGGAGGCGGCGATATGGCAATCTGGGCCGATGGAGCCCTGAAGCGCTTCTGCAGCCGCTTCGAGCGGGACGGCATAACCTTCCGGGAGCCGGACGAATATCTTTTCAGCTTCAACAGCCCGCTCGGGGCCTGCCCCGTGTGCGGAGGGCTGGGGAAGATTATCGGCATAAGTGAAGACCTTGTCGTGCCGGACAAGACAAAGAGCATATACGAAGGGGCGATCGCCTGCTGGAGAGGAGATAAGATGAGCTGGTTCAAGGACCTTGTGGTGAAGAATTCCCAGAAGTACGGCATTCCCATCTTCGAGCCTTATTGCAAGCTCACGGCAGAGCAGAAGCGTATTCTTTGGGAAACCAGGGCCACATCTTATGAGGACGAAAGCCAGATCTGCGGCATCAACGAGTTCTTCGACTGGGTGCAGAGCAACCGCTACAAGATACAGTACAAATACATGCTCAACCGCTACAGCGGCCGCACCGTATGCCACGAATGTGGCGGCAGCCGTCTGCGCAAGGAAGCCCTGTGGGTGAAGGTGGGCGGTAAGACCATACACGAGCTGCTGGAAATGACGGTGGAGGAGTTGCTGGCGTGGAACCCTGCATTGACCGGTTCGGAGAAGGAGATTGCGGGGAATGTGTTAGACGAGATTCGTTACAGGCTGCAGTGCCTGGAGGATGTGGGGCTTGGGTATCTCACGCTGTCCCGCGCGATGAATACGCTCTCCGGCGGTGAGAGCCAGAGGGTGAACCTTGTAACCGCGCTTGGGAGTTCTCTGGTTGGTTCCATGTACATCCTGGACGAGCCTTCAATCGGCCTGCATCCAAGGGATACGGACAGGCTCATTGCGGTGCTGCGGCGCCTTCGCGATATCGGCAATACGGTGGTGGTGGTGGAGCACGATCCGGAGATTATCCGGGCGGCGGACTGCCTCATCGACCTTGGTCCCAAAGCCGGGAAAAACGGCGGCGAGGTTGTTTTCCAGGGCACTTACCCCAAGTACACGAAGAAGGAATTCACCCGCTCGCTCACGCTTCAGTACCTTAGCGGGGAACGCAGGCAATATGTGCGTGAAAAGCATCCCTGGCAGTACAGCATCACCGTCAAGGGCGCGATGCAGAACAACCTCAAGGACGTGGATGTCACTTTCCCCCTGAACGTGGTAACGGCGGTAACGGGAGTGAGCGGCAGCGGAAAGTCCTCTCTGGTGGGCGATATCCTGTATCCTGCGCTCCACCGCCGCCTGAACGAAACCGGAGACCTTCCCGGAACCTTCCGCGGCCTCGGGGGCAATCTGGACAGGATCACACGCGTGGAATATGTGGACCAGAATCCCATCGGCAAGAGTTCCCGCTCCAATGCGGTAACCTACCTGAAGATATACGACGACATTCGTAAGCTCCTTGCGGAGCAGCAGTTTGCGAAGATCAACGGCTTCACACCGTCGTTCTTCTCCTTCAACCAGGAAGGTGGCAGGTGCCCGGAATGTCAGGGCGACGGCTATGTGAAAATCGGCATGCAGTTCATGGCCGATGTTACCATGGTTTGCAGCTCCTGCGGCGGCAAGCGTTTCAAACCGGACATCCTGGAGGTGCGTTATCAGGGCAAGAACGTAGACGATATCCTGTCCATGAGCGTGGACGAAGCCATCGAGTTCTTCGGTGCCCAGAAGGAGGATTTGGCCCGCGGTATTGCCCAGGCCCTGCAGCCGCTGGTGGACGTGGGCCTTGGATATATCAAGCTGGGGCAGAGTTCCAGCACCCTTTCCGGAGGCGAGAGCCAGAGAATCAAGCTGGCCTATTTCCTGTCGCTGGCAAAGGGCGGCTCTCGCCGGGAACACATCCTGTTCATCTTTGACGAGCCCACCACCGGCCTGCATTTCTACGATGTGGAGAAGCTTCTTAGGGCCTTCGACGCTCTGATTGCCGGCGGGCATTCGGTGATAGTTGTGGAGCACAATCTGGATGTTATCCGCAGCTCGGACTGGGTGATAGACCTGGGGCCGGACGCCGGAGACCGGGGCGGGGAAGTGGTGTTTGCCGGGACACCGGAGCAGTTATTGAAAGCTAATACATTTACAGCCAAATATTTGAGATAATGGATGCAGTTATCACTTATGTAAACGGAGACGATCCGCTGTGGAAAAAGGATTATGAGGAATTCGCCGGAGAACCCATGATGGTGAAGCGGTTCCGCGACTGGGGCACCCTGCCCTTCCTTTTCCGCGGAATTGAAACCTATATGCCGTTCATAGACAGGGTGTTCCTTGTTGTCTCACGCGACAGCCAGGTGCCCGAGTGGCTGGACAGGAGCAAAGTGAATATCGTCTATCACAAGGATTTCATCCCCGAGGAGTATCTGCCCACTTTCAACGCCTCCATGATAGAGATGTTCCTTCACCGCATTCCGGGCCTGGGAGAGAAATACGTATATATGAACGACGATGTGTTCCCGGTGCGTCCCGTGAAGGAATCGGATCTGTTCCCCGGCGGTAAACCGGCAAAGCAAATGTCATTGGAACTGTCCAGGGTGGGGGATTTCAGAAGGCTCTGCAAGGATTCCTGCAATCTGGCCCGAAAGGCGGCCGGGCTGCCGTTGCGGCCTTGGTATTACAGGCCCCAGCATTCGGTTACGCCCTTCCTAAAGAGTGCCTGCGAGGAAGCGTTCGCCGCCTGCGAGAAGGAGATTATGGCTTCGCTTTCGCGCGTTCGCAAACTGGGCAATTTCAACCAGTATTTCTTCTCGGACTACATGTTCTTCAAGCATATTGCGGTGTCCAGACGTATATCGCACCAGCATTTCTCCCTGGCCATAACCACTGCCGACGATATTGTGAATTATCTCCAGAAACCCCGGCGTAACTTCGTGTGCATCAACGATGTGGATATGCCGAAAATGCGTTACATGTTCACCCGTGAGCGCATGAAGGACGGTTTTGCCTATCTGTTCAACTCCAAGTGCGGGTACGAACTGTGACGCTTCCGGTATCCATAGTGGTGCCTTTATATAAGGTAGAGAAGTACATCGCCCGGTGTGCGGAGTCCCTTTTGGAGCAGACATATCCGGACATCGAGTATATCTTCGTGAACGACGGAAGTCCGGACTGCTCCCGGGAGATCCTTGCCGATGTGGTATCGCGCTACCCGTCCCGCAATGTGAAGATCGTGGACCAACCCAACGCCGGCTCCGCTCAGGCGCGCCGGACTGGTATCGGCCATTGTAGCGGGGAGTATGTCCTTCTTGTGGATTCCGACGACTGGCTGGAGGCGGATGCGGTGGAGAAACTTGTAGCGGCGGCGCAGAAGTCCACGGCCGATGTCGTCTATTATTATGCCTGGAAGGAGTATGGCGGCGGCCGGAGCCGGGTAATCACGGATGCGCAGTATTCATCGGCCCAGGCTTTTGCAGAGGCTGTTTTTGCGCATAAGGCCCATGCCGCACTTTGGCTGAAATTCATGCGGGTGAGCCTTTTTACTCCGGAAATCTTCTACCCTCATTACGGTGTTCATGACGACATGGTGATGGCGGTCCAGCTGCTGGACAGGGCAAAATCGATATATCTTCTGCCGGAGCCTTTGTACCATTATCGGCTGGACAACCCTTCATCCCTGATGAAAAAGCCAAGGGCTGTAAGGCGTAAGGATTCGCTGAGAAACTTCCTGGACCTGTATGCCTTCTATAAGGATTCGCTGGAGACTTCTCCTATGAGGAATATCCATAAACGGCTTCTTCGCAAGGCCCGCCTGTGGGCCCTGCTCTATGACCGAAGTGCTTTCAAGGAGTATCCCTTCCTATAGTTTCTCTTCCAGTGTAACCCGGATGTGATGCCCGCCGTGACGTTCCGACTCGGGAGGGAGTTTCATGTAGTCTCCGTAGAGGGAGCTAAGATATGCGTGGTAATCCTTGATTCCCATCAGGGATATGCCTTCAAAAGTGTAATCCGTAAACTCTGTGAAAAGGCTCTGGGGAAACACTTCACGCGCTCCGTACATGCCGCATAGTGCTCCGGCGTAGTTGCTTGTAGAAAAATCGTGGCTCAGAAGCAGCTGCTGGCATTTGTCCAGCCAGTACGACATGCTGTGGAAATGGGCCTGAATCACCGCAAGGGGTGCTCCCTTGTGGGGGAACAGAAGGCAGTAGAGAGGTTTCTGGCGGTGCGACACCCTGCGTTTGAAGTGGATTATCCTCCGGCACAGCTTTTTCTGCTCTTCGGGATCATCCGGGGCGCCATCCACCGGGAATATGTCGATGTTCAGGCCGAAGTGCTGTCCCATGAAGCCCTTGTCCTTGCACATCGTCCAGGAATCCTCCATCTTGGTGTAGCAGTTCACGTACCAGTGGTCTTCGCCGGGAGTGTAGGTGAGGAGACGATATCGGCCCGTTTCCTTGCTGTAGAGCTGGACAAAGCGGTCGTAATCCGGGCGGGGCATGATGATGTCGGCATCGTCGTCCCAGGGAATGAAGCCCTTGTGCCTTACGGCGCCAAGAAGGGTGCCTCCCGCGAGGGAATAGCGGATGCCGTTACGTCGGCAGAAACTGTCGAATTCCTTCAGGATACCAAGGATAACTTCATGGATTTGCCGTGTCTGGGTGAGTTCCATCTATAGAGTCTTTTGGGTGGATATCGTATTTGCGATTTTCTCTTTTGCCGATGCCGTCAGGGGCTTCCAGCCAAGCGCTTCGAGTTTAGAGGTGGAGAGGACCGAGCGGGTGACGGGGTTGTAGCCGCGGCTCTCCTCCTGCGCGGGGCATTCCATGCGCACTTTGCAGCCGGATACCTCCGAAATCATATCGGCAAGCTGGCGGATGGAGAATTCGGCGCCGTTATCGGCAATGTTGTATGCCTCCCCGGTTTCGCCTTCCAGGAGGGCTGTGACGATGGCGGCGGCGCAGTCTACGCTGTAGCACCAGGAGCGCATCTGGGTGCCGGGGCTTTTCATCACGATGTCTTCGCCATTGATGGCGTTTCGGATGAACTGGGCGTATACCCGGTTGTCCTGATCCGTGAAATACGGACCGTAGATGTGGGAGGGGCGAACGGTTACGACATCGGCCCCATACTCGGAAATGAAGCTTGCGCAGAGGCTCTCGCAAAGGCGTTTTGCCGAAGGGTAGCAGGAGCGGGGAGTGGTGCAGTCGACATAGCCGGAGTCTTTCTCCGTGATAAGGGGCTGTGAGCACTGGCCGTAGACCTCGTCGGAGGAGACGAAAAGAAGGCGGGGCAAGGAATGAGATTTCTCGACAGGCTCGAAATGACAAGAGAGGGGCTCGAAATGACAAGAGGCCCGAAGCAGAGCCTCCAGGCTGTGGACTGCCGTGGTGATAACCTCCACTGGCTTGCTGCTATAGAGAGCAGGATTGGCCCCGCCAGCAGCGTGAACGGCATAGTCGAAGTGGGGAATGTCTTCCGCCCGCACATCGGAGAGGTCTTTCGTCCAGTATTCGGCTTTTGGGAAACGTGCTTTGAGGCGCTGAAGGTTCCTGCCGCCTGCGATTATCCTGCAGGAGGGGCAGTTCCCGCTCACAAGATCCACAACGGCGCCTCCGATAAGGCCGGATGCGCCGGTTACGAGAAGGGTTTTGCCCTCCAGTCTTTTCCAGCTTATTGCTTTGCCTGCGGCGGCGATATCGTCCTTGTACAGGCTCATGGATTCGTTATTTTTACCCTTATCATAGCGCGGAACAGATCCACGTCTTCCGATAGGGTGAGTTTGAGACCGTTGCGTTCCGAGCCGGTTACAAGGTGCTGGTCTTTCCTTCCCAGCGCGGCCAAGAGGGTGCAGGAGGCAACGGTTCCGTCGACGCCTTTTTGGGCAGCCTCCTTATGGGCGTCCAGGAGCGTGCCCAGCCTGTATGTGTGGGGAGTCTGCGTTCGGATTAGCATCTCCCTGGGATACTCGATTTCATCCAGGCAGCCATCTTTCACCTGCATGATGGCTTCCTTGCACTGGAGGCCGGTTACGGCGTAGCCATATTCCTTGCAGGTGGCGATGTTGTCTGCGATGATGCGGTTGTCCACAAGGGGGCGCACACCGTCGTGAACAAGTACTATATCTTCGCGTGAGCAGCCAGCCGCTTCCAGGCCTCTTAGGCCATTGCCGATGGACTCCTGGTTGGAGGCCCCGCCTTTGAAAACCCATTTCAGCTTGCTTATCCCGTGGGTTTTGGCGATATCGCGCAGCGTATCTTCCCAGCCCGATAGGCACACCACGCCGATGGCATCGATATCAGGGCTGCCCTGAAATGCCATCATCGTATATGCGATAACGGGAATGCCGTCCACGTCCATAAACTGTTTGGGTATGGACTGGTGCATTCTGGTTCCGCTGCCTGCAGCCGTGAGAAGTGCGATGTTCATATCGCACAAAGATACGCATTTTGCCGAATTATTGCAACGGTTCCAGGGCGGAGCGGTCCACGCGCCAGCTGGTTTCGTTGAGCCCGCTGCCTTCCGGACGCACGACTATGCTGTAGCTGACATTGCGGCGGACGTCGAAGTTGTCCAGGGATTCGCCAAGGTAGAAACGGTAGATGAGGTATTCGCCGGGGCGGTTGCAATAGCGCTCAGAACGGTAGGAGGCGTGGATTTCCACGTACGAGCACAGTTCGCCCGTTTTCTCCAGGCTGCCGAAAACCTTGTCCTCCGGGCCTGTGGCGCCTTCCAGAAGCGTCCCCTGGCAGTTTTCCAGCAGGTACAGATTCAGGGGAGCCGACAGCCCGGCCTCCTGGTCGGTATTGAGCGGGCTGGTTTCGGAGCCGCTTTTGATATAGCCTTTCGGGAAAAGGTCGTCTGTGCTGCGCGCTTTGCTCCGGGCGAACAGCGCCACGGAGCGGGGGCAGGCGCCGACTTCGATGCTTTCAATATCGATATTCACTCCGTTGTAGAGCTTTGAGCGGTCCATCCGGAGCTCCAGTTTCGCCATGCAGCGGGTGAGCTCCAGGGTTATGTCGTCATCGGCAATTATATTCCGGCTGATGGCCGACATGGGGATGCCGTGGGAGAATTCGTCAGGATAGGTGAGGTAATAGCGCGAGAGTTCCAGTTCCTTTGCCGACGCGTCCGCCATCCTGTAGCCCATGTTCGCGCACACGTAGAATGTGTACGGGACTCCTTTGATAAGGAAAACCTTCACCTCGGAGAGGTTTTCCCCCCTGGCCCAGATGTGCTCCTCGGCTACATCCCCGGGGCCGAAGATGAAGATGTTAACGTCATCCACGGTGTTTTCCGGAGGGTTCGCCGAGCGCACATCGGGTTCGCAGAAGAAGTGCAGACGTACTTCTTCCGCGGCCTGCGGGGGAAACTTTTGGCAGGCCATTGCAAACAAACTAACTATAATCACCAATGAAGGTTTCATCGCTTAAAAGGTTACTGTGTCGGGTGGACGGGTTTCCCAGGGCCGCACTTTGAGGCTTGTTCTGGCCATGGTATTCTCTGCCGGAATGTCCGGGTCCGGGGTGCCCATGCGGGTAATTTCCACGTTTAACTCATATACGGTATTGCGTATAAGGGGCGGCAGCCGGAGCGGATAGTAGCAGCGTTTTCCATGGATATCGGCTTCCAGCACCAGCGAGGTGGCATTGGGCCCGTCTTCCGGGTTTGGATATGTGTACAGGTCGATGCCGCATTGTCGCGGCTCCGGCCCGATGGTGCCTTCGATTCTGCGGTAGAGGTATTCCGGGTGCTTCATTTTGGCCAGCGCTACGGAATCCGCCATGCCGGGGTTCGCCCAGCTAAGGGGCCTGTCGCTTCGGAGCGGCTGGCACTCCACGCAGGCCCTGGTGAGGTATGCTTTCACGTTCTGCATCGTGGCGCCCTCGTACTGCCTTCCGCTGAAATCGCAGCTTAGATCAAGGAGCCGGACCTTTACCAGTGACGTGCAGGGGGAAAGGACACAGGCCCGGCTCCATCCGGCCTCCAGGAAAGCCTCGCCGGACAGACGAGGTGCAGACAGGGGCTCATCGTCCAGGAGTATGCTTCTGTGGGATAGGGAGGCGTAAGAGTCTATATCGGCCCAGGAGTAAGGGTCGTCGGTAATATTGGAAAGGAGTACGGCTATTGCGGCCCCGTTGCCGGAGCTTGCGCAGCTATGGCTGCCTTCGGTGGCCGGCAGGCGGGTGTAACTGGATAGCCTGTGGGGCGGTGTTGCGTCGAAGAAGAACAGATCCGCCGATGCGGTTTCTCCTGCGCGCGTAATATATATTTGTGTGTGCCCGGTCCGCGGCTGGGGCTCCACCGGGGAAACTGAACATGCAAGGAGAAAGGCCGGGGCTATCAGAGCAGCGAATAGCATTAACAATGCCGCAGACGTGCGGCGCCCGAAACGGGCAGAGAATGCTCTGACTAGGCTGGGCCGGCCTGGTTTTGTAGAAAGGAATATGTATGAAAATAGTGACATCACGGCTTGTTTTGTCCGGATGCAAAACTAAGATACCCAATCCACAAAAACCAGAAAAAAGCCCTTCCGCATGCAACTATTTATGTTTTTTAATAGAAAATGCCACTTTTTCTTTATAAAATTAAAAAACGTAAATTTTTTTCTTTATAATCCATTCGTCCCAAAACCGTGGGATAAAAGAAAAGGACAGCCGAAGCTGCCCTTTTCGAAGGAATCTTTGCGGTTTTTTAGCCGCCGAAGTTGTCGTAGAAGATGCTCTCCTCCGAAACGCCGAGGGAGTCCAGGAGCTGGTTCACGCACTGGGTCATCATGGGAGGGCCGCACATGAAGTACTTGATGTCTTCCGGCGCCTCGTGATCCTTGAGGTACGTTTCGTTCATCACGTTGTGGACGAAACCGGCCGTGTACTTGACGCCTGCTGCATCGGCTGCGGGGTCCGGACGGTCCAGGGCCAGGTGGAAGTGGAAGTTGGGGAAGTCTTTCTCGATTTCCGCGAAGTCTTCCAGGTAGAAGGCCTCCACAAGCGCGCGGGCGCCGTAGAAGAAGTGTACTTCACGCTTGGTTTTGAGCGTCTTGAACAGGTGCATGATGTGGCTGCGGAGAGGGGCCATGCCGGCGCCGCCGCCAACGAAGATGTACTCCTGCGAATCCGGATCGTCCTTGGGGAGGAGGAACTCGCCGTAGGGGCCGCTGATCCACACTTTGTCGCCCGGTTTACGGGAGAACACGTAGGTGGAGGCGATTCCCGGAGGAACGCCGGGCACGAACTTGAACACGCCTTTAGGCTGCGACCTGTCGAACGGAGGAGTGGCTATACGCACGTTCAGTTTGATAACATCCTTCTCCGCGGGATACGAAGCCATGGAGTATGCCCTGATGGTGGGAACGGTGTTCTTGAACTTCAGGGAGGTGATGCCGTACTTTTCCCAGTCGCCCATGTAGATGGGGTCCACGCCCATATCGGCAAAATCGGCCTCATATTCGGGAATGTCGATCTGGATATATTCGCCGCTCTTGAAGTCGATGTGCTCGCCTTCCGGCAGGCGTACGGTGAATTCCTTGATGAAGGTGGCCACGTTCTCGTTGGAGATAACCTCGCACTCGAGTTTCTTCACGCTGAGGGCGCTCTCCGGAACCGCGATCTTGATGTTGTCCTTTACCTTCACCTGGCAGCCCAGACGCCAGCCTTCCTTGATCTGCTTGCGGGAGAAGAATCCCGTTTCGGTGGGGAGGATGGTTCCGCCGCCCTCCAGGACCTTGAGCTTGCACTGGCCGCAGTTGGCCTTGCCGCCGCAGGCGGAGGGGAGGAAGATGCCGTGATCGGCCAGAGTGTGCATCACGTCGCCGCCTGGAGTTGCCTCCAGAACTTTGGCGCCGTCGTTGATGTCGATCTTAACCTTTCCGGAAGGGGTTACCGCCGCCTTGATTATAAGGAGCAGGGCAACCAGCACCAGCGTGAGGGCCGTGATGACTATTATTGAAAAGAGAATTGTGTTTGTCATATCGCAGCCCTCCTTACAATGCCAGTCCCATGAAGGTCATGAACGCGATGCCCATGAGACCCACGGTGATGAAGGTTATGCCCAGTCCCTTGAGG
>JAEEUZ010000048.1 GCA_016290725.1 Bacteroidales bacterium | reverse complement strand
ATCCAGATGGTGGGCGGCCGCTGCAAGGAGATTCCCGTGCGCCACTATCCCCGCACCGCGGGCAAGGCCAAATACAATCTCGCCAACCGGCTGGTGGGCCCTTTTGTGGACTGCTTCGGCTGGCGCTGGATGAAAAAACGTTACCTCGACATCCGCCGCAAAGGCGACAACCTCGAATAAACCATGACCAGCAGCTGGTGGGTATATGCACTCGGATTCACGGCACAGGGGCTTTTCTCCGCCCGCGTGCTGGTACAGTGGCTGCTTTCCGAAAAGAAGCGCAAAGTGGTCTCCCCCAGCCTCTTCTGGATTTTGAGTCTGATAGCCTCGGTGCTCTATGTCACCTACGGCTGGCTGCGCCAGGACTTTGCCATCATGCTCGGCCAGGTGATCGGGTACTACGTGTATATCTGGAATCTCTGGGCCAAGGGGGTCTGGCAGAAACTCGGCCGCGTCGGCAGCCGCCTGGCGGTCGCGGCTTTCATTCTGCTGCCCATCGTCGCCCTCAGCGCCGTACTGGCCACCCAGGGCAGTGCAGTGGCCGATTCGCTCTTCAAGAATGAGGGGCTGCCCCTGTGGCTGCTGATCTTCGGCACCACCGGCACGCTGATCTTCTCCTTCCGTTTTCTCTACCAGTTCATCTACTCCTCCCGCCGGGGCGAATCCATCCTGCCCAAGGGCTTCTGGATCATCTCCCTCACCGGCTCGCTGATCGTCGTGACCTACGGCATCATCCGCCGCGATCCGGTACTGATTCTCGGACAGGGACTCGGCCTGATTTCCTACACCCGGAACCTCATGCTATGGAACAAAAGCCACGCACAAGGCTGATGCGCTCCCCCTGGGCCCGCGCCGGCCTCTACCTGCTGTGCCTGCTGCCCCTGCTGATCTTCCGGCCGCTCACCCCCGACAACGAACTCAAGTATCTGGCCATCGCCGATGAGGCGCTGCGCGACGGCCACCTCTGGTGCCACTATCTGGACGGGGCCATCTATGCCGACAAACCCCCGCTCTATCTCTGGATCGTGATGGGGTGCCGCGTGCTGCTGGGAGGGCACTGCGCCGCAGTGCTGGAACTCTTCTCGCTGCTCCCGGCCCTGGGCATCCTGCTGCTCTTCGGCCGCTGGTGCCAGCGCTACGGCGGACTCTCCGGCCGCTGGATTCCCCGCGCCGAGTGGGCCATGTGGGCCACCGCCTATTTTCTGGGAGCTGCCGTGGTGGTGCGGATGGACATGCTCATGACGCTCTTCATCACGCTGGCTTTCTACACCTTCTGGAAGATTCTCGCGGAAGACGGTCGCCCGGCCGACCGATGGCTGTTCGGCTTGTATGTCTTTGCCGCCGTCTTCACCAAGGGGCCCGTGGGCTTCCTGATGCCCTTCGTCTGCCTGCTGGTCTATGCGGCCCTCACCCGCTCCTGGCGCGCATTCGGGCAGGTCTGGGGGTGGCGCACCTGGCTGCTGCTCGCCCTGCTCTGCTGCGCATGGTGGTTCTTCGCCTGGCGGGAGGGCGGCACGGCCTACCTGCAGGAACTGCTGGGCCGGCAGACCTTCGGCCGTGCGGTGAACGCCTTCCACCACAAACAGCCTTTCTATTATTACCTCTATACCCTCTGGTACGCCGCCGCGCCAAGCGTTTTCGTCTCCGCCTGGGTTGTCATCCGCACCCTCTGCGACCGGCAGCGGCGCAACGCCATCAATCCGCTCACGCGGTTCTTCCTGATTGTTTTCGCCGTCTTTTTTGTCATGATGTCGGCCTTCAGCGCCAAATTGCAGATTTACCTGCTGCCCGGATTCGGGTTCCTGACCTATGCCGCCTTCATGCTGCTCGCCGGGCGGGACGCGGAGCACGTCAAGCCAGAATCTTGCTGATCAGTTCGCCCAACAGGTCGCCGTCCGAGGCGCTGCCCCGGGCGTTGCTCTTGCTGCGCCGGTCGTATTCCCGCAGGAGCGAGATGACCTTCATCGTCTTGCGCAGAGGATAGTTACGCACCGCCTGGTCATATTCGGCGCCGAAGTAGGGATTGATGCCCAGCTGCGAGAGGATCTCGCTGCGCGGCACCCCGGCCTGCTGCAGGGCGTGGTAGCGCAGAATGCGGAGGAAGTGACTCGAAAGCGCGGCCATGATCATGACCAGCGGGTAGCGCTTTTCACTCTCGGCAAAGAAATGGACAATCCGGTAGCACTTGGGAATATCCTTCAGCGAGAGGGCCTTGGTCAGCTCGAAAGCCGAGTAGTCCCGGCTCATGCCCACGTTGGCGGCAATATCGGCCGAGGTGACGAGCGGGGTGTCGGGCGGGAGGACTTTCAGCAGCTTGTCCGTCTCCATCACGATCTTGGCAATATCCACGCCGGCATACTCGGCCAGCAGCGCCGCGGCGTCGGGGGATATCTTCAGACCGCGCGTCGGGAAGTACTCCTCGATCCAGCGGGCCATCTTGTAATCGGGCAGCTGCTCCGACTCGAAGACCACGCCCGCGCTGCAAGCCTTCTTGTAGAAGGAGGTGCGCTTGTCCACCGACTTACCCTTGCGGGTGGGATCGTTGTTGGTCTTGAAGCAGATGACCAGGATGGTGGTGGGCATCATGGCATCCAGGTAGATGCCGATATCCTCGAGGCCATCCATCAGCTGGGCCTCCTTGACCACCACAAGCTGGCGCGAGACCATCATCGGGAACTGTCGGGCGGTGGCCACCACCTGCGCCGCCTTGACATCGGACCCGAAATAGACGATCTGACCGAAGTCGCGTTCCTCCGGCGGGAGAGCCTTCTCCATGATCAGGCGGCAGAGCTCATCAATGTAATAGTGTTCCTTGCCGAAGAGCAGATAAAACGGCTTGAGCTCGCCCGCGAGAATCTCTTCGCGGAGAGCCCGGAACTTGGCGGTGGTATCGATGCTCTGCTTGGCCATCTGTGCAAAGGTATGAATAAAATTGACTACCTTCGCAAGAAGAAACCGCATCTCCATGGAGATTTTCGATCCGATCCGGCGCAAAATGGTGGCCCGCACCCCCGAAGAGGAGGTCCGGCAGCATCTGATTGCCTGGTTGACAGGCGAAAAGAAGGTTCCCCAGACCTTGATGCGCAGTGAGTTCGGGTTTGAATACAACGGCCGTCGCTACCGGGCGGACATCCTGGTCTTCGACCGGGCGCTGCATCCCCTGCTGCTGGTCGAGTGCAAGGCCCCCGACGTACGGCTGGACGAGGCGGTCATCGAACAGGCCATTCGCTACAATCGTGTTCTCCAAGTGAAGTTTATTCTCATCAGCAACGGAAAAACTGCCTATCTTTGCCGGTGGAATTCGGCACGGGGCGGCTATGAAACGGCCACGACCCTCCCCACGTACGCCGAGATGCTCGCTGAAGAATGACCGACGCACTGAATCATAAGGTTTTCCAGATTATCGCTACCGAAGCTGAGGCACAGGGCGTCCGCGCCTTCGTGATCGGCGGCTACGTGCGCGACTGGTTCCTCCAGCGTCCCTGCAACGATATCGATGTGGTGGTGGAAGGCAGCGGAATCGCCCTCGCGGAGGCGGTGGCCTCCCGGGTCCGGACCAAAGTTTCCGTCTTCCGCCGTTTCGGCACCGCGATGCTGCGCTACCAGGGCATGGAGGTCGAATTCGTCGGCGCCCGCCGCGAATCCTACCGGGCCGATTCCCGCAAGCCCATCGTGGAAGACGGCACCCTTCAGGAAGATCAGGAGCGGCGTGACTTCACCATCAACGCACTGGCTTTCAGCCTCTGCCGCGAGGATTACGGCGCGCTGGTGGATCCCTTCGGCGGCATCCGCGACCTCAACGACGGCATCATCCGCACCCCGCTCGATCCCGATACGACCTACAGCGACGATCCCCTGCGCATGCTGCGCGCCATCCGGTTCGCTACCCAGCTGGGGTTCAAGATCGTCCCGGAATCCAAAGATTCCATTCGCCGCAACGCCGGCCGGCTCTCGATTCTCTCCCGCGAACGGATTGCCGACGAACTGAACAAAATCATGAAAACCGCCCGCCCGTCGGTGGGTTGGCTGTTGATGGACGAATGCGGCCTGCTGCCCGCCGTGCTGCCCGAGCTCAATGCCCTCAAGGGGGTCGAGACGGTGGAGGGACGCGGGCACAAAGACAATTTCCGCCATTCGCTGCAGGTGCTCGACAACGTGGCTGCCGCCTCCGACAAACTCTGGCTTCGCTGGGCCGCCCTGCTCCACGACGTGGGCAAGGCCCGCACCAAGCGCTTTGAGCCGGGACTCGGCTGGACCTTCCACGGCCACGAATATGTAGGCTCCAAGATGATCAAGGGCATCTTCGCCGACCTGAAGATGTCGCAGACGGAAGATATGCACTATGTCCAGAAGCTCGTCGCACTCCACCTGCGCCCCGTGGCCCTGGTGACGGACGAGGTGACCGACTCCGCCGTCCGACGCCTGCTCTTCGATGCCGGCGACGACATCGATGACCTGATGATCCTCTGCAAGGCCGACATCACCTCCAAAAACGCGCTCAAGGTGGAGCGTTTCCGCCAGCAGTACGAAGAGCTCCGCCGCAAGCTGGTGGAGGTCGAGGAAAAAGACGCCGTGCGCAATTTCAAGAATCCCATTACCGGCGAAATCGTGATGGAGAAGTATCACATACCGCCGTGCAACACCATTGGCATCATCAAGGAAGCCGTCAAGGAGGCCATTCTGGACGGCCTCATTCCCAACGATTTCGACGCCGCCTACGCTTTCATGGAGAAGAAGGCGGCTGAACTTGGACTCTCTGAATAATTACATAACAACATGAAACATCGTTTTCTGTTTTGCCTGTTGCTGATCCTTCCGATGATCGTTTCATGCTCCAGGAAGGAGTATGACATTTCCGAAGGATTCAACAAGGACCTCACGCTTTTTGAAGAAGAGATTTCCGTCCCGCTGGGCAACATCGCCCCCATCACCCTTGGGTCCGGCCTCGACCAGTTGAACCAGATTGCCGGGCTCGGCGACGCGCTGGCCGGTATCCTCAAAGTCGGGGATGACGACAACCTGTTTGTGGAATCCATAGGGACGCTCTTCAAAATCAACGCCTACGAACTTGAAAAACAGATGGCGGACCCGAACGTAGCACAGATCTGGAATACCGGTTATGAGGCGGGCTATCCCGCCGGTGCCGCCTCCATGTTCGCCATGTTCGGACTGAAACCGTCCAACCAGAAAGTGGCCATCACGGTGGACAATCCGCTCAAGGTGGACGTACCCGCTACCAGCGCGGCCAGCTACAACTACGATACCGACAGCGGCGACGAGACGGTCAATATCCCGGAACTGAGCAGCTTCACCTTCAAGAAAAGGACCACCGAGCAGGAAGTGGTTACCCTGGTCATTCCAGAAACGGTGACGAACGCAGTCAACTTCATCAGCTTTACGGATTTGGCGCTGAGCCTCCCGGCCAATCCCACTTCCAAGATTTCCGACGACACCGGAAATCTCTTCTTTGCCATCAACTACCGCTACACCTGCAACCTGGCCGTGGGCGAGACTTTCTCTTTCCCGGGTAACGACGTGCCTGTACACGCCGCCAAGCTTCCTGTCGCGAAGTTCAAGGTCAAGAAATTCGAAGTAACCCTCGAAGTGGAGAACACCGTTCCGCTCGCGCTGACGGTCAGTGACATCAAGGCCTTAAAGCCCAAGGAGAATGAGAGCGATGCCGACGTGGTGAACGACAACGTCAAGATTACCACGGGCATTACCATTCCCGGCGGTACGCTGGAGAGCCCGGCAAATGCCAAGTTCACTCTCGCGATCGAAGCGTTGGAAGGAACCCTTCCTGACATCGACGGCCTGCTGCTGAATTTCGCACTGAAGGCGCAGCCCGGTCTTGGCGTAACCACCCTCTCCGCCAAGCAGGGCATCCGAATTAAATCCGCGTCGGCCAAACTGACCGACGGTATCACCATCCCCTTAAACTAATCCGCCATGAAAAGATCTGTCCTTATTCTCGCAGTTTTGGCTTTTGCAGCCATCTCCGTCAGCGCACAGTCTTTCCAGCAGGCGCTTTTCCTGGATGGTTACCAGTTGGGTTACCGTTACAATCCGGCGCTCGCCAACGAGACCGGTTTCCTCAGCATGGGACAGTGGGAAAACCAGTCCCGCAACAATGTCGGCGCCGCCAACTTCCTCTACCCCCGCAACGGAGAGGTGGTGACCGCGCTTCACGAGAGTGTTTCCGCCGATGAATTCCTCGGCAGCCTTAAAGACGACAACTACCTCACCGGCAATATCCACTTCAACCTCTTCTCCTACGGGTGGAAGGGCGAAAAGGCCTATCATACCCTCGAGGCGGGCATCCGCGCCGCCTATTCCGCTTCCGTTCCCAAGGAGATTTTCACGATCCTCAAACTGGGTACGGGCGAAGTCAGCTACGACCTCAGCGGCATCAACGTGGCGGGTAACGCTATCGTGGAACTGGCCTACGGCTACTCCCGGAAGCTCTCCGACCTGATCTCGGTCGGTGCCCGCGCCAAACTGCTGGTGGGCATCGAGGCGCTCCGCTACGACGTGACCCGTTTTGATCTGACCATGCAGGAAGACGCCTACCAGGCACAGGTGGAGGCCGACCTCGATCTGACCAGCCGCTGGAGCAAGATCCGCGCAAACGACGAAGGATATCTCGACCTGACGAAACTCAGCTCCAAGGAGCGCTGGAAACTGCCTTCCGGCGCCGGCCTGGCCCTGGATCTGGGCGTCGTGATTACGCCGCTGGAGGGACTGACAATTGCCGCTTCCGCGCTGGATCTGGGCGGTATTCTCTGGTACTATGGCAATGCCGGCAAATCGCAGGGAACCACCACCTTCACCGGTATGGACAGCCTGACGATGGATGAGATTCAGTCAGGCAAACTCAAGGAGCAGTTCAAAGATGAGCTGGACGCATTCGTGCGCTCCATCAAGATCAAGAGCGTCAAGAGCCGTACCACCCTCGAGGCCGTTCCCGTCAACCTCAACCTGGGCGTTCGCTATGAAATGCCCTTCTACCGGCCGCTGGCAGTGGGCCTCACGGGTACCTATTATGGCGTGCACGGCATGCCCTACAGTGAAGTTCGCGGCGCACTCGCCTGGAATCCTTACGCCTGGCTGGGTGTTTCGGCGAATGCCGGTGCAGGCACCTTCGGCGCGCTTTGGGGCTTCTCCGCAAACGCTGCCTACAAGCAGTTCCGCCTGACGCTGGCCATGAGCAACGGCTTCGGCGGCACCATCCCCTACAGCAGCACCCCCCTGCAGCCCAACGCCAAGACCCTCACCCTAGGCCTGACCTACGAGCTGTAGCGCTCGCGAAGCCATCCCTCTAAGCGTGGCTAGTGTCCTAGAATCAGGGAGGACTAGCCACGTTTTCTCGTGTTTTCGTGGATAGTGGCACAGAAAACGGGACACCAGCCACACTTTCCCATAGATTTCCCGCGTGACAGGTCCAGTTGACACACGATTTGGGACACCTGTACCGCTCGCGCGGGTTTTCGCCAAAATGGCGGCGGACGATGTGGCCTACAAGGGGCTGTAGAGGGGTGATGGCGGCCGCCAAGTGCCCAAATCGACCGATGGCGGCCGACGCCCCCTCGATAGAGAGCCCTGTATCAACGATTGCCCGCCGCCACTTTGGCGAAACTACAGCTGCGCTCCGGGCGCAGAGTGTCCCGCTCCTGCGGAACTCCGTTCCGGCTGGCTCACACCATCCGTCACTCCGGCCCCTCCCAACGTCTCCTGCGTCATTTGGCTCCGGGAGCGAGCTCCCTTCGCCAAATAACTTGTATCCGTCGGGCCCCTCCCCCTTCCCGTGCCCGGGGGTGGGCACGCCCGCCGGAGCGGGCACTCCACGCCCCTCGCTCCGCCTTACCATTGGTTTAGGGTGGGTTATACGATTTCTTTCAGGTGTTCTACTACTTTCTCATAATAGTCACGACTATCGTTGACCAGGTCTGCCAGCGGCATATCCATCAGGGTCACAACTGTCCTGTCTGTCAGGCCAAGTTTTCTCATCACGGACAGTTCGTCTCCTTTACGAATTTCCAGTAATAACCTGTCCGAACTTACGTTTTTTGCTTTAAGTTCATCCAAAGCGTTAATACGTTTCTGGGCAGTCTCTAAGATCGTTTTCAAGCAATCGTCCAATGAGACTTCAACTGCTATTTTCATTGCTTTATAGTGTTAAATCATTGTTTAGCATTTGGCTTTACGCCTCCAGGGCCAAAGAGCCTCGACCGCCATCATGGTGCGGCCGATGAAGTGGCCCTTTGGCGCAAGGATCGAGTCTCCGTTCTGTTCTTGGTAGACCGGGATTCCGTAGGTGTCCTTGAACTGCTTGTCGAACTCGCCAGCCTGCTTGCGACGCAAGAGTTCCGGGAAGAGCTGGATGCGGCCGGGCCAGTAGATGGCGTTCAGGAGGACCAGGTCGGACATCGATTCTGGATCGAAGTCGAAGAGCCATTCCCGCATCTTATCAGACTCGAACCAGATGGTGCCGTCGGTGGCGCCTCGGCTGAACAACTGCAGCGCAGACTGATCCAACGGATGCCAGCCCTCTTTGATGGTGCGGGTGAAGCGGTCCAATTCGGCATAGGTGGTGATTCGAAGCTTGATGTTTCGGAGCCGCTCCCCTTCAAGAAGGGTGATTTCGAAGAGGCCGGGCTCTGATTCGAAGACCATTTCGTTCTCGCGGTTGGCGAGGACTTTGCGGGCCACTTCCAAACAGCCCGTTCCTGCTTCGAAGGGAATTTCGGCACCGTTGTGGACGGACTTGGTGAACCGGCTAAAGGGCAGGTCCCATTCCACCGGATTGACCTTGGTGACGCCGGTCAGGAAGAGCAGGTAGGAGTCAGGAAGGAAACTGTAGCCAGGGCTGACCACGATGCGGGCGCTGCGCATGGCGGCGGCCAGCTCCTGCAGGAGGAGAATGAGGCACTCGCGGCCGGGGCAGGCGTCCAGCCAGTCCAGTTCCTCGCTGAGGCGGGCCTGGAGGGCGTCGATGGTGACCGGAGCGTAGTGGGTGGTTTTGGTGCGCTCAAGGGCGCTGTTGATGGTTTTCAGTAGTTTTTTATTCATTTTTCTTTGTTTTTTGATTATTCTTATCTTTGTGTTTGGCGGCCGTTGGTACCGGGGGCCGCGGTTTCTCAGAGGGTATCAGACTTGTCAAAGACTCTTCGGTAACCACCTCGTCAGGTGATGCTACATATTTCTAATACGAAGTCGTTTTTCACAAAACCCCCTTTTTCGGCATTTTCTTGGCTCTTTTGTGAGAGATTTTTTCATAATTGGCCCCATAGACCACTCTAGGGCGCTTGTAAAAATGCCGGCAATTTTCTATCTTTGTTGGCATATGCCATTAAAATTCTATCTCGACAAGCGGCTGAATCGCTATGGTGAGGCCCCCATCAGGGTTGTCTGGTCTTTTAACGGAGACCGATACCAGACGACAATGGGGTTTAGCGTCCCGCCGGAGTCTTGGAGCGACCCCGATTGCCGTGTCACGCCGGCGGCGTATAATCACAAGAACACAGCTTCGACCACCATCAATGCTTTCATATCTTCGATGGAGAAGGCAGTGAACAGGATAGAGAACTATGCACGTGTTCAAAATGCCACCCTTACCAAGCCGATCGTTCAGAAGATTGTTGCCGATGTCCTTGGAGCCGGCGGAGAGTTTCCTTTCGATAAGGAGAAGAGTTGGAAGTTGATGCTTCAGGAACGGGGACGCTCCAAAGACCGTTACTTTGAACATTTCAAGGGCGGCAAGTACAAGCTTATCGGCTTCGGCAAGGATTCAGAGACCCTGGAGGAAGTTGTCATCTACAAGGCTCTCTATGGCACAGGCCAGATCTGGGTTCGTCCGTATGACATCTTCTTCAGCAAGGTGACAATGCCGGATGGAACCGAGGTGGAAAGGTTTAAAGAAATAACCCTATAACTTTTATTACATGGATAACAATAGTGTCGTAGAGGCCGTTAATTTGCTTCTATCAGATAGTATTAACCACGAAAAGTGGGAACAAGCATACCAGAGATATGCTAATAGTTTAATCACTAATAAAAACAATTATTCAACTGCTCGTACGAAGTTCCGGATGCCGAAACCGATGTATGCTTACAGTTCTATTACGATGGCAAGTAATTACCCGTCATTCGATATTCGTGTTCACGGGCAAAGTGTTGGTAATATCCAAGTAAAAAAGGGGGATGTTGTACTTCTTGATGTAACTCCTGAGAAAGCCGCCCACACAGAAGAGTATTTCCATCTAAACTATTTTCCTGTTAAGTCGAAGGAATGGAACTCAAGCAATGAGGCTAAAATATTCCGTTCAATGTTTAAAAACAAAGAGTTCGGTCGATTAAAGAGTGAAGAGCATCGTATCGAGAATTTATTATTAGCTGAGTTTTCAAAGCGATTGAGATCGGATGGAAAACTATTGTGTAACATTCAACCAGTTAGGCTGAGCAATTGCTTCTTCCAATTGACAACTCCTTTGAAGGCAAGTACCCATTCTCCATCTTTTTCCATGAATAAAAAAGGTGGTGCAACGGGAGGTGGCATTGACATTATGGCCAGGATTAAGCATTCGGCCGCAGACACGAGATTAGCTATAATCGAACTTAAAGATGACAACAATAACTCGGAGCCGCAAAAAGATGTAATGATTCAGGCGCTGTCTTATGCAACTTTTATTGCCCACTTGCTTAGAAGTAAGTCAGGGCGTAAATGGTGGAATCTGTTCAAATTTAGCGGCCCTGTTCCCAATGTGTTAAACCTTGATGTGGTTTCGTTAATGCCAAAGGGGAAGTCTGAAGAAGGATGTCTTGCACCAATCATTATTGAAGATTTGGGCGTGAGCCTGACACCTTACACGCTTTATTACGAATTAAATGATAAGGGGCAGATCACTGGTTTTTCAGGCACACTTCTAAATGAAATAATGTAACATCGTTATCCATGAAAATTACCCTTCATCGCCCCAACCAGATTGGTGGCTGCATTACAGAAATAGAGTCCTCCAAGGGGACCAAGATCTTTATAGACCTGGGACACAATCTGCCCCGGGGCGACGAGGAAGCACCGGATGAGTATGCTTCTATAGAAGCTATCGCAGAACTGACAAAGGGCGCAAAAGCGTTTTTCTACACCCATATTCACGGAGATCATATTGAGTTATTCAAATACGTCCCTGAAGGCATCGACCAGTATGTAGGACCGCTTGCGCACAAGCTTATGGTGGCCAAGTACAAGCACATGACATATGCTGACGACCTGAAAGAGAACAGCCTTTTGTGCCTAAAGAAACTGGAGCCATTCAAGAAGTATCACAAAGGCTGGAATATCACCATTGACGACATAATTGTAACGCCTTTTCAGGTAAGTCATTCGGCGTCAGATTCATATATGATCAGGATCAAGTGTGACGGAAAGACTGTCTTGCATACAGGAGACTTCCGCGGCCACGGCTATATGGGCGAAGGCATCTACAAAGTTATTGATAAGTTCCATATTGCTGGTCACGTTGATGTACTTATCACCGAGGGCACAAACATAGATAGCAAAGGGAAGTCAATGCGCCATGAGAAAGAGCTAAAAAAGGAATTCATGGACTTGTTCCACAAGTACAAGAACACATTCATTATCTGCTCTTCTACCGATGCGGATCGACTGGAGTCCATTTATGGCGCTGATAGGGACGGTGCGAAAAGACCTTTTATTGTAGATTCCTATCAGAAAGAACTTCTGCAACTTATATCGGAGCATGCTGAAGAAGGGAGGCAGCTCTACCATTTTGGCCGTCAAAAAATATACAGCTACAATCCTGAGAACTGGAAGATGGATTATATGATGAAGAAATATGGCTTCGTAATGCTTATCCGTAACAGTCCCAAGTTCCAGGAGTATCTTGACAAAATCTTGGAGTTCTGTAAGCCAGAAGAGACTTGTCTGGTCTATTCCATGTTTCACGGATACATTGACAATAGCGAAGGCAACACGGCATTCAACCCTTCGACATTCCGTTTTGTAGAGCAGTTCCGGGAAAGAGGATGCGTCGTTGAAGAAAGGGAGCATACATCCGGACACGCATCTAAGCAAGATTTAATCAGACTCTGTCAGCAAGTCAATCCGGAAATCATTGTCCCTATTCATAAAGACGAGAATGCCGACATCAAGAGTATTCTGCCGAATGAATTAAAGAGTAAGGTCTGCGAGTATCGTTACGGGAAAGATGGGATAGAGATCGTGTTTGACCCTCAGCAGAAATACCACGCTTCCTGCTGGTGTGAAGCCGTTGGAGCAACATCGAAAGGGTATTACCTATATGGTGAAGCAGAGACAAAATAGCTTTGTCTATTGAAAATGACTAAACTTGTTTTCCTTGACATAGACGGTGTACTGGACACCTACAAATCCCGCTATCAGCTTGATTCGGAACTGATGGCGCATCTGGGTACTCTTCTGGAGAAAACAGGCGCCAGCATAGTTATTTCATCATCTTGGCGTACTCAGGATGTGCCCGGCACAGTTGAATTTATGACCGATCCGGACAATCCAAGCGTTGGTGGGCATCCCTTCCCTTTCACCGACAAGATTGTTGGCGTTACTCCCATCCTGTTCTCCGTCATTGACGGTGATATTGACCGTCCTGCAACTCGAGGAGAGGAAATCGCGGCGTACCTGAAAGCTCATCCCTGTGACAACTACGTCATCCTGGATGATTGTGACGAGATGCTCAGAGACCAATGGCCGCATCTGGTCCTTGTCAACGATGAGGCGGGATTAACGGATGCCGATGTAGAGAAGGCAGTTGGAATCTTGAATCGGAATTAGGCCCAATGACACGGCAATCCCTCATAGCCATAGACTTTGAAACCGCCAATGGTTGCCCGTCCAGCGTGTGCTCGGTGGGCGTTATCATTGTACGTGATGGGGAAGTAGTGAACTCTTTCTACAGCCTCATCCATCCTTATCCGGACTATTACGCCTGGTTCTGTCAGCAAGTCCACGGACTGGGTCCCGAAGACACGGAAGACGCCCCGCTTTTCCCGGATGTCTGGGACCAGATTGAAGACCGCATCCTGGCCGCTTTTGAAACCGACCGTTTCCCCGCAGAGGTTCCCTTCGTGGCACACAACGCCCGCTTTGACGAGGGATGCCTCAAGGCCGTCTTCGACGCCTATGGCCTCCATTATCCCGGCTACCGCTTTCTGGACACCTTGGCCGCCTCTCGGCGTCACTTCGGCAAGACCCTGCCTAACCACCAGCTACATACTGTGGCCGCTGCATGCGGCTACTCTCTTCTTAACCACCACCACGCCCTCGCCGACGCCGAAGCCTGCGCAGCGATAGCTCTAAAACTGTTGTAGGGGATTACATTAATAGCCGCACTCTTCCCTCATTGAAGCAAAACACCTCCGGGTGCTTGAAGACAATGGCCGCAACGACCTTTCCATCCAACGGCTTTCCGGGACGTCTTGGCACAAGACCGCGCAGCTCCAGCTCCCTGGCAATTTGCTCGGTCTTCATTCCATGCTGACTTGTCGCCAGCAGGTAAACCATGGCTTCTTCTATCTTCACGCTTACTTTTTCCAGACGTGAACTATCTCTCCGATGTACATGTAGTGGATACCAAGGCCGGTCTTTTCATACCACTCGCGTTGCTCGGCCGGCATTAGACTGGCGTCAAACTGCTGCCCATATAGTTTCTTGCACTCGATGGCAAGGTCTGCTTCGGAATAGATTGGATTGCCTAGCTCTGTAAATTCCACGGTGAGCCCGGCGCCGGCCACTTTATCCTCATCTCGGCCTGAGACGCGACCAAGGTAGGACAACTGCTTGCGCATATTGGCAGGGAAGTGAGTCACAGTAAAGTAGTCGTTCTCTTCCATGAACTTGTGAGTATATCGGCTTGTGGACACATATACGATGAAAATCGGCTTGCCCCAAAGTTCGCCGATGCTGCCCCAGGAAATGGTCATGAGGTTCATATTTCCCTCCTTTCCGGCCGATACCTCCAGCCAGTCCTTGTCAATCATCTGGACAGGATTCAGTTCAATCTCCGTGGGAGCAATTTCCTGCCACGCCTTATCCTTCAGGTCCTCAGCCTGCTTGGGGTTGTTTCCGCAACTCATAATGCCAATTGCTGCAAGTAAAATGGTAATTATCTTTTTCATCGTGAAGAGGATTACAAGTATTCTTTTCATGGTAGGATAAATAATTCTTATGCTAAAACTAGAGCTCTCTCAGGTCATCCAGTCTCTCGCTGCGCCTGAAAGACCATAAACGATTGTCCTTTATGGTTCTGGCTTCATCCAAGAAGACATTCCTACGGGTATTGGAGGTCACCTTCCCAGAATTAGCTTGTTTGAAATCCCTCCATTCAACCCTGTTTTTGGAGCCGTCAATGCTGAATCCGTTCAAGTAGAATTGAAGATATGTGGATCTGCTGTCATATTTGGGTGTCTGGGTGACTTGATATTCGCTCTTTTCCGGCCCCCCTGCAGTTGACCAATATACCCAACTACCTTTACCGCCATGGTGACGGTCAAAGACTGCGAATTCACGGATTAAAGCAGAAGCACGGTACTTTTTATCCGGATCTTCGAATGTGATGTCAAATCCTGACCAATGGGCATGGAGGCTCATCAGCGGGAATGGCGGAACTGACCGATTTGGAAACTTGCCATTTCTGTGATAGACCATAGGATCTTTAAGAAGTTTTCCTTCTGCCTCCTCCTCATGATAGTAGAATTCAACCGTGCGGATATATACTTCATAATCGTCATCGACCAAAATGAAACCGCCATAGAGAATCTTTCTGGCAAGTTGCTCAAAAATTGGATTCAGGTATTCCTTCTTTTTATCTTCAGTGACACCTTGAGCAGCGTGAAATTCCTGCAGACACTCCTTTAGATTGTGTTCGGTGATGTATTTTTTGTCTATCATATCGTCGTTTTTATGCTTCTTCTTTTGTCCATTCATTAACATCGGCCAGGACGTTCCAGGTCACACAGTGGAGGGCGCCGCCATCCCGGGCCAGCTCTTCACATCCTTGCACCTGGATGACTTTGCAGTCTGGGTAGAACTGCTGGATCTGTTGCAGGGCCAGCGGGTCTTCCTTCGTGTGCAGGCCAGGTACAAAGATAGTGTTTTTTACGCGAAGGAAATTGAGGTAGGCCCATGATAGCTTGTTGAGCCTCGGGGTGTTAAACTCCAATTCCTCTACGGTGAAGTGCGGGGCAAGTGCCTCCAGCAGCCTTTTGCGGAAGCCTGGGTCGGTGTTGATGTAATTGTTCATCAGAACGCGATTTCCTTCAATCCATTGCACCATGCCGTCTGAATGGCCGAAGATTTCATAGCGGTCCCAGGGTATGATGACAATCTGGACCTGCAGATAATCCTCCAGAGTTGATAGCAATTCTTTCCTCTCCATCCAATCATTCTCCTTGAAGATCTTGTCGGTCATGATGACTTTGTCTCC
>JAEEUZ010000047.1 GCA_016290725.1 Bacteroidales bacterium | reverse complement strand
CAGGCGGGTGCAAGATTCCTGCGGCCTACAACCTCCACCACGCAAATGCGGCATCCGCCGGGGCGGTTTTTGAGGGCCAGGCCGTCAAGCTCGAAATGGCAGAGGGTAGGAATCTTGATACCCATCTGCTCGGCAGCTTTAAGAATGGTAGTACCCCTGGGCACTTCCACTTCTCTGTTGTCTATAGTCAATTTGATAGTATCCATATTCTTTTCCTCCGTTAGTTAAGACTGATAGCACCGAATTTACACTTCTCGATACAGGTGCCGCACTTGATGCAGTCCAGCTGGTTGATTACATGAGGGTTCTTGAGGGTGCCGCTGATGGCGCTCACAGGGCAGGCCCTGGCGCAGGCGGTACAGCCTTTACACTTTGCAGGATCTATCACATACTTCTTGAGGGCCTTGCACTGTCCGGCGCGGCACTTCTTGTCCACGACATGCTCCACATACTCGTCCCAGAAGTTGTTGATGGTAGAAAGAACCGGGTTCGGGGAAGTCTGGCCAAGGCCGCACAGGGCGGTGTCCTTGATAACCTGGGAGAGGTTCTTGAGCTGCTCAAGGTCTTCCATTGTGCCCTTGCCGTCGGTAATCTTGGTGAGGATTTCCAGAAGGCGCCTGTTGCCAACGCGGCACGGGGTGCACTTTCCGCAGGACTCGTCCACGGTGAAGCCGAGGTAGAACTTGGCGATCGCCACCATGCAGTCGTCCTCGTCCATGACGATCATACCGCCGGAGCCCATCATCGAACCGGCCGCGACGAGGCTGTCGTAGTCGATGGGGGTGTCCAGGTGTTTTTCGGTGAGGCAGCCGCCGGAAGGTCCGCCCGTCTGGACGGCCTTGAACTTCTTGCCTCCCTTGATGCCGCCGCCGATCTCGTAGATGATTTCGCGGAGGGTGATGCCCATGGGAACCTCGATGAGGCCCACGTTGTTGATCTTGCCGGCAAGTGCGAACACCTTGGTGCCCTTGGACTTTTCAGTGCCGATGCTGGCAAACCAGTCTGCGCCCTTGTTGATGATGACGGGGATGTTGGCGTAGGTTTCAACGTTATTCACGTTAGTGGGTTTCTCCAGATAACCGGACTGAGCGGGGAACGGGGGTTTGAAGGTGGGTTCGCCCCTCTTTCCTTCCATGGAGTGGATAAGGGCGGTTTCCTCACCGCAGACGAATGCGCCTGCGCCGTAGCGGAGCTCGATTTCGAAATCGAAACCTGTTCCCAGGATGTCCTTGCCAAGGAGGCCATATTCCTCTGCCTGCTGGATTGCAACCTGCAGACGGTGGATTGCCAGGGGATATTCAGCACGGATGTAGATGAGGCCCTTGTTTGCGCCGATGCAGTAGCCGCAGATGGCCATTGCTTCGAGGATGGAGTGAGGGTCGCCTTCCAGGAGGGAACGGTCCATGAATGCACCGGGGTCTCCTTCGTCGGCGTTGCACACCACGTATTTCTGCTCGCCTACGCGGCTCTTGGAAGCGATTTCCCATTTGAGGCCGGTGGGGAAGCCCGCGCCGCCGCGTCCGCGGAGGCCGGACTTCTTGATTTCCTCGATAACCTGGACCGGAGTCATTTCCGTGAGGCACTTGCCAAGTGCGGCATAGCCGTCGCGGGCGATGGATTCCTCGATATTTTCGGGATCGATGAAGCCGCAGTTGCGGAGGGCGATCCTCAGCTGCTTCTTGTAGAACTCCATGTGCTTGGAGTCCGTGACGCTCTTGTTGGTGTCCGGTGCGACATAGAGGAGGCGCTGGACCTTGCGGCCCTTGATGATGTGCTCCTCGATGATTTCCTTGGCATCCGAGGGTTTAACCCTGGTGTAGAAGGTGTTGTCGGGGATGATCTTCACGATGGGACCCCTTTCGCAGAAACCGAAGCAGCCGGTGACGACCACTTTTGCGAAATCGGTGAGATCGTGGGCGACGAGCTCTTTGTTGAGCTCATCGATGATCTCGTGGCTTGCGGACGCGGAACAACCGGTTCCACCGCATACCAGAATATGCATTTTAACTGCCATAATCGCTCTAAAGGGTGGTTAAGGTTAGATTGATCTGTAATTTGCCGGCAGGATGCCTTCGATAAGTTCACCTCCGACGATGTACTTCTCGATGATTTCCTGAGCGCGCGGGATTTTGACATCGCCGAACACGACGGGATCCTTGCCGGGAATGGTTACCTCTACTGTGGGCTCTGCATAGCTGTAACCCATGTCGCCTACCTGCATGACCAGCGCCTTGATCTGGCGCTTGTCCAGTTCCGTGATGAGGTAGTTCATGGTTTCCTTCGCACCCGAGGCGATACCGCTGGTGGCCATTCCGACCTTGATTTGAATGATAGCTTCGTCGGAATTGCTGTTTTCGCGCAGCGACATCCTGCTCTGCATACCTTCTTTCATCTTGCGGAGATCCGCGAGATTCCTGATTTTATCCATAGGTTTCCTCCAAAAAAAATGAAAAAATTAGTGTTATATGATTTTGTGTTGTTGTTGTCGGTTTCAGTCTACGAATATAGGAATTTGTTTTCAATTTATAACCATTTTTGGAGGAAAAACAACAAAAAATCAACTCAAATCCAACACCAGCGACATTTCGCCAAAGGAAACGGTTTTTCCGGAATACTTTTCCACGTAGGATCGGGTCATCTGGCCGCGCCACACGATGTCGTCGCGCGAGCGCAGCGGCAGGTCCACTTCAAAGCCGTAGCTCTTGGAATTGTACTTCACCACTGCGGAACATTTCCAGGAGGTCTGGCTCCCGCCGTCGTCTTCCACTATCATGAATCCGATGGAGGTGAGCCCCTTGGTCCATTCCGATACCAAAAGGGCGTTCAGGGGTATCTCCTGGCCGATTTGGCTGCGCTGCACAACTATCATGAAATCCGTTACGGAGGGTTTGTACAGCTTGAGCTCCGCTTCCGTCGAGGCGGTAAAGTTCTCCACGGAGCCGCATTTGAAGAAGAATTCCGCGCCCCCGGCGAACCAGGAATCGTATTGCCTCTCCACCCGTAGCGTCTTTATCACCAGCGAGCGTATATCCTGGGCCGATGCCGCCCCGCGCGGCCTCACGATAATCTCTCCTCCGCCCGAGCCCCACGACGGATCCTCGCGGCGCAGCAGCTCCAGCGAGGTGTATCCCGCATCGGAGTTGCGGTTTATCACCCAAACGGGCCGCTCACGCGCCACCTTTTCGTCCACCACGATCTCGCCTCCGCCAATAATGTATCCCATATTTGCCTCGCTGTCGTCTCCGGGATCATAAGTGATCACGGGGGCAGCCGAGCCGTCCCAATCGGCCGCATAGGGCCAGTAAATCTGAAGGTCGGAGGAAGACAGGTCCCGAAGATAATCCTCCGGATCCCCGCTCACAATCCCATCCGCTTTGGTTGCGCTTCGCACGGCCTCCTGAATAAGGTCCCGAAGCGGTGTGTCATACGCGGAAGCCTTGGAATCCAAATCTCCAACCCCCGCTCCGGGACTTTCGAACAGCTGTTTCATGGTGTATTCTTCGTCATAGCCATTGGTGGAAGACGAGCCCACGGCATCGGCCACCTCCTTCATCTGGGAAGGGCCGATGGGCAGGGTGGACAAAAGGCGGGCGAGGCCGTCCATGGGAACGGTGGTCACGGTCTGGTCCTGGGCCGCAGGCTGGGGCTCCGGGGCGATTACAGTGCATGCGGCAGCCATGACTCCCGCCGCAAGCATCGGTACTGAAAAATGTCTCATAATTAACTATCCGGCATTTATTCCGGTTCCATGGGGCAAAGTACCGAATACTTATCCGTGTTCAAAAGTGTGAACACGGATAAGTTTAAAAATAGCCATTGGAGAGGCCTACACGGCTGGTTTCATATAGAGCACAAAGCGGTTTTTGTCGTAAAAATCCTTCACGAGCTCCGCTTTTTGGAAGGGTTCGCGGGAAAAAACCGCCAGGGTTTCCGCCCCAAGCGCCTCGTTGATCTCCGTGAGCCCCTTCCCATCGGCCCCCAGAAGTCGCTCGGACCACACGGCTATTGCGCGGTGGAAAAGAAGGGGATCGTCGTCCGGGACGAACAGCGCCTCGGAGGGTTCATAATCCAGTACGTTCCGGCGCATAAGGGGCTTTTCCTTATCCATAATATAAGGAGGATTGCTCAGGACGATGTCGAATTCCCCGAAACGGGAGATTTCCCCGAGGTCCAGGACATCGGCCTGGACAAAAGCGGGGGCGATGGCTCCGGTGGTTTTCATTTCCGCTGCAAAATTCTGCCCCCTGGCAACTTTCAGGGCCGATGCCGACTTGTCCACACCCGTCACCAGCGCGCCCGGCACTCCCAGCGCTACCGTCCATGCGATGTTTCCGCTTCCGGTGCAGAGGTCCAGCACGCGCACCGGTTCCGCGCTTTTGCCATAGGGAAGCCGCATGCGCTGAATCCTCGAAGCGATCTTCACGGCCTCTTGGGCCAGAAGCTCGGTTTCCGGGCGGGGGATGAGGACATCCGGGGTAACGGAGAAAGTGCGCCCGCAGAATTCCGCCTTACCTATTACATATTGTATAGGTTCCCCGGCCTTCAGCCTTTCCATTGCCGCCTGAAGGGGAGCAAGGCGCTCCGGAGCAATCTCGTGGCGCGGCTCCACGATATGGGTATAATTCTTTGTGCCGATGATTTCCCCGCACAGCATGAGCACGATGCTGCGCGCCTCGGCTGTGGGGTACAGCGGCTCCAGGGCGGCGATGCCCCTGCTGATAAACTCCGCAAGAAGCATCCTAGGAGTTCTCGATGATCTGGTTGAGGAAGGTGGTGATGTCCATTCCGGCGGCGCGAACCATCTTGGGTACGAGCGAGGCCGATGTCATTCCGGGGATAACATTCACTTCCAGGAAGTAGATGCCGTCCGGCGCGGCGATATAGTCCATGCGCACGAGGCCCTTGCAGCCGAGGTGGCGGTAGATATCGGCCGATATTTTCTGAACTTCTTCGGCAAGGCTGTCCGGAATTTCCGCCGGGCACACCTCGCGGCTGAGACCATTGTACTTGGCGTCATAGTCGAACCAGCCGGTTTCCGAAATGATTTCGATAACGGGCAGGGCCTTCACCTCCTTGCCGTTGAAATACACGGCGCAGGTTAGTTCATGCTCGCACTTGATACCCTTTTCAACTATCACGGTTTCCCCCTCGGAGAATGCGTAACGGATGGCTTCCGCGAGCTTTGCCGCATCGTCCACCTTGCTGATTCCGAATGACGAACCGCCGTCTGTGGGCTTCACGAAAAGCGGCAGGCCAAGCTGGGCAACTGCTTTCCGGCTGAACTCCTCCACATCTTCACCGCCCTTGCGGATGAAGGCGTCCGGAGCCAGTTTCACTATGCCGGAGCCCTTGAGATAGCTCTTGCAGGCGTACTTGTCAAAGGCCACGGTGGTTACGAAAGCGCTGCAGCTGGAATGTGGAACGCCAAGCATCTCCAAGTATCCCTGAAGCAGACCGGTCTCGCCCGGAGCGCCGTGCTGCATGATGTAGGCAAAATCGAACTTTATCTTTTCGCCCAGTACCATTACCGAGAAGTCGGTTTTGTCCACCTCCGGCTGAGCGCCCTCCGGGAAGGTCTGGCGCATGGAAAAAGCCTTGCGCATTGCAACCAGCTTCCATTTGCCGAATCGGGCGAAGATTTCGTAAACGTCATAACGGGTGTCGTCTATGCGGGACGCGGTGAATTCACCGCTCCTGCATGCAACCTCCCATTCCGAAGAGTCGCTGCCGTAAATGACGGCTATGCTTTTGTATTCTGCCATTATTCGAAATAATAATCTTCAAGAACTTCCATCTCGCTTCCCTGCGCGCCTGCGCCATGCTCTCCGCCAAGCAGTACCGCGCCCTCGCAGTACGAGCTGTTCGCGCCTTCGGGGAATCTGTCATCCGCCGAGATTCCGAGCGTGCCGTCCGCGAGGACCTTCTTCATCCAGATGCCCCAGATTGGCAGGGCCATGTTTGCACCCTGGCCAAGGGCACCGTTGTTGAAGTGCACGTATCGGTCTTCTCCGCCAACCCAGGCGCCTGCGGTGATGTTGGGGGTGTATGCGATGAACCAGCCGTCCGAGTTGTCGTTGGTGGTTCCGGTCTTTCCGGCGATATCGCCCTTGAGACCGTATTTGGAACCGCGGAGGCGGCTGCCGGTGCCGCCGTCAACCACGCCGCGCATCATGCCGATCATCTTGTAAGAGGCGATCTCTCCGATGGATTCGCGCCTGCGGGGTGAGTAGCGGCCGAGCACATTGCCTTCGCTGTCCTCGATGCGGGTTACGAACATGGGATAGGTATAAACCCCCAGCGAGGGGAAAGTATTGTATGCCGATACCATCTCGAACACCGACAGATCCGCCGAGCCCACGCACAGGGAAGCAACCGGTTCGATATGGCTGTTGATTCCCATCTTGTGCATCTGCTTCACCACGGCTTCGGGGCCGAACTGCTGCATGAGGAAGGCCGACAGGGAGTTGGAGCTGGCGGCAAGGCCCCATTTCAGAGGCATTGCGGCGCCGTTTGCATGGGCGTCCGTGGGAGACCAGGTTTTGTCCTTGCCGATCATGATAACTGGCGGGGTGTTGTACACCTGGTCGCAGGGAGTCATGCCGGATTCCATCGCGAGCGCATACAGGAAGGGCTTCACGGTGGAGCCGATCTGACGGCGTCCCTGACGGATATTGTCGTACTTGAAGTAACGGTAGTCCGGGCCGCCCACATAGGCGCGGATGTGGCCGGTCCTTGGCTCTATGGCCATGAACGCGGCTCTGAGGAATGCCTTGTAGTAGCGGATGGAATCGTCCGGGGTGAGAACGGTGTCCCTGTATCCGGGTTTACTCCAGGTGAACACCCTCATTTCCACGGGTTTGGTGAAGCTGTGGGCTATTTCGGATTCCGAGTAGCCGGAGGCTTTCATCATGCGGTAACGGTCGCTCCAGCGGCGGGCCTGCTCCATGGCAGTGTTGATGAACTTCTGGGGGGTGCCGTTGGTGTAGGGAGGGTTGCGGCGGTAGCGGAGCTCCTTGTTGAAGGCGATCTGAAGGTCTTTACTCAGGTGCTCCTGCACGGCTTCCTCCGCATATACCTGCATCTTGTAGTTGATGGTGGTGTATATGCGCAGGCCGTCGCGGTCCAGGTCATAGGGGGTGCCGTCCGACTTGAAATTCTTGTTCAGCCAGCCGTACAGGGGATCATCGGCCCACAGCAGAGAATCCGCCTGGTATTCCTCTATATAATCATAGTCCTTACGGCGGGGTTTTTCAGCGCTCATGGTCCTTCGGAGCATGTCCCTGAAGTAAGGACCCACACCGGTGGTGCGGTCTACCGTGCGGGCGTATAGCTTGATGGGACGCTGCTGGATGGAGTCGCACTCATGGCGCGTGAGATATCCCGCATCGCACATCCTGTCCAGAACCAGGTTGCGGCGCTCAAGGGCCTTGTCCGGATTAAGGACGGGGTTGTAACGCGTGGGTTTGTTCACCATACCCACCAGCACAGCGCTTTCTTCCGGCTTGAGGTCGATGGGTTTCTTGTTGAAGAAGTATGCCGATGCGGAATGGATGCCGTAGGAATTCGCTCCAAAGAAGACGGCATTCAGGTACATGTCGATGATTTCTTCCTTGGTGTAGTTGCGTTCCAGCTTTACGGCCGTGATCCATTCGCGTAGTTTCACCCATACCATGCGGAGTTTACCGGAGCCCTCTCCGCGGGGATACAGGGTTTTTGCGAGCTGCTGGGTGATGGTGGAGCCGCCGCCCTGCGAGGAGTCGCGGGAAAGGAGGGTTTTCACGAGCACGCGGCCCAGGCTCTTGAAGTCGATGCCGGAGTGCTTGTAATAGCGGATGTCTTCCGTTGCCACCGTTGCCTGCACCAGATTGGGGGCAAGCTCGTCATACGCAACGAAGGAACGGTTCTCTATATGGTAGGTTGTGAGAATTTCGCCTTCTTCCGCGATTACCTGGGTTGCCAGTTTGGTCTCCGGGCGGGCAAGTTCCTCCATGGTGGGGATGTCCGAGAAACCCCACACAATGCCGATGAGCACGGCCAAAAGCACGATGGGGGCCAGTATCAGTACCCAGAACCAGCGGATTATCCTCTTCTTTAAAGCGTCTGTCATCTCAAAAATTTTATGGTTGCGACAAGACCTTAGGTCTTGCGAAATACATCGAGTTACAAATGTAGTAACAAAATTTGGAAATATCCCCGATTTGTGGTTTACTTTGCAAAAAATTTCGGCAATATGTCGGACAAGAACCTTGTAATAGTAGAGTCTCCCGGTAAGGTGGGGACCATCCAGAAATATTTGGGAAGCGATTTTACGGTGCGGGCCAGCAAAGGCCACATCCGCGATCTGCAGGAGCGCAAGCTGAGCGTGGACATCGACCACGGATTCACCCCGGAATACGTTATTCCTCCGGACAAAAAGAAACTGGTTGCGGAGCTTAAGAGAATGGCCGATGCCGCCACCACCGTGTGGCTCGCCTCCGATGAAGACCGCGAAGGAGAGGCCATTTCCTGGCACCTTAGCGAAACCCTCAAGCTGGATCCGGCGAAAACCCGCCGCATCGTATTCCATGAGATCACGAAGAATGCCATCCAGGAGGCTATCAAGGCACCCCGGAGCATAGACATGAACCTGGTGAACGCCCAGCAGGCGCGCCGGGTGATGGACCGTCTCGTGGGTTTCGAACTGTCTCCCATCCTGTGGAAGAAAATCCAGCCCAAGCTGTCGGCAGGGCGCGTTCAGAGCGTTGCCTTGAGGATAGTCGTGGACAGGGAAAAAGAAATCATGGCGTTCCGCAGCGAGCCTTTCTACAGGGTGGAAGCCGTGTTCCGTCCGCAAGGGATGAACACAAAGGTGAAGGCCGTTCTGGACGCCCGTTTCGAAACTGAAGAGGCGGCCCGCCGATTCCTGGAAGACAGCATCGGCGCCAAGTATCACATTCAGTCGGTTGAAAAGAAGGAAGGCAGGCGCTTTCCCGCTCCGCCTTTCACCACCTCCACCCTTCAGCAGGAGGCGGCCCGTAAGCTGCGCTTCCCGGTTGCAACCACGATGAGAGTGGCCCAGACTCTGTACGAGAGGGGTCTTATCACCTACATGAGAACGGACTCCACCAATCTGTCGTCCCTGGCCCTTGGCGCTGCCAAACAGTTTATTGTGGACAACTATGGCGCCTCCTATTCCAACCCGCGCCAGTACCGCACCCATTCCAAGGGGGCGCAGGAAGCCCATGAGGCAATTCGTCCCACATATATTTCCAATCCGTCCATAGACGGCACGCCCCAGGAGCAGAAGCTGTATCAGCTTATCTGGAAGCGCACCGTAGCTTCGCAGATGAGCGACGCCCAGGTTATGGCAACCACCATCAAGGTGGCGTCATCGGCCCGCGAGGAACTGTTCGTAATCCAGGCGACTCAGCTTCTTTTCGACGGCTTTATGAAATTATATATGGAAGGGCGCGACGACGAATCTTCCGAAGAGGGAGATGTTGTCCTTCCGGAGCTCGGCGAAGGGCTGGGGATGGAGGACGTGTCCATATCGGCCCTCGGAAATTATACCGCTCCGCCGCCCCGTTACAGCGAGGCTTCCCTGGTGAAGAAACTGGAGGAACTGGGAATCGGCCGTCCGTCAACTTACGGCCCCACGATTTCCACCCTTACAACCGGCCGCGGATACATTGTCCGGGGGGATAGGGAAGGCGTTACCCATGAGGTGGAGAACCTTACGCTCAAGGGCGGGAAGATAACATCGGCCCTGAAAAAGATCGTTGTGGGAGCGGAGAAAGGAAAGCTCTTGCCCCAGGAAATCGGCATGATAGTGTCGGACTATCTGGTGCAGAATTTCGCCGACGTGGTGGACTACGATTTCACCGCCAACGTGGAGAAGGATTTCGACAGCATCGCGGAGGGCGGAATGGCCTGGGAAGATGCCGTGCGCAAGTTCTACTCTCCTTTCCACAGCCGCGTGGTCTCGGTGATGCAGGACGGCGCATACAGCCGCGTTTCGCGTGAGATCGGCGTCGCCCCGGACGGAGACGTTCTGGTTGCCGCATTCGGTAAATTCGGCCCCTATGTGCAGAAGGGCGACGGTGAAAACCGCCAGTACGCATCCCTGCAGAAGGATCAGCTGATTGAAAACCTCACTCTGGAAGAGGCCCTGCGCCTGTTCGACCTGCCGCGCAATGTGGGCAGTTTCAACGGCCAGGACATCATCGTCACAAAAGGCCGCTTCGGCCCTTATATCAAGTACGCTCAAAGGAACATCACCCTGCCGAGGGGGGCGGATCCGCTGAAAATCAGCCTGGAAGACTGCGTTGCCATCATCGTCGCGGACAATAATCCCTCGAAGGCAATCATCCAGGAATGGAACGGCATCCAGGTGCTCAGGGGTAATTACGGTCCGTACATAAAGGCCGGCGGAAAGAACTACAAGATACCCCGCGGGGTAAGGGCGGAAATGATGACGGAGGCCGATGCGAAAGCGATTATCGAAGGCCGGTTCAGTTCACCCTCTTTCACAAGAAGAACATTCAAACGGAAATAGAATATGGCAATCAGTTACCATCTCGACGCCATCGACCAGAAAATTCTGGCTTTCCTGGTGAAAAACGCGAGGATGCCTTTCCTGGAGATTGCACGCGAATGCGGAATCTCCGGAGCGGCCATCCATCAGAGAGTCCGCCGTCTGGAAAACAACGGCATAATAACGGGTTCGCGCATTCTGGTGAAGCCGCAGGCAATCGGGCTGAACGTGTGCGCATTCGTGCGTATCTCACTGTCCGAATCCACCCGTTATCCGGACGTTATCGCCGCACTGAAAAAGATTCCGGAAATCGTGGAATGTCACTTTGTCACAGGTGGTTACGCCATCCTTGCAAAGGTGTACTGCTTCGACAACGACCATCTCATGGAGGTGCTGCTGAACACCATCCAGAAGATCCCGTACATCCAGTCGTCGGATACGATGATTTCCCTGGACGAGCCCATCGAGCGCCAGGTGTGGGTGAAGGATTACAAGAACACCAGTTTCTCCGACGGGGCTAAGAAGAAAGATTCGCAATAGCCTGCGCAAGACGAAGGTCTTCCGGAGTCGTTATCTTAAGGTTGAGCCGCTCTCCTTCCACGAAGGTGAGCGGTATTCCGTATGCGGCGGCCACGGAGGCGTCGTCCGTGAAGAGCGTGCTGAATGCCTGCGTGTATGCGGCTTTGAGGTCTTCGCTGCGGAACAGCTGCGGAGTCTGGGCGCCCCAGATGCGGCTGCGGTCGAGCGCTTCGGGGGCCTCGGTGAGTTTCCCGTCCTTAAGGTCCAGAAGCTTTAACGTGTCCACGGACGGGGTTACAGGGATTACGGCGCGCTCGGAGTCCATCATTTGGAAGAGTTTGCCGATGAGTCCCGGGGTAATGAGGGGGCGGACCGCATCGTGAACCGCCACGATGGCGCCGTCCGGCACAACCTTTAGCGCATTCTGAACCGAATGGAAGCGCGTGAAACCGCCCTTGACGATACGCTGCGGCTGGGGAAAAGGATGGGTTTGGCAATACTCTTCCCACCAGCGGATGTGCTCCTGGGGAAGCACCGTGATTACCTTGATTCCGGGGATTGTGCGGGTGAAAAGACTTATTGTGCGCTGCAAAATCGCTTCCCCGCCAAGAGTGAGGAATTGCTTGGGCAGAGGCCCTCCCATGCGGGTTCCGGTACCGCCGGCAGTGACTATCAAATATTTTTTTGACTCCATTGGGGACGATTTTCTGTGCGAATGTAAGAAATTTTTCGTATTTTTACACACTTATTTAAAAACTGAAGCAAAATGGCTTTCTTCCGATTCCTCAATCAAGAGTTGGCAATCGACCTGGGAACGGCCAATACCGTCATCTTCCAGAACGACGTTATTGCGCTGGACGAACCCAGCATCGTGGCCATCGACAATAATACCAACAAGTGCATAGCCCTGGGCCAGAAGGCCAAGCTCATGCACGAGAAAACGAATCCGGGAATCAAGACGGTCCGCCCTCTCAGGGATGGCGTTATCGCAGACTTCAACGCCGCGGAAATGATGATCCGCGGTTTCATCCGTCAGGTTAATTCACGCCATCACAGCCTCTTCGCCCCCAACCTCAAGATCGTGGTGGGCATCCCTTCCGGTTCCACGGAAGTTGAAATCAGGGCTGTGCGCGACTCTTCGGAGCACGCCGGCGGCCGTGACGTGTACCTCATCTACGAACCCATGGCGGCCGCACTCGGTATCGGCCTGGACGTGGAAGCCCCCAAGGGCAACATGGTGGTGGATATCGGCGGCGGAACAACGGAGATTGCGGTTATTTCCCTTGGCGGCATAGTCCAGCAGGATTCCATCCGCGTTGCCGGAGACGTCTTCACCTCGGATATCCAGAACTATCTGCGCCAGCAGCACGTTATCAAAGTGGGTGAAACCACTGCGGAGCGTATCAAGATTGCCGTGGGCAGTGTTATTCCGGAGCTGGACGAAGAACCGGAACCCTTCCTTGTGAGGGGCCCCAACCTCATGACCGGCCACCCGGTGGAAGTGCTCATCCCGTATCAGGAAATCGCCCACTGCCTGGACAAATCCGTTGCCCGTATCGAGGCTTCCATCCAGCAGGTGCTGGAGCAAACTCCTCCGGAACTGTACTCGGATATTGTGGAGAACGGTATCTTCCTGTCCGGCGGCGGCGCCCTGCTGCGCGGTCTGGACAAGAGGCTGTCGGAAAAGGTGAACATTCCGTTCCATGTGGCGGAAGACCCTCTCCGCGCCGTTGCACGCGGTACCTGCATCGCCCTTAAGAACACAGACAATTACTCCTTCCTCATGCGCTGATGAGACAGAGAGGCAGTTGGATCCAACGACTTATTGCGATCGCTATCTTCATACTTTTGGAGATAGCGTCGTTGAATATGCTCAGAAGGAACGCCCCGCTCCAGAGGATGTGGGTGGCTCGTGCCGCCCATGGTTTCATGGGGTCCATGTGGGGCAGTTCGCAGCGCATTGGAGACTACTTCGCCCTTCGGAAAATCAACGCTTCCCTTGCGGAAGAGAATGCGGAGCTTCGCCGCCAGAACGCCCTATTGCAGGATATAGCGCACCAGGCCAGGGTGGATACCATGCTGTATGGCATCTCCCGTGTGAAAGGCTTCCGTTATGTTCCATGCGAAATCCGCAAGATAAGCCGCAACAAGCAGCACAACTACATGATTCTGGACAAGGGCCGCGAAGACGGCATCCAGGAGAACTCCGGAGTTATCACGCGAAACGGCGTTGTGGGAATCGTGGAGGCCGTGAGCGAGCATTATTGCTTCGCCCTGTCGCTGCAGAACACGGATATTTCAGTTAGCGCCAGAATCGGGGAAGAGGGGGCCACGGGCCTTCTCAGCTGGGACGGGTATTCCTCCAACGGAGCCCTACTCCGGGAGATTCCGCTGCAGTATAAGTTCGAGAGAGGGGATACGGTGTACACCAGCGGCCATTCCCTGGTGTTCCCTCCGGATATTCCCCTTGGCGTTGCCGGGGATTCCCATGTGGTAAACGGCCAGGTGAACGAAATCAAGGTGTCGCTGTTCCAGGATTTCACCGCCATTCGTTATGTTACGGTGGCGTACAACAACGGAAAAACAGAAGTGGGAGGGCTTGAGAAATGAGAAAGAGCGGATTCTTTGCAGTGTACGCCATTCTGGTGGTGGCCCAGATGCTGCTGTCGAACTATTTCCACCTCACGCAGTATATCCTGCTGAGCATCCTGCCCGTTATGGTGCTGTGTATTCCGCTCAACGTGTCCACAAGCGCCTCTATGGTGATTGCTTTCGTAACCGGCCTTTTGGTAGACCTTCTTTCGGAAGGGTTGCTGGGTCTTAACGCCCTGGCCCTGGTGCCGGTGGCTTTCGCGCGCAAAGAGATGGTGCGGCTCATTTTCGGCGAGGAACTTTTAGCCCGCGGGGAAGACTTTTCGGTTCGCCGCAGCGGTTTGGGGCAGGTTGTGCTGGCTATGGTGCTGGCCCAGGCCCTGTTCCTGTTCATCTATATCTGGGCGGACAGCGCAGGCACCCGTCCCTTCTGGTTCAACTTCCTGCGTTTCATCTGCTCGCTGCCCGCCGGAGTCCTGGTTTCGCTGCTTGTGGTTGACACGCTTGCGCCGGATTCCCGCAAATGACAGACAACCGTCACATAAAGCTGTTGATAGGTCTGGGGGTAGCTGCCGCTGTCCTTCTGGTGCGGATATTCACCATTCAGGTAATCGACCGGCGCTACAAGACTGCGGCGGACTCCAATTCCACGTACTATGAACTCATCAATCCCATCCGCGGAACCATATCGGACCGGAATGGGAAAATCCTGGTGGGAAACAAGGTGGCCTACGACATCATGGTCACGCCCAAGGAGGTGGAGGAATTCGATACCCTGGCCCTTGCCTCCTTGCTGGAGGTGGATCCGGAAGAGATACGGCAGAAGATGGACGAGTTCTATCACAACCGCCGTTCCATCGGCTATTCCACAGTTGTGCTCCTGAAGCAGATTCCTTCGGATGTGTACAACCGCTTTGCAGAGGTGGCATACAAGTTTCCCGGCTTCCAGGGGCAGATGCGCAGCGTGCGCGATTATCCCATCAACGCGGGCGGAAACCTTCTCGGATACGTATCTGAGGTGAACAACGCATACATCGCAAAGCATGAAGGGGAGTATCGGGTAGGGGACTATGCCGGAATGACGGGCGTCGAGGCGGCCCGGGAAAGGGAGCTCCGCGGCAAGCGCGGATATCATATCTACCTGCGAAACGCCAAAGGTCTCATCCAGGAACCGTACAAGAACGGGGAAGAGGATGTTGAGGCCGTTCCGGGAACCGATATCGTAACCACCATAGACGCAGATCTCCAGCAATATGGCCAGAGGCTCATGCGCAACAAGGTGGGCTCCATCGTGGCCATCGAGCCGTCAACCGGGGAGATACTGGCCCTGGTGTCCAGTCCCGGCATCGACGTGAATCAGCTTGCCGATATCGGCAAATACTACGAGGCCCTGTCCAAGAATCCGTATAAGCCGATGTATAACCGCGCCGTGCAGGCGTCGTATCCTCCCGGATCGGTGTTCAAGTTGGTGAACGGTCTCATCGGCCTGCAGGAAGGGGTTTTGAAGCCCAATTACACGTATCAATGCAACCAGGGATACCATTTTGCCGATGGTAAAAAGCTGGGCTGCCACTCTCACAAATCGCCCCTTAACATGGACGAATCCATCATGATGTCCTGCAACGCGTACTACTGCTACGTGCTCAAGAACATCCTGGAGAATCCCAAGTACGAGAATGTGTCGGAGGCAGTGGACAAGTGGCACGACTATGTGGAGAGTTTCGGCTTCGGGCACAAGCTGGGGAGCGATTTTCCCGCGGAGCTCAGCGGAAGCATCCCCACATCCAAGACCTACAACAGGGCCTACGGAAAGGGCCGGTGGAACGCCACCACGGTGATATCCCTGTCCATCGGCCAGGGAGAAATCCTGGCAACGCCGCTGCATC
>JAEEUZ010000205.1 GCA_016290725.1 Bacteroidales bacterium | reverse complement strand
TCTAGACGGGACATTGCACTACGGATTTGTAATGCCCGCAAAGATAAGGAAAAAATCCCGTACACTTTTAATAATCGGCAGATTTTTACTACTTTTGCTATTATAACGATTATCACGTCATGAACAAGATCCGTCTCATGCAGGAAGCCTCCCGCTGTCTAATTTGCGAGGATGCGCCCTGCACCGCCGCCTGCAAGGCCGGCGACCCGGCACGTGCCGTCAGAGCCATACTTTTCAGAAACGAGGCAAATGCCGGACGCTGGCTGGCTCCCTGCAGCGAGGAAGACCTCATGGCGGCCGAAAATGCCTGTATCCATTATGACCGTCCCGTCCGCCTGCGGGATCTTGCCCGCTCCCTGCCGGAGCCGGTATCGGAGGAGGGGCTTCCCTCATTGGAAATCAGCTTCTGCGGCCTTCGCTGCGAGAATCCTTTTTTCCTGGCTTCATCGGCAATCTGCACCAACTACGAAATGGTGGCATCGGCCCTGAAATCCGGCTGGGCTGGAGTCTATTACAAGACCATCTGTCTGGAGGAAATCAACGAAGTATCACCGCGCTTCGACGCCGTCAAACGGGCCGACGGGAGCTTCACCGGCTTCCGGAATATGGAACAGCTGTCCGAGAACTCCGCCGAGGAGGATTTCGCCATCCTGTCGCGCCTGAAGAAGGATTTCCCAAGCAAGATCATCATAGCCTCCATAATGGGGCAGAACGAACACGAGTGGGTGAAGCTGGCCAAGATGGCCGAAGAGGCCGGAATCGATGCCGTGGAGCTGAATTTCTCCTGCCCGCAGATGCGCTATGCCGGCATGGGCAGCGACGTGGGGCAGAATCCGGAACTCGTTACCTATTACACCGCCTTCGTCAAGCGGGCGGTCCACATCCCCGTAATCGCCAAGATGACACCGAATATCGGGTCGATGACCGCGGTCGCTCTGGCCGCGCACTTCGCAGGCGCCGACGGTATTTCCGCCATCAATACAATCAAGTCCGTGACCATGGGGGGCGATGTCTCCGACCATAAGATGATTTCCGGCTATTCCGGCACGGCGGTCAAGCCCATAGCCCAGCGCTTCATCCTTGAAATCGCGCAGAATTCCATAATGAAAGGAGTACAGCTTTCCGGTATCGGCGGCATCTATACCTGGCGCGACGCCCTTCAATTCATCCAGCTGGGTTGCCAGAACGTTCAGCTGTGCACCGCCGTGATGGAATACGGCTACAGGATGATAGATGACCTTACCCTTGGCCTGAGGACTTATATGGCAGGGCGCGGAATCCACAAGTTGGAGGAACTGGTCGGCGAATCCGTCTCCAGTTTCATCCTTCCTTCGGAGGCAGACCGCGAGACGGTTGTCTACCCCGTCATCGACCGCGACGTTTGCATAGGCTGCGGCCGCTGCTATGTTTCATGCCGGGACGCAGGACACCAGGCCATCTCTTTCGGCCAGGACCGCAAACCCCACATCCTGGGAGCCAAGTGCGTGGGCTGCCACCTCTGCCGCCTGGTATGCCCTACCGGGGCAATAGGCATGTCCAAACGGGTAGCCAAACGCCCGAGGGGCTAAGTTAGGTGTCATGATGCTTACTGATATTTCTGGAAATCATACTTTTCCCTTAGTGCAGCCTTGGTTTCCTCGGGCTGATTGGTAAAGTAGGCCTTCCAGCCAGGGCAGAAGCCGATATGCCACCTCCAGAAGCGGCCGATGAGGGATTTGGGATTCTTGTCGTAGTGAGCCCGTAGTTTACAGGTCTCACAGGGGTAGGATTGTTGGGACATGGTCTATTTACTTGTCAGTTCCTGGTACATCTTGAAGAGGCGGGCGACGATGTCGGATTCGGTGGCGTCTTTGGGGAATCCGTAGGCCTCCAGAACGGCGGCGTCGTTGGCACGGTGGGCTTTGCGGAGTTCGGGGGGCATCAACGTCACATCGTATAGGTCTGACAGTGAACTATCCGGATATAATGCTCGCGCATCCAAGATAGCTTGAGCGGTCTGCGCTATCTTTCCCCTATGTGCGTATGAGACATCCTTAGGCCAAGGGAAGTTATTGTATACTATCTTCTTAGAGTAGTCGTATCTCATTTCAAGACGACCGCAAACAGCCCGCATCCATCCCATGTGTACAGATGAAGTCAAAACTCCAAAGCTGAATATATCTGCGTCGAATATCATTTGGAGTTTATTGCTGCATATGAGTTCGTCACCGATAAAACTCATCGGAACATATTCTCGCTTTTCCGATGAAACTTCGGGAATAACAATAGCGTGGGCTGGGTTGTTTGTCTCTCTGAATAAGGTCGGATTGTCTGCCAAACGATGGGTACCAGGGTCAGAACTGGAGAGGCGCATCTGCCGGACCTTCTCGACACGTTCAATCACTTTGGGCATCGATTTCAGTTGCGCTGGAGAAACCCCAACAAGCCAGAGACAATAACGAGGATTATTGTTAAGATACTCACGGGCACCCACAAAGCGCTTGATATAAGGGGCGGCCGACGGCTCGCTTTTGATGAAATCTGCATAGTCTTCACCCTCAATAATTAAGTTGCCGCCATCTGTCGGCTGGTTGCCTTTTCTAATATCCAGCACATCGCAAAGAGGCTTTACTCGGCTTTCTATGAATACATTCGGAGCGTCGAGCAGATAGCCATTAATATTGGATGCCTCAAGGACATTATCACTACCGTCATAGATCTTCTTCTTACGGCCAGTATTGTGAGTTGAAAATCCCAAGATAACGCAATGGACATGAGCCTTTTCAGAAGCCTCGCTATCCCAGATGAAGGTTCTGTGCGCAAATTCGAAGTGGAAGCCCATCTCAAAGAGAGGTTTCCAAATTGCAGCAACATGCTCTCCCTGCGTAATGGAGTTGGTGGATACAAGAGCGCCGACAATAGACGTTCCGTTTATGTAGTCAAACGATTTCTTGTACCAGCAACACACATAGTCAAGAATTCCGGAATTCTTCCATTTTGGGCCGAAAATTTCGCGAATATCTTCGCGTTGCGAAGCGGACAACCAACGTGCTCCGATGAAAGGAGGATTACCCATTATGTAGTCCAGCTCTGCTGCAGGAACCACTTCGTTCCAGTCCATCCGGAGGGCATTGCCCTCGTGGATATTGGTGTATGTCT
>JAEEUZ010000204.1 GCA_016290725.1 Bacteroidales bacterium | reverse complement strand
ACCAATTGAGATGCGCCTGACATGTCGGATCCACAAGCACATAAGCGATATAAACAAGAATGAAGAACCCCAATTGGATGCCGAAACGCAAGAGATTGCTGATAATATTTGAAATAGGCATCACCAGCCGAGGGAAATAGACTTTCCCAAATATGGACGAGTTCTCCACAAAAGTATTGGAGGTTTTCGTGATACAATCGGCGAAATACTGCCAGAGACAGGTACCTGCGAGATAGAACAACGGCCTCGGCACGCCATCGGTAGGAATACCCGCAATACCACCGAAAACAATCATATACATGATGACAGTGAGTGCAGGCTGGACAACATACCAGATTGGTCCCAAGATAGTCTGTTTGTACTGCGTAACGATATTCCGTTTGATAAAAAGAGAACAGAGGTCCCTATAGGCCCAAAGTTCCTTGAAATCAACCGAAAAAAGACTGTCTTTCGGTTTTATGACTATATCCCACTTTTCTTCTGCCATATCTTAATGCGATCTTTTATGCTTGAACAAAATATTGCCCACCGTCCCCCAGAAATACCGCCAGTCGGTGGCAAAGGGATGCTTGTGGTAGGCTTCGATATATCTCTTTTCGGACGCTTGAATCTCCTCCAGAGTCTCGGGCGTTTTCTTGTCGTAATAGAACGGCGGGAGTAATCCAGGTTTAACGCTGATGTGAAGCTCTTGCATCTCTGGGGTATACAGCTTAAAATACGAGCGACTGAGCGGACGCACGCCCACCAGCTTCATCTGCCCCTTGAGAATGTTGATTCCCATCGGCAGTTCGTCCAACCAACTGCTGCGCAACTTATGTCCCCAGTAATTCACTCGGTAATCGTGCGCGAACTTTCCACCTTTCTGCAAACCTTCATGTTCCAGGATATAGGGCTGCAGGTACTCCGAATAGGGATACATCGTCCGGAACTTGTACACGCCGATCATTTTTCCCTGATACCCGACGCGGTTCAACTTAACCAGAGCGCCATATGTGGGATCGTCGTCCCAGATGGGCTTACGGAACTTCTGCCCCAGGACAAAGTACTCACCTTGATGGAACCGCTCATCCACGACCTCGAACCCGGCCCGATACATCCGGCCCAGCAGCTCCACACGGCTGTAACTCCGGTTCTTTCCCTTCGTCACCCACATGTAGAACCAGCGGGTCAGCTTCAACCTCGCGCAGAACCGATGCCAGAAATAATGCATGGCATAGACGACTTTGCCGATGAAACCGGGATATGCCCGGAGGATGAGCTGCTTCTTCAATCCCGAGGTCCGCGAATGGCACCAAAGGTATCCACCGTCCACCATCGTCTCGTTCGCCTTGTTCAGGAAGGTGTTCAAATGCCGGATGCGGGTCAGGCCCATCTTGTTGATGATGAGGCGCGGATGATGGCCCTTCAAGGTATCCAGCGCGTTTCCATCGTCCGTATTGACGATAAAAGTACTCTCGTCGAACTCCTCATGGTGCTTGTCCAGCCAGGCCAGGATATCCGGGAGGCCCATGTCTTTCGTCCGGGCATGAATCCTTTCCAAGTCCACATTCCCGACCAGTTCTTCCTCCAACTTGGCTCCTCGTTCCACGCCCACCTCGGAGTAGTCCTTCGGAATGTACTCCTCCTCGTACTGTAACTCGACCCAGGGTTTACGTGAGAAAAGTCTCATCTCAGGAATTTATGGATGGCGGCACAAACGGTATCAATCTGCTCCTCGGTCAGGTATGGGTGAAGAGGAAGGGAGAGGACGCGGGAGCAGAGCGACGTTGCGACGGGGCAGAGATCCAGATTTCTCGACTTCGCTCGAAATGACATAGAACCACTGTCATTTCGACCAAGACCGGAAGGCCGCGTGGAGAAATCTAAAAACGCCGTCTGCAGGTGCATCGGCTTCGGGTAGTAGACCATCGAAGGAATGCCCTCGGTCTTCAAGGCCGCCTGGAGGGCGTCACGCTGGGCGCTATCCCGAAGCTTGATGGTATACTGGGCCCAGCTGGAACGGAAGCCCTCCGGTATAACCGGAGTGGCGACGATGTCTTTCAGCCGTTCCGTATACTTCTCGGCCGCGGCATTGATATCATCCAATTCATACTCGGCAAATGCCTTGAGCTTCACCTGCAGAACCGCCGCCTGCACTGTGTCCAGACGAGAATTCATACCGATGCGAACATTGTCGTACTTGAACTGCCCCTTGCCGTGCACGCGGTAGGAGTCAATCAGCGCGGCCCATTCATCATTGTCCGTGAACACGGCACCACCGTCGCCGTAGCAGCCAACGGGCTTTGCGGGGAAGAATGAGGTCGTAGCGATGTCACCAAAGGAACACGCTCTAGATGGGCGGTCGGAGCCGGCCATGACGACACTTCCGCCAAAGCCCTGGGCTCCATCCTCAAGAATCAACAGCCCATACTTATCTGCAACGGCCCGAATCGCCTGATAGTCAGCCGGGAGGCCGAAGAGGTCAACGACAACCACGACGCGCGGGCGGAGGCGCCCCTCGGCCAAAACAGACTGAACAGCCCGCTCCAAATCCGCAGCATCGATGTTGAACGTATCTTCACAAACATCCACGAAAACCGGTTCGGCTCCTTCAAGAGGAACAACCTCGGCAGAGGAGAAGAAAGTGAAGTCCGGAACAAATACGGCATCGCCGGGGCCAATTCCCCAGGCCTTGAGGGCCAATGTCAATGCATCCGTTCCGTTGGCGCAAGTCAGGCAATGCTTGACGCCGACGTATTCGGCCAACTGCTTCTCCAACTCCTTCACCTGCGGGCCCATGATGTAGGCACCACTCGCAACGGCGCCCAGAATGGCCCGGTCCATGTCCTCGCGGAGGACCTGATATTGTTTCTTAAGATCTCTGAATTCCATGGCTTCGCCATTGCTCGCCCTATATAAAAGCAAGCAACTACTTGATTATAAGATTCTTCGTCGGTCTTTCGACCTCCTCAGAATGACAGAGAATGTCATTCTGAGCGAAGCGAAAGAATCTATTCGGCCTTCTCGAGGTTCTCCCCGACCAGCCTGTACTTTCGGCCGCAGGTGCAGGCCAGGCTGTCATCCAGCCGGCGGCCGCACTCGCAGACCCATCCGATCTGCCGGGCCGGAACACCGGCCATCAAGGCATAATCCTTTACGTCTTTCGTCACAAC
>JAEEUZ010000203.1 GCA_016290725.1 Bacteroidales bacterium | reverse complement strand
AATGGCCGGAAAATGGTTTTGCCACTGCTGATACATTGCTTTGAAACAGAAGCAACAAAGGCAATAGGCGAATCCATATGGCCACTTGCAAGTTCCTGTCTTTATTCTGGTAGAAGAAAAAAGATGATCCTGAGAATCTGCCGGTGCAGTCACCTTGGAAAGAAAGTGATATTTTGCATCGGGGAAATAGACTGGTCAATGATGTATTGTACAAAGTCAGAATTACAAGCCTCAGTATTCGTCTTGATATTCAAAGAAATAGAAGTCCGTCCAGCCGGTGTTCTCGGCATAGAGGTGCTGTTTGCCGCGGTACATAAAGCCTAGGCGCTCGTATAACTTGTGAGCAGGTGTATTCGTGGCCAGGGCGTCAAGTCGGATCGCCTTCATGCCCTGGCTTTTGGCCAGGCGGATAGCCTCACGAATCATCTCCGAACCAATGCCGCTCCCCTGTTTCTCGGGACTTACGGCCAGGATATGAATCACGGCCGCTTCATCATCCGCCACACTCCGGGACCATTCGATTGTGTGGTAATCCGCTCCCTGGTACATCGTGACGGCCAAGGCACCAACGATAACATCCTGCTCCTTGTACAGATACAGGCTGCCATCCTGGATATATGCCATTATACCATCGGCCGTAGGGTGCTTCCCTTTTTGCCAACGGGCAAAACGCTCTATTTCGGGAGTACGCTCCGTCACGTCGTTATAGAACGACAGTACGGATGCGTAATCGGTTATGGATGCCTGCTGTAACTTCATAATGCCTTTTCCACCGGCACCTGGATGATGGTGAGCCCTTTGGCGGGATCCTCCTGGTTCCAGATACCGACGATGTAAACGGCGCGGGGAGCGGGAGCGTCTGGAAAAGCAAGAATCAGAGAACCATGGAGCACTCACTCAATCACAAAACTCCGCGGATAGAAATCGCTGTAGAAGCGGCCGTCGGTGGCAGTGAATTTGAGGACACAGTAGTTGGGGTCGGTGACGCCGCCGGGGTAATATTGCTCGTCGCCGTCGCGCCAGATCATTTCCTTCGAGGCAGCGTCCATCAGCACCTCCATTGTACCTCGCAGCATCATACCCTTGAAGCCGTCTGCATCACAGAAGTAAACACTGGCTTTTGGGTTGGCTTTGTAGTGAGCTACGCGCAGAGAGAAGGTGTTTGTGGTAAAATAGAAAACCTTGATACCCTCGCGTACACGAGGCGAGAGCATGGCCTTTGTGCAGGGGTAGCCTTCATTATCCACGGAAGAAATGAAGGCGATCGGAAGTGTATCGGCCATTTGACCGATGAGTTCCTTCACTCCGGCCAGAGCGGGATTCTCCGGCATGGAATCCGTAAGTGTCAGCTCCTTGCGCCAACGTTTCAGATGTGGGAAATACATCTTCATCTGGCCGATGTATTCTTCCTTGGTAATCGGCTGCGGCAGACCCTTGTTCATCTCGTCCACAAACTGGGCGCAGTGCTCAATCATCTCTTCCATCGTACATTCCTGCAGGAACTTTCCCTCCTTGTAGCAGTAAATGCAGTAATCTTCATTCTTGCTCCCGTCGGCATTCGTACCGAGGATTTCTTCCGTGAGCGGCATTCCGCAGCTCTGGCAAAACTTCTTTTCCATATGTTCACTGATTGTCCAGATATTTACGCTTGCAAAGATAGTGTCTTTCCCCGAAAAAAGTTGACTCGTAAAACACAAGTTAACGTTGTTTATTTATCAAACGAGGAAGCGCGAACTGGATCACTTCGAGGCAAAATGGTTGATCTCCCGGGCGATGAGGCGTTTCGCCAAAAAATGAGTAGATTTGCGTCATGGAATACCTGTCCAAGCAAAGATACGACGAGATTGCCTCCGAGTTGAAGCATCTGATCTACGAGGTTTATCCCAAGGTGCAGGACGACCTCGCGGAGGCCAGTGCCCAGGGGGACCGAAGCGATAATGCGGGCTACCGCGAAGCCAGGCGGAACCAGGCGAAAACCATCAGCCGGATCCGTTTCCTGCAGAAGATCCTGGAGCATTCCCGCGTAATCGATCCCGACGCCCTCCCCAAGGACAGGGTCTGCCTGCTGAGCCGGGTCGTATTCACGAACCTCGCGACAAACGCCCGCATGACATTCGAGATCGTCAGCCCCCACGAGATGGACCTCGAGGCCGGCAAGATTTCGCTGAAATCCCCGATCGGCGCCGCCTTGATGGGCAAGAAGGTTGGCGATATCGCCGAAGCCCAGGTCCCCTCCGGAACCCTGCGCCTGAGAATCGACAGCATCACGTCCGGACAATGAGGGATTTCGCGGCCATTGATTTCGAAACGGCCAACGAGTGGCCGAGCAGCGTCTGCAGCGTGGGAATCGTGATCGTACGCGGCGGGGAGATCGTGGACCGGTTCTACAGCCTGATCCATCCAGAGCCGGAGTACTACCAATGGTTCTGCCGGCAGGTCCATGGCCTGGGCCCTGAGGATACGGAGGATGCTCCTGTCTTTCCCGATGTCTGGGAGAAGATTGAACCCCTGATCGATGGGCTTCCCCTGGTCGCCCATAATGCCCGCTTCGATGAAGGCTGTCTCAGGCAGGTGTTCCGCGTGTACCGGATGGACTATCCGGACTATGAGTTCCATGACACCCTGGCAGCGTCAAGGCGTTACTATGGCCGTTTGCTCCCCAACCACCAGCTACAGACCGTCGCCGCCGCCTGCGGCTACGACCTCACGAACCACCACCATGCCCTCGCCGATGCCGAGGCCTGTGCATACATCGCCTTAAAGTTGCTTTGAGTCATTTCCGGGATTTGGCAAATCCGCTGATTATTCATAATTTCGTATCCATGAAGAAGATACTCGCTATCATGGCCGCTCTTTGCGCCATCGGTTGCACCGGCAACGTGGATCCGCGGCAAGGCGGCGACACGGCCGTTACCCAAACAAGCCTCCATGATATGAACAACAACCAATTGAGAAACAAGATCGTGAAAGCCCTGGACGAGATGAAAGCCAAGGCCGTCGAAATGGGCATCCAGGGCGTGGCTGCCGCCTCTGTCCTCAACAAAGGCGAAACGGACGACTGGATCGGTGAAATGAAGGTCGTGGGTACGCCCTGCAATGAGAAAGAAGGCTGGAACCTTGTCGCCATCGCCTGGTCCAAGTGCGGCGAAGTGATTG
>JAEEUZ010000202.1 GCA_016290725.1 Bacteroidales bacterium | reverse complement strand
CGCCGTGGTTGCGCTTGGTGCGCTGAAGCTTCGGGTGATCCTCCTTCCCGCCCATTCCGCCGAACGAGAAGCCGTCGTAATCATAGGCCAATTCTACATAGGCCCAGTTCCAGTAGGCGTCTTCCGGAGTGGTAATCACGCCCAATTCCATACCCATGGGATAATTGCACACGCCGTTTTCTCCGCCATTGGTCCAGGGTTCAAAAGCGCCGTTACTGTGCCTATAGGTAATCTTGAAGGATGTGGGCTTATGATGAACCACCTTTACGGGGATGGTGAACTTGACACTATGGTCGGTCACGCTGCGGAAGACCAGGTTAAAATCTCCTTCCGGGATGCCTTTCTTGAAGTCGACATATTTGCCGTATGGATTGTAATTCAACTTGTTGTAGTTCTCCGTAGCGGGGTCAATCTCTATGCCGTAACCGGTGAAAGAAGAGCCCTCGGGCGTCCAGGAATCTACCGTGAGCCAGATGGTGTCGCTGCCCCAGTCGGGATCATTCTCGGCCACGATATAATCGGCGGAACTGTTTTCCATCGAAAGAGAGAATGAAGAGTATCCGGGACCGTTGTAGAGGGTAATGTAATCAGTCATATCCGTTCCTGCGTAACCGAAGGTCAGTTTCACCTGCTCATTATCGGCCGATTTGGTGGCGGTGAGCTTCTGGGTGGAAGCATCCCAGCTGAACCATTCTCCGGAAGCGCCATTGCGGGTCTGGCTGTTCAGGGTCACCTTGCTCCAGTCGAATTTGGCACCCGGAGTCCAGCTTGCCGTCAGGGTAGTGGACTTGCCGGGGGCAACCCAGTTGTCCTCGTAATTCAGGCTGAAGTAAGATAGATCGGCCACAAGTTCTGTCAGAGTAGCGTTGCAGCAGATGGTGTATTCTTCTCCGGGGAGATATGTTTCAGTTGCCTCGTCCCAAATCTGGTTTTCAAAAACAAAGACAAATAGCAGCTGGTAATCTCCGGAATATGCCTTGGTGCCGCCCTTTTCCTTGAGCCAGAACTGGCTGCTTCCGTCCAGTTTCACGTTACCGCCCTGGCCCATATGGCAGTTAATCATATTGTCCTGCCCAAGCCTCATCGTACCCAGTTTCGCACCAGCCCAAGGGTACTTGGTGTAGAACTCCTGGTTGATGGTGGTGAGTTTGTTGGCTACTTCCAGGGGAATCTCCCCGGAGAGCCAGCCCTGCGTCATCTGATCTTTATCCTCATCCATACATTCCACGTGGATGCACTGCTTGGTCCCGTCCATATAGCTGGTGCCGACATACCAGTTGGAATATTGCTGGGGGAAGTCATAGACATGAACCTCTCCGCCCTTCTTCTGGATGGAATAGGTGTTGTCCTTAAGCTTCTCCGCCTTTTCGATGGGACTGTCCGTGATCGGTTCTTCGGCATCAAGAGACAGGACATTGGCGGTGGCGGTAGCAAGGTTTCCCTGCTGGAACAGGCCGTCTTTTTTGTCTTCCTCTATCTTCTTGACTGTGCCTTTTACAGTGCCTCCAGTAAAGCCCTGGGGATCCGGTGTGGTGAAGGTTACTGACACGCTGCCTGTCGCATCCGTAGTGGCTGATGCCGGGCTTACTGAACCGCCGGTAGCTTCAAAACTGATGGTTGCAGTATAATGGCTGATATCCTCCGCCTGCCCCGACAGCCCAGCCAAGAGGCTTACACTGAAGGTAAATGATGCCGATCCGTCGGCCGCAATCTTCTGCGATCCGGGCACAACGGTAAGTGTCGCAGAATGACTTGAAATCTCCTGCACGTCACCTTCCCCGCAAGATACGAACAGTCCTGCCGCAAGGGCGAGAGCAGTTAAAATACGCAGTGCTTTCATAATTATGTTATTTAAAGTTTATAGTCTAAACCTTATGCAAACATAATTATAGTTTACGAAATAAACAATATTCTAGAGTTTTGTTTCCACGTATTTCACCTCGAAGCCTTCCCTGCCCACGGTGATCACATTGTAGCCCGAGCGGTCGCGGTCGAAGGCGAAGCCGACTGGTCCGCAGGCGTAGAAGCGGATGCCCTCATACTCAGTTGTATAATCTATATGAGTATGTCCGGCGAAGACTGCATCTACCCCGTACTGCTTAAACAGAGAAATATACTTTTCGCGCTGGGCAATGGAGAAATTGAAGTAATCTTCCGGCTCGTCAATAGTCTGCCTGATAATCGGGCAGTGTAAAAAGACGAAAATGTACTTGGCGCGGCGAGCCTTCGAAAGCTCGGAAGTCAGCCACTCCAGTTGCTCATTTTCCAGCTCCTCTTCCCCATTCTTTATGCAGTTCGAATCAATGCCGATAAACGCGCAGCCGTTCTTTTTGAAGGAGAAACGGGTAGCGCCATGGAGCCGCTCGTAGCGCTCACGGCTGGCCGGATCACCCGTACGGATGTCGTGGTTGCCGGGGAGCTCGTAGACCGGAGCTTCGATCAGCGCCCTGCCCGCAAAATATATCGAATCCTGCTTGTCCGAGTACGCCCAGTTCACGAGGTCGCCCGTGATCACGACCAGCGCCGGATCAAGCGCGTTGACCTCGGCTACTGCGGCCTTGAACATGGTATCTGTTCTCTCCTCGCTCAGCTCGAACCCTATCTGAGGATCGGTCATCTGGACGAAAGTAAAGGGATGAAAAGGACAGCATGCAGGGACTAAAAACAATAGACCGAAAAGAAATTTTTTCATAAAAATATTTTTTAAGGCACATAAAAATAGCAAAAATTCGGCGAATAATGGGTATCTTGTACTCACTTATGAAAAGAATAACACTCCTGCTTTTAACCCTGGCGGCAGTCTGCTGTACTCCTAGCCCGGAGCAGCGCGCGAAAGAGCTGGTCGCCAAGATGACCATCGAACAGAAAACGGCCCTCATGGCCCATCAATCCTCGCCCATCGACGAACTCGGAATCCCCGCTTACAACTGGTGGAACGAAGCGCTCCTCGGCGTTGCGCGAAACGGCAAGGCGACCGTCTTCCCGATGCCTATCGCGATGGCAGCATCGTTCGACGAAGCCCTTGTAAATGAGGTATTTACGGCCGTCAGCGACGAGGGTCGCGTGAAAAATCGCCAGGCTCTCGAGCAGGGCGAGTCCGGCTGGTATCAGGGAGTGACTTTCTGGACCCCGAACATCAATATTTTCCGCGACCCGCGCTGGGGCCGGGGCATGGAGACTTACG
>JAEEUZ010000201.1 GCA_016290725.1 Bacteroidales bacterium | reverse complement strand
GAATCGAGTTCTTCACGGAAGACCAGTTCACGCTGGAGACCGCAGCCCAGTACAGGGGTGTTGATGTGGCAAAATATCGCGCCGCCATCGCCAATTACAACACGGCCAATGCCGGAAACGAATGGCGCCTTTTCATGCAATGGAACGATATCCCCAAGGGCACGACCGCAGAAGGCCTTCCTACAATTTGGAACACAACTCCCACGGAGAACATGAACACTCCGGCAGCCCAAGGACGATACCTCAAGCTGCATCCGACGGCATCATACCGTGCATCCCAGAACTGCATAGAAATCTGCGAACTGTATATAAGAAAACTAATTACGATTGACGGCGATCCCGCCATTTAGATGATAAGAAAGCTGCATCACATAACCACCTCTCTGGTCGTGCTTCTGTCCCTTGCCCTAGGCTTCTCAGCCTGCGGCAAGGACAAGCCGTATGATGGGGATAACCCCGTAAGAGACAATCCGGGAACGGTAGTGCCGACAGACGGACAGGGCGGATACCTGTTCGCCCACACCGGTACGGGCAGCAATTATTACCGTCTCTTCTATGCCATTTCCCGCGACGGCATCAAATGGACGGAGCTCAAGCGCGGAGGATCACCGCTGTCCATGTATTACGGATTCCCGTACATAACCAGGGATGCCAACGGAACGTTCTGGATGATAGGCACTTCCACAGGCGCAAAGCCACATTTCCCCATTGTATGGTGGTCAGACGACATGATAACCTGGAAGCACATAGACCTTTCGCCAGCCATAATGGAACTGCCAGCCGGCTATGAGAACGACACCAACTCCTTCGGGGCTATGAAGATATTCTTCGACAACGCCTCAGGGCAGTTCTTCATTACCTGGCACGCAGGCGAAAAGGAGCTTTCTGGCAACGCCTGGTGGGAATCGATGCGCACATTCTACATAACCACGAAGGATTTCGCAACGTTCACGCCTGCACAGAAACTGTTCTCCTTCAGCGGCCAGGATGAGACTATGGCCCAGATAGACGCCTCCCTGCATTATTACGACGGAAAGTACTACGCCGTCATCAAGGATGAACGCTGGCCGGAACACTCATCCACCGGCAAGACCGTCAGGATAGCCATAGCTAGCTCGCCCACCGGCCCCTGGTCCAATCCCGGTGGGAGCGTCACTCCTGCATGGCGGGAAGCTCCTACCCTGGTACAGTCTCCGGTCGGCAATGAATGGTACCTGTACGTGGAAGACTATACAATACACCGTTACGAGTTGTACAAATCGTCATCAATCACGAAGGGGACGGCCTGGGATAAAGTTACTGATATGGTTCCGCCCACCGCGGACAACTGCCGCCACGGATGCATAATCCGAATAGACGAGACAATTTACAGAAAATTGAAAGCAACATACGACAAATAACAACATAATCAACAAACACAATGAAAAAAGACCGATACGTCTATCCCGAAGTGAGCCTGGATTTAATAGAAATCCATAGCACACTATTGTCCGAGAGTTCGGATCTCAGCTCATCTGCTTCATTGGAGGGCTTTGATGACAACGGAGACCTCGTAGCATGGTAAACCAAAAATGAGAGTAGTTATGAAAAAGAACAGATTAATCGCACTCGCTGCCGTTGCAGCTTTGGTTTGCCAGGTTTCCTGCGAAAAGGAAGCCTCCCTCGACAATCCTTCCTACGAAGCCTCAGTGGCCGAAATCTCGCTGGTCGCGGTCAATGAGACCGGCTCCAAAGTAAGCATGGATGCGGACCTCACGGTCCGTTGGTCCGATGAAGACCTGATTGCTGTCTTCGACGGCACGAATAAGAATCAGTTTGCAATCCAGGAGGGCTCCAACACCGGAGCATCAGCAACCTTCATCGGTAAAGCTGCCGGTTCTAACCTTTACGCCGTTTATCCTTATACGGCCGCCAATTCCCTTTCCGGTTCCAACCTCTCGGTGACTATTCCCGCCAATCAGGTGATAAGCAAGGGGGCATGTGTTGATACCACAGCCATAGTGAGCGTTGGCAAGGCTGAAAGTGGCCAGCTTGAGTTCAAACAGGTATGCGGTCTTGTCAAGATAGTTATCAGTGGCGGCGGCATCCGGAAGGTCGTTCTCGGCGGCAACAACCTGGCCGGCACTGCAACGGTGGCCGCAGACGGAACCATTTCCACCGTTACTGCCGGCGCAGGCAGTGTCGAACTCAGCTACGATGGCGGCGCCATCTTCCCTGCCGGTACTTATTACGCAGCAGTGCTTCCCGGAACTACCGCGGCAGGATCTTTCTCCTTGCAGCTTGTCGGCGGCGGCGGCCTGACCTGGCAGAAATCAGCTTCTTCAGCCGTTTCCATCGCCCGCAGGCAGGTTATAGGCGCCGGTGACGTGAATAGTGAAGCCGTTTTTGTGCGTCATATCACCAACAAGGCCGAATTATTCGCCTGGGGCGAGTCAATGGGAAAGGAAAACAACGTTACGGTTTATCTGGACGCCGACATCGACTGCGCTTCCGACCCCTGGGTGGGCACTGGAGCCACTTTTGACGGTGTCTTTGAGGGTCAGAACCACAAAATCTACAACCTGGTCGTCATTTATGACGGCGACACCGGATTCATCTCCAGGCTTACCGGCACCCTGAAGGACGTGATTATTGGCTCTTCAGATGGCTCGAATTGGGACAATACTTCATGTATTACTCACAACGGAATGTCTGAAGTTGATGCCGATACACATTATGTCGGCCTTGTAGGCCGCATGGCAGGAAACGGTAATCTGGAGAATGTCGTCAATTTTGCCTCCGTCGTGGTCGCCAAAACTTATACCCGTGCCTATGTGGGCGGACTGGTCGGACTTATCCCTGGCTCTGAATCCGTTTCCATTACGGACTGCATTAATTACGGCTCTATCACCAACAATTCCACCTGGGACGGCGGTCAGACCAGAATGGGCGGCATCCTAGGACAGGGAAGCGGTACCCTTGCGGCATACAATATCGAAAACCATGGGTCCCTTACTGTCAACAACAGCGTGACCAACTTCGTGGGTGGCCTTTGCGGAGACATCGGTGCAGATTCCGACATTACCACGGCGAGCAACTACGGCACTATCACGTTTACGGATTCAGGTACCCAGAAGACTTATCTTGGAGGCTGTTTCGGTTCAATCCGCGGGTCTGCCCTGTACGACTGTCACAACTATGCTCCCATTACC
>JAEEUZ010000046.1 GCA_016290725.1 Bacteroidales bacterium | reverse complement strand
CTGGTAACTCTTCAGGAAGACTACTTCCTTTGTGACCCGTTCGGGGCTCGAACCCGAGACCCCAACATTAAAAGTGTTGTGCTCTACCAACTGAGCTAACGAGTCTTCCGTTTCCGCTACTCGAACGGGACTGCAAAGGTAGGAATTTTTTTTATACTGACAAATTTTTTTGCAGTATTTTCATTAGATTTCTCGACTTCGCTCGAAATGACAAAAAATCAGTATCCGAATATGTCTTCCAGGGAGGCCCTTTCAACGGGGCCGAGGGTGCGGAGGAAGGCCATGTTCAGGTCGTTGGGATCGCCCAGGATGGCGTACACATAGGTGCGGCCCTTGATCCAGCGCTCGTGAGTTGCAACAAGGTCGTCAAGGGTGAGGTCCCCGATCTTTGCATACTCGATTTCCTCCTCGCTCTTGTCCAGGCCCAGTTCCTTTGCCCAGAGGTAGCTGTAAAGAACATCCTTGCCGATGGTGCGCTGGGTGCGCAGTTTCAGAAGAAGGGCAGACTTGGCGATCTCGAAGTTCTCCGGCGAAAGCGGAAGGTCTTCGATAATGCTGTCGAATGCCTCCACCGCCTTGGTGAGTTTGTCGTTCTGGGAGGCGATATAGGCATTCCATGAATATGTGTCGCCGATGAACGAAGGCGTGTACAGGTATGCGCCGGCACTGTATGCCAGAGCCCTGGATTCACGCATCTCCTGGAACACGATCGTGTTCATGCCGCCGCCGTAGTACTCGTTGAACAGGGTGATGGGCGCCAACTGCTCCAGATCCTGCGTCTCGCCTCTGTCGGAGTACTGCATATAGTTGAACTGACGGGAATCGTAGGAGGCCAGGACAACCTTGGACGTGGGAGTGAGCTGTTTCTGCCGATATGTGCGCACAAGCGGGGTGAGCTCTCCATCAAAACCGTGATGCTCTTCCAGCACGGCCTCCACATCGCGCGCGGACGCGGGTCCGTAATAAAGGATACGGTGGGTGCAGCCCCAGAGTTCGCGAAGGGTGGCAAGCACATCTTCAGGGGTGAGCGAGGCGAGGGCGTCGTTGGAAAGCGTGCCGGCCTTGATAGCATCCTTGCCGTATGTCACATAGGCGCGGAGAGCCCTGTTGCAGGCGCCCTGGCTCTTCTTCGCATCGGCACGGGAACGGATAAGATCCGCCTTAAGCTGCTCGAACACTTCCTCGTCCACTTCGGCATTCTCGATAAGGGAAGTGACTATGTCCAGAGCCTTGCCGATATTGGCGGAGAGGCCGTTCACATAAATCGAAGTTACCGTGGTGCCAACGTTTACGCCCCAGTCGCAGGCAAGCGAGTACATCCGGGTGGAGATGTCTTCGGGGCTCATTTCAGCGGTGCCAAGATATGCGAGATAATCGGCGGCGAGGTCCAGGACGGGGTCGTTGTCCGAGCCCTTGTCGAAGCGGAACATCAGCGATGCGATGTCGTTCTTCTCGTTCTTCTTGTACAGGTATTCCAGGCCTTTCCAGGACAGGACGTCCAGGTCGCGGGAGAAGTCCACGAACACCGGTTCGATAGGTGCGGGCTCAATAGCGGCAATCTCCTTCAGGAAGTCGCTCTGGAATTCACGGTTCGTGACGATGGGGGTAATTTCGGGGGCGTCTATCTTCTTGATGGAAGTATCCTCGCCGATTTTCTTGTACACCACGGCGTAGCTCTCTGCTCCGAGGTATTTGTTCGCCCAGGCCACGATATCGGCCTTTGTGAGGGCGGCGATGCGTTTCGGGCGCGAGACTTCATCGGCCCAGGTGGTTCCGTTGATGAAGCTGTCCACGAACATGTCGGCACGGGAGGAATTCTCCTCCAGCTTACGCATCTGCTGCAGGTTGTAATTGTTGATGGCGGCGGTTACGAGCTCCTCCGGGAAATCGCCCGCGCGCAGCTTGGCAACTTCTTCGAGCATGAGGTCGCGAACCTCTTCCAGAGTCTGGCCTTCCTTGGGCTGGCCTTGCATGAAGAGCATGCCGTAATCCGTTCTGTTGTAGATAAATGTGCTGGCATCAAGGACTTTCTGGCTCATGATGAGGTCCAGGTCCACAAGGCCGGCCAGGCCGTTGTTCAGGATGCGGTCTACAATCACGGAAGCCTCGCTTTCGCGGTCTGATGCGCCGGGTGTGCGCCATGCCATGGCCACGAACTCCGCCTCATAACCCACGACGGTCTTTTCCTTCGGGGTGGTGATGGGCTCTTCGGGCTCGAAGGTGAATTCGGGAAGATCCGGGTTGGGCTGCCAGTCGCCGAAATAGGTGCGGATGACGTTTATCATCTCGTCCGGGTCGAAGTCTCCGGAGAGGCAGATTGCAACATTGTTGGGCACATAGTATGTGTCCTTATGGCTACGGATCGTGCGCAGTGAAGGATTTTTCAGGTGATCCTGTGTGCCGATTACGGTCTGTGTGCCGTAGGGGTGATGCACGAAGAGCATGGAATCCAGGGCGTCGAAGGCTTTCTCCGAGTCGTCGGCAAGGCCCATGTTCTTCTCCTCATACACTGCCTCCAGCTCTGTGTGGAATCCGCGGAAAACGCAGTTCTTGAAACGGTCGGCCTCTATGCGGGCCCAGGCGTCGATCTGGTTGGAAGGGATCTCTTCCACATAGCAGGTGACGTCGTTGGAAGTATATGCATTGGAGCCTTCCGAGCCGATGATGGCCATGAGCTTGTCGTACTCGTTGGGAATGGCGAGCTTGGAAGCCTCGTAGCTGATTGAGTCGATCTTGTGATACAGGGCGCGGCGCTCCGCTTCACCGGTGAGCGTGCGGTAGACTTCAAACAGCGAGTCTATCTCCTCCAGCATGGGTTTTTCCGCCTGGTAGTCGCGGGTTCCGAACTGCTGGGTGCCCTTGAACATCATGTGCTCCAGATAGTGGGCAAGGCCGGTATTGTCCGACGGGTCGTTCTTTCCGCCCGCGCGCACGGCGATATAGGTTTGGATACGGGGGGCATCCTTGTTCACGGTCATGTAAACGGTGAGTCCGTTGTCCAGGGTGTAGATCCGTGCGTTCAGCGGGTCTCCGCTAACAGTCTGGTAATTGCGGGTGCAGGAGGCCAGTGCCAGCAATGCGGCCGCAACGATAATCAAATATTTTTTCATAGTTTGTTATTAAAGGCTCTCTATGTACGCTTTCATCTGGGGTACCTTGCTCAAGGCGCTGTGGAAGAGGGCAACCTGGTTGCGGGTGCGAACGAGGTTGTGCTCCGGGTACTTGATCTTGTAATATGTGTCGCCGTTGATATAATCGGCAAAGAAGCGCACGGCCTGCATGTAAGGGAAGAGGCAGGCGGCGTAGGGGAGATTCTCTTTCTCGATGGGGGTGAGGAATACCTTGGCCGATTCGATGTAGCCCTTGGCGAAGGCTTCGAAGATGTCCATCTTGAAGTCCACTTTGTCGATTGCGGGATCGTCTTCCGCAACGGCGTTGGCCGCGGTGCGGAGGAAATCACCGAAGTCCGAGAACACGAACGACGGCATTAGGGTATCCAGGTCGATGACGCAGAGGATGTTGCCCTTGGCGTCGAACATCATGTTGTTCACCTTGGTGTCGCAGTGGCAGATGCGCTTGGGAAGCTTGCCCTCGCGGTAGAGGCGCTCCGCCTTGCACATTTCCTCTTCATACGGCAGCAGATCCGCCAGGATGGCCTTCACCTCGGGTTCCGCCATGCGGCCCACGGCATCGGCCTCCACCGCTTCGCGAAGCTGCCTGGCACGGAGCTCCATGTTGTGGAAATCAGGGATGGTTTCCCCGAGCTTGTCGGGAATATCGGCAAGCATGGCCTCGAACTCGCCGAATGCTTTGCCGGCGTAGTACGAGTATTCCGGATTCACGGTTTCGTAGGTGAAGGCGTCTTTGATGAACACGGATACTCTCCAGTATTTCTCGCCATCCGTCCAGTAGGTTTTGCCAGTGGCCTTGCAGGGGATGAAGGTGAGTGTCATGGCGCCTTTGCGGCGGATGTGGGCAGTTGCGCAGTCGATATTGTGCTGGAGCAGCTCCACGTCCTTGAAGATGGCGTTGTTTATCCTCTGGAGCACATAGTTGTCCGGACCGTCCGTTTTCACCAGGAGGGTGTCGTTGATGAGTCCGTTGCCCAGGGGTTTGATTTCGGTGACATTGCCCTTGATCGCGAAATTGGCAATGATGGGGAGAAGTTCTTCGTGTTGCATGTTATTTAGTGCTATTATATTTTTCAAGTGCTTTGCCGAGAATCTCTATGCAGCGCTTAAGGTCTTCTATCTTAAGCACATAGGCCAGGCGAACCTGCTTGCGGCCAAGGGACGGATCCCCATAGAAGCCGGCCGCGGGGGCCATCATTACGGTTTCCTTGGAGTCGCTGAAATCCGTGAGGCACCACTTGCAGAAATCCTCTGCATCATCAACCGGAAGCTGGGCGATCGTGTAGAATGCGCCTTCCGGCATGGGGGAGAACACTCCCGGAATCTTGTTCAGGGCGTCGATGAAATAATCCCTCCGGGCCTTGTACTCCAGGAAGCATTCCCTGGAATATTTCTCCGTTCCGTCGATGGAGGCTTCCGCTGCGATCTGGCCAAGAAGGGGAGGACTCAGGCGGGCCTGGGCGAACTTCAGCACGGTGGCGCGCACCTCCGGGTTGCGGCTGATGAGCGCTCCGATGCGGATGCCGCATTCCGAGTAGCGCTTGGACACCGAGTCGATCAGAACCACATTCTGGTCGATCCCAAGGCTGAGGGCCGACAGGAAAGGCTCGTCCCGGTATACGAATTCCCTGTACACTTCGTCTGACATGAGGAAAAGGTTGTGCTTTTTCACTATGTCGCGAAGCTGGTACAGTTCTTCTTTGGTATAGAGGGTGCCGCCCGGATTTGACGGGTTGCACAGCATGATGGCCTTGGTGGCGGGGGTTATGGCTTTCTCGAACTCTTCCACGGGAGGAAGGGCAAAGCCGTTCTCTATATGTGAGGTAACGGTTTTAACCACTATCCCGGCAGTTACCGCCATGCTGATATAATTGGCATAGCAGGGCTCCACCATTATGATTTCGTCGCCCGGGTCCATGCAGGCCATGAAGGCGAACAGTATGGCTTCCGACCCGCCGGTGGTTACCAGTATCTCTTCCGGGAAAACGTTGATGCCCATCCTGGTGTAATAGCGCGAAAGAGCCACGCGGAGCGACGCGTTCCCTTCGGAGGGACTGTACTCCAGGGTTTTCCTGTCCACCTGGTGGATGGCATCCAGGGCCTGCTGCGGCGAAGGAAGATCCGGCTGGCCGATGTTCAGATGATATACCTTTACTCCCTGCGATTTGGCAAGTGAAGCCAGAGGGGCTAGTTTACGGATTGGCGATGAGGGCATCGCGGTGCCCCGCTTTGAAATCTCCGGCATGCTTTACAGTACTCCGAGCAGGTGGCTGCGCGAGAGCATGCAGTCTCCCACGGGCGCGGCCTGGCGTTTGAGGGTTGAGAATTTTATTGTGGTGTCCCGGTTCACGAGGTTCTGGGCGTATTTCTTTACGGTGCTGCGGATGGGGAGGAGGAGATAATCTCCCGCCATGGCAAGTTTACCGCCGATTATCACGAGTTCCGGATTGAAAATGTTGATAAGGCCTGCAAGCGCGCGCCCGAGGGTTTCGCCCACTTTTTCCACCACCTCGATGGACAGCACGTCTTCCTGCTTGATGGCCTTGAAGATGTCGTTGAGGTTCACCTTGCCTTCCTTCTTGTACTTATCCTTCAGGAGCGATGACCTGCCGGCCTTGAGCTGTTCCGTTACCAGACGCACCACGGCCGAGCCGGAGGCGCCGGTTTCGAGGCAGCCGATTTTGCCGCACCGGCACATGACATCGTTGTCCAGCAGAGGGAAGTGGCCGAACTCGCCGGAATAGCCGGAGGCGCCGTAGAAGAGCCTGCCGTCCAGCACCATGCCCATGCCAAGGCCCCAGCTCACGTTCACGAAGAGCACGTTCTGCTCTTTGTTTATGGTGCCGCAGATGAATTCGCCATAGGTCATGGCGCGGGAGTCGTTCTCCAGAATCACGGGAACTTCCAGCTCTTCTTCCAGGATGCTGGCAATAGAGCGGTCCGGATCGAAGGAGTAGTTGTTGCTGTATCCGGTGAGGCGGTTCACTCGGCCGGCCAGGCTTATGCCAAGGCCGAGGACGCGCTCCCAGTCCATCTGGTTATCGGCAAAGAACCGCCTGATGGAGGCGGCTATTTCACGGACGCTGGCCTCGTTCTTTTCCATGGTGAAAGGGATGTCGTCCTGGAAACTCACCAGGTTGCCCTTGAAATCCGTTACGGCGAAGCCTGCGTGGGTGTTGCGGATGTCCACGCCCACAAAGTACCCGGCATCCGGATTGAGACCGTAAACGCTGGGACGCCGGCCGCCGGCGGAGCCCTGTTTGCCAAGGTCTACCATGAAGCCGTCATCAATGAGCTCCGATATGAGTTTTGTGACGGTTGGTACGCTTGAATCCAGTTTTTCGCTCAGTGCGCCGATGCTCTGTTCACCGTTCTCGATACAGATGCGGAGAATGGTCTTTTTGAGCGCGGCATTCTTGCTGCGAGAGTTGTCCAGAAATGTATTTCGCATGTGGTCACGGTTTATCGGTGCTAAAATAGTAAAAAATTTTAAAAAAAGCAATTCTAAAAAAATCACTATATTTGCGTGTTTTTAATCCGGAGGAGTATGTTCAAGAGATTCCGTAACTGGTCGAAGGGCTTCAAGCTCTCGCTCCGAATGAAGATGGTGCTGAGCCTCAGCGCCATTGCGGTGGTGCTGCTTATTTCGAGCGTCATCTCCATCATGGAGTACCGGAAGATGTCCAGCTACGTGTCGGAACTCATCGCAGACAATATCAAGAGCATCAACGTGGCCCACGACCTGATGGGCGCGGTGGACAACTATAACCTGCAGGTGCTCGCCGTCATCGGCGACGAATCTCTGTCGTCCCTGCCGGACTTCGACCAGGAACAGTTCGTCACCTACTGCGACTCCCTCAAAGGCTCGTTCACCCTCCGCCGCTCGGTTCCCCTGGCGGATTCGGTGTTGTATTCGTATTCGGCCTACATGCTCACATCCCTGGAGCTGGAAACCATCATCGAGAGCGATTTCAACTCCAGGACCTGGTACTTCGAGCGTCTGCAGCCCGTGTTCAACCGCATGAGAAGCGACATCACGGAGCTGTCGGAGGCCATGTACGAGGACCTTCAGCAAAACTCGGCCACCTTCGAAAGGGGCTTCTACCGCAGCATCATCCCCGGCGCGGTGGCGGTGGGCGTGGGCATCGTCCTGGTGCTCCTGCTGATGTTCTTCATCACGGTGTACTACGTGAATCCGCTCTACAAGATGCTTAGCTCGCTGGACAATTACCGAACCTTCCGGCGGAAGTACAGTTATACCTTCGAAGGGGACGACCAGCTTTCGGAGCTGAATTCCGGCATAATGGAACTCACGGAAGAAAACCGCACGCTGGAGCGCAGAATCAAGGATATCAGGGACAGAGGCCATGAATCTTAAGGTCATTTCGCGGAACGTGGGCATCGCCCTTCTGGTGGATGCCCTCTTCATGCTGCTGTCGATGCTCGTTTCAATCGCGAACGGAAACGACAGCGCGCTGGCCGCACTGTCCATAAGCTTCTTCATCACCTTCGTGGTGGGGGTGTTTCCCTTCATCTTCGTGAGGAAATCGCCCGATATCACGCTCAAGGACGGCTACATGATTATTTTCCTGTCGTGGCTGCTGTCCTTCGTGTTCGGCATGCTGCCGTATGCGCTTTGGGGCGGCCCGTTCACCCTGGCGAACGCCTGGTTCGAGAGCGTTTCAGGCTTCACTACCACCGGATCCACGATCCTGGAAGATGTGGAAGCCCTGCCCAGGAGCCTCCTTTTCTGGAGGGCGTCCACGCACTTTATAGGCGGTTTGGGCGTTGTGGTGTTCCTGCTGCTGATTATTCCCACCTCGTCACCCGTGCGCCTTAGGCTCACGAACATGGAACTATCCTCCCTTTCCAGGGGAGACTACCGCTCAAGGGCGAACAAGACCGTATACATCTTCGCCTATGTGTATCTGGGAATCTGCGCACTGGCGTTCTTCTCCTACTGGGCGGCAGGCATGTCGCCGTTCGACGCCATCTGCCACTCCTTCAGCGTGAGCGCAACCGGCGGTTTCTCGTCAAGGAACCTGTCCATCGGCCATTTCCAGAGCCCCCTCATCGCCTGGCTCACCATCCTGTTCATGTTCCTGGCCTCCATCCATTTCGGCATCATATTCATAACGATTGCAACCCGTTCGCTGCGTCCGCTGAACAACCACGTGCTCAAGGCTTATGCATTCTTCCTGGTGCTGGGCGCACTGATAAGCGGGTTCTCGCTGAAGATTCATAATGTGGATACCGGCTGGGCGGATCCTTTCCTTGCCGGAGCCTTCCACGTGTTCAGTTACGCATCCACATCAGGTTTGGCCATATCGGACAATTCAACCTGGCCCATGGTGCCGTGCTTCGTGCTCATTCTGGCAAGCCTCGTTTGCGGCTGCGCCGGGTCCACGACCTGCGGCCTCAAGATGGACCGCATCATTGTGCTGTGGAAGGCCATCAAGAGCCAGATACTCCGGGCGCTCCATCCCTCATCCGTGAACGAGGTGAAACTCGGCCGCAAAACCATCCATGACGAGGAAGTGTATCCCATGATACTTTACATTGCAATGTACTTCCTCATCCTGGCGATATCGTCCATGCTTTGCCTTCTGATTGGGGACCCCAACGGCCATGCCATCACCGGTTCCATCGCCTCGCTGGGCAATGTGGGGCCTTCCATCGGCAGTATCGGCTCCATGGGCAATTACAATGCGGAGCCCGCAGCCATCAAGTTCATCTTCTCGCTGGACATGTTCCTTGGCCGAGTGGAGATTTATCCCGTCCTTGCAGTGTTCATTTCCATCTTCAGTCCCAAGCAGAAGTAATGGAAAGGAGCGCTTTTCTCACAGATTCCTTTATTCACCATCTCCAGTGGGAAGCTACTGGGGACCAGCTTCGCCTTTTTGATACCATAGGCCGGTTTCTGACCGGCGACGACGGCGACATCCTGGTGGTGAACGGCTATGCCGGAACGGGCAAGACGACGGCCGTGAGCGCCGTGCTGGCCTCCATGCGGGAGCTCAAGGTGCCATGCGTCCTTCTGGCTCCCACGGGCCGAGCCGCGAAAGTTCTCTCGCAGTACTCCGGAATGGCCGCCAGCACCATCCACAAGCATATTTACCGGCAGAGTTCGATGGGGGCCGATGGGATGGGCAAGTTCAAGCTTGCGCCCAACAAGGCCCGCGGAACCCTGTACGTTGTGGACGAGGTGTCGCTCATCGGCACGGATACCGAGAGCGAGAAGGCCATGTTCGGCTCCGGAAATCTGCTGCTGGACCTGGTGGAGTTCCTCCGCAATGGAACGGACTGCAAGATGATAATGCTTGGCGACGATGCCCAGCTGCCGCCCGTCGGCCTGGACGTATCGCCGGCCTTGTCGATGGAGTACATGTCTGGAGCCGGGGGTGTGCGCTTCGAGACGCTCTCCGAGGTGGTCCGCCAGCAGGCCGGTTCGGGGATACTTCGCAATGCCACTATGTTGAGGACCATGATTGCCGATGGCGCCTTAGTGGAGTTGCGCGACTTGGGCCTTACGGTATCGGAGGATGTCGTGAGCATCGGAGGGGGAGAACTCATCGACACGCTTTCCGAGGCATATTCCCGTTACGGGGAAGACAGCACCGTGGTGTTGTGCCGGTCCAACCGCCGCGCAAACCGCTACAACGCCGGAATCCGCGCCCAGGTGCTGTTCCGCGAGGAAAGGCTGGTACGTGAAGACCGCCTGATGGTGGTGAAGAACTGCTACTACGGCATGGACGATTTCGAGGGTACGGACTATATCGCCAACGGAGACATCGCGCGTATCCTCCGCGTATCTCGTTATGAAGAGCGCTACGGCTTCCAGTTCGCGGAGGCCCGCCTTGCGTTCCCCGATTACGGCGACCAGGAACTCGTGGCGAAAATCCTTCTGGACACGCTTGAGTCCGAAGCCCCGGCCCTAACTTACGAGCAGTCCCGCACTCTGTATGAAGGTGTCTCCGAAGACTATAGCCACCTCCGTACCAAAAAGCAGCGCTTCGACGCCGTTCATGCGGACCCGTTTTTCAACGCGCTGCAGATTAAGTACGCACATGCGATTACTGCCCACAAATCCCAGGGCGGCCAGTGGGACTGCGTTTTCATCGACAATCCCTTCTGGCAGGACGAGGTAACCCTGGACGATCTGAAGTGGCTCTACACCGCCCTCACCCGCGCCACCTCCCGCGTCTACCTCGTGAACTTCCGCCCCGAGTGCTTCTGCTGAGTTTTGCGCGGCATTGCAACTCTGCAAAACCCGGCAATAATTGGTCGCGAGACACACGAAATGGCTCTTTCGTGCCTTTCGCAATAACCCAATTCGCAACCGACCAGACAACTCCTATCCAGCTACAGACACCCATCCTTGGGGAAGTTGTGATTTCATGGGCTTGATCTTCTCCAATAGTTCGCGTCTGTCCAGTAGTTTTGGAGAAGTTCCCTGGCATAAAATCACATCTTCTCCATAAACACGCGTGTGCGCAGGCTTGGGGCGGGCAGTTTTCCTCGGCGAATCGAGGAGGGCATTGCGTAGCCCCCCGCAGATTCGACGGGAGAAAACGGCCTTCGGTCATCCAGGATTCGGGGTGTTTTCCGGGATGAGATGGCGATTACCCTGGTTTCGTCCAGGATTTGGGGTGTTTTCCTGGATGAGTTTGCGCGGCAAGGGAAAAATGAGTAATTTTGCCATATAACAAAACGAATAGATGATGAAGAAAGTAGTTCTTGCGGCGGCGATTGCGCTCCTGGCGGCGGCTGGCCTTAAGGGGCAGGAGTTCATGCCCATTCCTTCGGAGTGCAAGTGGGTGTCAAACTCAATGGTGCTGTATTCTTACGACGGGTCGTTTGTGGATGGCTTCGGCATAAAGGTGCCCAAGTGGGAAAAGGTGGAGGGCGTGAAGAGCCCGGAGAGGTATAGCGGGATTCCGGTGCAGCCGAAAGGTGCGGTGAACGCCACGTTCTCGCCGGATTCCACGCTTGTCGCCTTCACCCGTGACGGGGATCTGTATGTGATTCCCGTGAGTGGCGGTCCGGAAACAAGGCTCACCTTCGACGGCGGCCCCACCGTGTACAACGGATATGCATCCTGGGTGTACTACGAGGAGATTTTCGGGCGTCCGTCCAAGTACCGCGCGTTCTGGTGGAGCCCGGATTCACGCAAGATCGCCTTCTACCGTTTCGACGACACCGAGGTGCCAATGTTTCCCATATATTCGCCTGAGGGCCAGGACGGGATTCTTCGCCAAACACGCTATCCCAAGGCGGGGGAGAAGAACCCTCAGGTGCGGATCGGCTTCATCGACCTTGCCAATCCCTCCAACATTGTATGGGCCGATTTTGACTCCACCGAAGACCAGTACTTCGGCACGCCTTTCTGGGGCGATGATTCCCGCACTCTTTTCGTTCCCCGCGAGCTCCGCATCCAGAATACGCTGGACCTTTATGCCGTAGCTGCAAGTGATGGCAGCAAGAAAGCGATATACCACGAGACGTATTCCACCTGGCTGGACTGGCCGGAGGGAATGCTTTTCACCGGCAAGGGCCTGTACATGGTGCGCAATTTCGAAACCGGATGGCAGCAGGCGTACTTCCTGTCCTACGACGGCTCGCAGTTCAAGCGCCTCACCGACGGCCCCAACTGGCGCATGGAACTGGTGAGAGTAGAAGAGGACGGCACGCTGTATTTCCTTGCGGAAAGGGATTCGCGGGTGGCATCGGCCCTTTATAAGGTCACACCCAAGGGCAAGATTACCGCAGTGTCGGATGTGAGCAAGAATGCCTTATCGGCCTCATTCTCCCCGGACGGGAAGTACGTAAGCGTGATTCAGTCGGCGCTGGATACCCCCTGGGAAGTGTGGCTGTACAATACGAAGAAGCCAGCCAAGTCGTACAAGGTGGCTTCCATGGCGGGGCCGGATTTCGTGGCGGAAGGCATCGGCAAGATAATAACGATCGAAAATGACGGCTTCGAGCTCCCGGGCGTGATTTATTACCCGGCGGATTTCGACCCTTCGAAGAAATATCCCGTACATGTCGATATCTACGGCGGCCCGGACACCCCGCAGGTTCACGACCGCTGGGTTTTCCCTTCGCGTTATCAGTGGTATTCGGAAAATGGCATAATCGAACTCATTGCCGATTGCCGCGCCTCCGGCCACAACGGCCGCGCCGGGCTGGACATGATCTACAAGCACCTGAACACCGTTGAGGTGCAGGACTTCATCGCCTGGGCCCGCTACCTTCAGGATCTGCCTTATGTCCAGGCCGATAAAATCGGCGTGGAAGGCTTCTCCTTCGGCGGCACCATGACAGCCATGCTGGTGATGACTGCCCCGGACGCATACCACTACGGCATTGCCGGCGGCGGCGTGTATGACTGGATGCTCTACGATACGCATTATACGGAGCGTTTCATGTCCACCCCGGAAGACAATCCGGATGGCTACCGGGACTCGCAGGTGCTCCAATACGCCTCCTGCTACAGGGTGGAACCCGGTTCCGACGGCTCGGTGATGCTGAAACTCACCCACGGTACCGGCGACGACAATGTACACTTCCAGAACACTCTGAAGCTGATTGACGCCCTTCACAAGGTGGGTTCCGATTTTGAATTCATGATTTATCCCGACGCGATGCACGGATACCGCGGCTATCAGGGCCGTCACTCCGACGAATGCGACCAGGCCTTCTGGCTTAAGTATCTGAAGGGCTCACGTCCTTGATGCTCTCCCGATATACGCTGAAGATGCTGCTCTTGGAGATGAAGCCGAGGTAGGTGTAGTCTTCCTTTACCACGGGCAGGTTCCAGGCGCCGGACTTTTCGAACTTGCGCATCACGCTGTCCATAGGCTCGCCTTCGAAGATGAATTCGGGGGCGGGCTTCATGTAATTGTTCACGTGGCGGGTTTCGTACAGGTCCTGGCGGAACATGTCTCTGCGGATTGCAGTCATGTCCACAAAGCCCTGGAAGCGCTTTTTGCCGTCCAGCACGGGGAAGATGTTGCGCTGGGTTTCCGATACGGCGCGGGCGATGTCCCCAAGGCTGTCGTTTACCCCCAGAGGAATGAAATCCGTTTCTATGAGGGCCGATTGCTTCATGAGCGCAAGCACCGCCTGATCCGAGTCGTGGGTGAGGAGTTCTCCGCTTGCGGCAACGCGCTTGGTGTAGATGGAGTACTTCTCGAAGATGCGCATTGTAAGGTGCGAAACGGTGGCGGTGATGATGAGCGGGAAGAGCAGCTCATACCCTCCGCACACCTCTGCAATGAGGAATATCGCGGTGAGCGGTGCCTGCATCACGCCCGCCATGAGACCGGCCATGCCAACTAGGACGAAGTTTGGAACCGGCACCATCCCGGGATTAATCAGATTGATGAGCGATGCCCCCACGAATCCCGCTATGGCCCCCATGAACAGGGTGGGACCGAAGGTGCCGCCAACTCCGCCTCCGGAATTGGTAAAGGTCATGGAGAAAACCTTTAGCACCAGGATTACGGCGAATATCCACACCGGACCGGCATACTCGTTCTGCAGAAGGGGAGAGAGAGATTCGTAGCCCTCGCCCTTGAGGGGCGGCAGGAAGTATATCAGCGCTCCGAGAGCTGCGGCGCAGAGTATCCACCTTAGGTATGGATTCTTCAGCTTGCCAAGAAGATCCTCCATAAAAAGCGTGGTCCGCAGGAAATACAGCGAACACAGACCGCAGAAAACGCCCAGCACCATGTACCAGGGGATGTTTTTCATGGCGAAGGGCACGATGGCCACATCGAAGATGACATCCCGCCCGAGTATGAGATAAGACACCACCGTGGCGCTGATGGAGCTGAGCATGAGCGGCAGCACGCTGTTCATGGCGTTGTTGAAGAACAGAATCTCCATCGTGAACAGCAGACCTGCCAGCGGGGCATTGAAGAAGCCGGAAACGGCACCGGCGGCTCCGCAGCCGAGAAGCAGCGTCATACCCTTGAAATCCAGCCCGCAGTAACGGGCCAGGTTTGAGCCGATGGCGGCGCCCGTATACACTATCGGCGCCTCTGCACCCACCGAACCGCCGAAGCCGATGGTGAGGGCGCTGGTAATCATTGAAGACCAGGTGTTGTGGGGTTTGATCCTGGATTCGTTCCGGGAAACGGCCTGCAGCACCTTGGTTACTCCGTGGCCGATATTGTCCTTTACTATATACCTTACTATAATAAGGCTGAGGAGCATGCCGATGCCGGGGAGGAAAAGCCATGGCCATCGGCTCCCGTGGAAGGCCGTGTCCAGGCCGCCGGTTATCCAGTGGATGGAAAGCTTGAGAAGAACGGCGGCAAGGCCGCAGAGTATGCCTGTCACAAGGGAAAGCACCAGCACTTTGTCGCGCTGGTTCATCTTACGCAAAAGGGCCCGGAAAGGGCCCCAGAGATATTTTATTCCCTTGCGGTTTGCCATAAGGGTTTATTCGTCTTCCGCTCCGGAGGAGTACTGGGCGATATTGTCGTCCGGGAGGGTTTCTCCTGCGCCGTCCGCTGCATCTGCGCTGTCTCCGGCCACTGCCTCGTTCTCCGCGTCTTCTTCTCCCTCCAGCCAGCGGGCTACATCTTCCAGATCGTCCGTCTTGATGTTGATCTTTACAAGATAGATGGCATCCGGTACTTCTACGGTTACTGCATAGAAGAATGTGCCGTCCGGTTTCGGATATTTAATTACGTCGTTCAGATAATCCGAAAAGCCCTTGGGATACTTCTCTGCAAATGCCGCCGCTAAATCCGGGTGTTGAGACATTTTTTCAAAACTCACGACATGCCTTTTCTTGTTGTCTGCCATATCTTGTTATTTCTTGTTTAGGTTTCGCCCTGCAATATTACGGGATTGTTTTGAACCTTGCAAGCGATTTCCACCTTTTTTTGCAGAATTTTTGAAGAAAAGTGCTTTCTGGCGCCTTTTTTTATCCAAATCGTGCTCGCAGAACACCTCCGAGAAGTCTCTCGGGTCCAGTCCGGTGTAGAACATAACCGAGGATGCCGTCATCGGAGTGGGCGTGAAATCCTGCACCTGGTCCATCCAAATTCCCTTGAGCGCGGGGTTCGCGGCGAGCTTCTCCATGTCGGCGAGGCGGCAGCCGGGATGGGACGATATGAAATAGGGGACAAGGCCAACGTGGGTGCCGGCTTCGCGGTTCACTTTGTCGAATTCGTTTCGCAGCCTTTCGAAAAGGCGGAACGACGGCTTGGCCATCTTCTGAAGCACGTGGTCTTCGGTGTGCTCGGGCGCCACCTTGAGTCGGCCAGAAGTGTGGTCCAGCACCAGTGTTTTCAGGTACGGCTTGGAACTGTCGTCCACGAATCCGCTTCCCGTGAGGAACAGGTCGTAGCGTATTCCGCTGCCGATGTAGCTGTGCCGGATGCCCTTAGTGGAGTCTATCCGCCTGTACAGCTCCATCAGCCGGGTATGGTCGCAGTTGAGGTTGGGGCAGCGCGCGGGGAACAGGCACGAGCGCCTGCGGCACTTTGCGCACAGCTCCTGGTTCTTCCCGTGCATTCCGTACATGTTGGCCGTAGGCGCACCCACGTCCGAAATGTTCCCCGCAAAATCCGGCAGCGAGTTCAGCGCCCTCACTTCCTTGAGTATGGACTCTTCGCTACGGGACGATATGAACTTGCCCTGATGCGCCGCGATC
>JAEEUZ010000200.1 GCA_016290725.1 Bacteroidales bacterium | reverse complement strand
TAGAGGTGCCAAGGCCTGGACCTCTACGCACGGTCGGGGCCTTCCCACCTTTTTGTCGTGGCGGACTAATTAACTGCAAACCACCTTATTAACCGCCACGGGAAAAGAGCCGCACCTGGCTACCGCGCAGAAATTCCTCCACACAAGGCCGGCACACACAAGGAAGAGGATTTCGCAAACCGTTCAAGCCGTGGCTTTTCCGTTTTGCTTAGGAGTGAGACTGAATTCTTCAGGGGTGGGCCTCCGGCCACGCAATAGCCTCATCGCATATATTCCGAACCCTCATCACCCGCTCCACCCTTTAGGGACGGCATACACTTTTCAGCGGCTCTTTTGCCGTGGCTGACGCCCGAGCCCTGGTAAACATCGTGAAATACAAGTGCCTGAGTAGTAGGCGTTTATGCGATTTGAGGTGGGAAAAATTCCCACCTCAAAATGCGTTATTTATTAATTTACAGCGAGTTACATTTCACGCAGCTCGACTTGACAAATCATACTATCTGATGAACTGAGCCTTGAGGGCGTCGATCTTGGCGGGGGCGGAGGAGCCGCGGGCACCGAAGTAGAACTTGATCTTGGGTTCAGTGCCGGAGGGACGTACGGTGACCACGTCGCCGGCCTCGTTGAAGAACTGCAGGACGTTGCTCTTGGGAAGGCCCGTTTCTTCCGGCTTGTTGTAGTCGATAACCTTGGCGAGGGGGCTGCCGGCGATCTCTGCGGGAGGGCATGCACGGTAGTCTGCCATGATCTTCTGGATTTCCTCTGCGCCGGATTTACCCTTTCGCACAATGTACACCATCTTCTCCAGATACAAGCCGTATTCTTTGTACACTTTCTGCAGCAGCTGCCAGAGTGTCATGCCCTGATCGGCAGCCCAGGCGGCGCATTCCGCAACCGCGCAGCCTGCAACCTGGGCGCACTTATCGCGCACGAAACTTCCAAGGTTGAAGCCGTAGCTTTCCTCTCCTCCGCAGATGAATTCCGCTTTGCCGTCCTGCTGCTTCTGAATCTCCGCGATGTACTTGAAGCCTGTGAGAACATTGTAACACTTTACGCCGAAGCTCTCGCAGATAGCTGCAATAAGTTCGGAAGTGACGATGGTCTTCACGCAGTACTGCTTGCCGTCCAGTTTACCCAGCTCCTTCCAGCGCCTTAAGATATAGTACGTGAGCAGGCTCCAGGTTTGGTTGCCGGTGAGCTGAACCATCTTGCCGTCGTCGTCGCGGACGGCGATGCCGAGGCGGTCTGCGTCCGGGTCCGTGGCGAGGACAAGGTCTGCGCCGGATTCATCGGCCTTTGCCAGGGCCATGGCCATTGCGGCGGGCTCTTCCGGATTGGGTGAAACCACCGTGGGGAAGTTGCCGTCGTTGATATCTTGCTCCGGAACGTGGATGATATTGGTGAAGCCGATGCGCTTAAGGGCCTCCGGCATAAGGCGTACGCCGCAGCCGTGAAGGGGCGTATAGACTATCTTCAGATCGGCGTGCCTTTTCACCGAATCCGGGCTGAGCATCAGGGAGAGCTGGTCCGTGAGGTAGCGCTCGTCCACATCGGCCCCCATCATTTCGATGCCGCCAAGTTCCTCCCCTTCCACCGGGGTGAAGCGGACATCCGCAGGGTCCTCTATCTTGGCCACTTCGGCCACGATGTCTTTATCCACCGGTGCGGTGATCTGGCCGCCGTCGCTCCAGAAGACCTTGTAGCCGTTGTATTCCTTGGGGTTGTGGCTTGCGGTTACCATGATTCCGGCGGTGGCACCCTTCAGGCGGATGCTGTAGCTGAGCTCCGGAGTGGGACGGAGGGCGTCGAACAGATACACGTGGATGCCGTTGTTGGAGAGGACATCGGCACTTATCTTTGCGAACAGGGCCGAATTATTGCGCGAATCGTATGAAATGCAGACGCTTCTGGAGCCGGCCACGTGCTCCTTGATGTAGTTGGCCAGGCCCTGGGTTGCCATTCCCACGGTGTACTTGTTCATGCGGTTGGTGCCCACGCCCATAGTACCGCGGAGGCCGCCTGTACCGAATTCCAGATTGCGGTAGAATGCGTCTTCCAGCCCCACGGGATCCGTGTCCATTAGCTGTTTTACCTGGGCTTTGGTCTCCTCGTCGAAGTTGCCCTGAAGCCAACTGTTGGCTGCCTGCTTGAAGTCTTTCATAGGTTATCGAGTTTTTAATGTTTTCACATCTACAAATTTAACTATATTTTTCTACCTTTGCAACAATGATTTTTGCCGATTTCATATTACAGCATCAGGCCGATGATCCCGCCGCCCTGGCCCTCGCCCGGGACCGGTATGCCGATTTTGCCGACTTTCCCCTGGCCCTCTCCACCCTGGAGGCCCGCCGGAAACTCTCCGGCAAGGTTCCCGAGTGGGTGGAAGTGCCCTCCCTGCACTTTCCCCTGCCCCTTAGCGCAGAACAGTGCAGTTCCTCCGAGACTGCAGACTATAAATCAAAATTGCTGCAGGTGGGCAACATCGCAGATCTCACTGGAGGTTTGGGGGTAGATGCATGGGCTTTCGCGAAAGCCGGGTGCAAGGTGCTGTACAATGATATGAAGGCGGAGCTGGTGGAGGCGGCGAGGCATAATTTCGCGGAGCTGGGAGTGGAGGGGGTGCAGTTCAGCTGCGCCGAAGTGGCACCGGGAGCCGTGAAAGGCATTCTGGGCAGCTTCAAGGCCGATGCGTTCTTTCTGGATCCGGCACGGAGGGATAACCGCGGCGGCAAGGTGTTCCGCATCGCGGATTGCTCGCCGGACGTTACCGCGCTTCTCCCGGAGTTATTCTCCTACGCGCGCTTCGTTTTGATAAAACTTTCCCCCATGCTGGACATCAGCCTCGGAGCCGGCGAACTGGGGCAGCAAGTGCGCGAAGTGCACGTTGTGGGGGCCGATGGCGAGTGCAAGGAGCTCCTCTTCCTTCTGGACCGCGACCACACCGGCGGTTATACCATAACCGTTGCCGATGGCGGCAGCACCCTGCAGTTCTCCCCCGCCGGGGAGCAATCGGCCCAGGCAATGTTCGCCCCCGCCGAACTCCCCTCCCATCTATTCGTCCCCGGCAAGGCCCTCCTCAAGGCCGGCTGCTTCAAACTCCTGAGCCAGCGATATGGGCTTCTCAAGGCCGGCGCCAGCGCGCATCTGTATTTCGCCGATGAGCCCCAGGCCGCGCTCCAGCCATTCGGCAGGTGGTACCGCGTTTTGGAATCGGCCCCGCTTGACAAGCGCTCCATGCGCGACTTCGCAGTCCGCTACCCGGATGCCGATGTAACCGCCCGCGCCGTTCCCCTCACCTCCGACGAGTTACG
>JAEEUZ010000045.1 GCA_016290725.1 Bacteroidales bacterium | reverse complement strand
ATCCCCAGTATCCATATGGCGTATGCAAGGTTGGTAATAATCTTTGGATTGCAAATAAGGTCGGAGCAACAGGCAATGGCATATACAAGTACGATTTGACAACTCAGATATACTCTATAGCTGCTACCGGTATTAACCAGGCGATGCAGATTAAAGAGTATAATGGCAGTGTGTATGTGCTTGGGCGTGGCGATGGTTCCAATGCTGGTAAGATTCATGTGTACAAGAACAATGTGCCCGGTGCCGTTGATCCTGAGGTGTATGCGGATTTCAGCCTGATAACACCTTCCACAGGAAAAGCCTGGCCTCTTGCATTTGCGTTTGATACTGATGGTTCGATGATAGTTGCTGTTTCCGCGTCTTCCGGAACGCCTTCTGAATGCTTCAAGCTTTATCGCGTCTCCGCCCAGGGCGCGACACCTGTGGAAGTGTTCGGCTCTGGTACTAAAGCCGGCAGTTATGCGGCATTAAAAGATGGCGCATCTTCTGCGGCGGCATTCGGCGCGAATATGCTGCAAATGGAATTTGATTCGTCTGGAAACCTTTATATCGCAGATACCTACGCCGTTAGAAAACTTGTTCGCGGTGCAACCGGACTTGAAGACGGAACACTCATGACTATTACTGAAAGTGGTGCTCTGACAAGCATCGACGGTTTGGCTTTAGACAGCGCAGGTAGTCATATTTATCTGTCGAATAAGAGCGCGAAGAGTATCTACAGAATTACTATTCAATAGTTTTTCTTCATTCGTTTGTTATTGCTCAGGGGCTGGCTGGCTTTGCCGGCCGGCCCCTTTTTTATATGGCAAGAAAAATAATACTCGTGCTGCTGGCGCTGGTTATGGCGTCATCGGCATTAATGGGACAGGAATACAATTACGTTGAGGCGTCGGCACTCACGCTCACGGGGAAGGTTTTCCCTGATACGCCTAATCCCTATCACCGTATCGACACGGCCCGTTTCCACGGTTTCACCACCCAGGAGTTGTCGCTTGTGGCGGAGTCGGCCGGGATTGCGGTGGCGTTTCGCACCGACTCTCCCTCGATAAGAGTGCTTCCTGTATATGTGAGGCCTTATTTCGGCGGAGGAACAACCGGATTTGCGGGCAGGGGATTTGACCTGTATATAAAGAAAAACGGCAAATGGATGTGGGCGGCCGCGGGGCTTCAGAACGACAACTCTTTGGACAAACCCGTGAACCTCATTAAGGATATGGATACCAGTGTTAAGGAGTGTCTTCTGTATCTTCCCGTGCGCAGCGAGATGGCGTCGGTAAAAATCGGCGTCGAGGACGGTTATATGCTGGAACCGCTGGAGAATCCATTCCGTCACCGGGTTGTGGTTTTCGGCTCCAGTTTCACTCACGGAGCCTCCACCTCCAAAGCCGGGATGGCCTATCCGTCCATCCTTTCCCGCGAAACCGGAATCCAGTTCCTGAATCTCGGCGTAAGCGGCCGCTGCCGTCTGCAGGATTACTTTGCCGCTACCCTGTGTGAAGCACCAGATGTGGATGCTTTCCTGTTCGACACATTCTCCAACCCCTCTCCGGAGGAAATCCGCGAGAGACTGTTCCCCTTCATCGAGGCACTTCAGGCAGCCCATCCCGGAAAGCCCCTCATATTCCAGCAGACAATATATCGGGAGCGAAGGAACTTTAACCTCAAGGCCGATGAATACGAGGCAGGCCGCATCAAGGTTGTCGCAGACCTTATGAAGGAGGCGCGACGCAAATACAAAGACGTGTATTTCATTACCAGCACCAACGCCACCTCCCCGGACCATTACACTTCCGTGGACGGGACCCATCCGGGCGACTATGGTTACACCCTTTGGGCCCGCAGCATCAGAAAGCCGGTTCAGAGAATCCTACGGCGCTACGGAATCCGTTAGCAGGCAAGGACGATTGCGGGGGAGATGTTCAGACGGGTGGCGATTACCCTGGCCTGTTCGTAAGTGGGATTGGTTTTTCCGCAGATGATTGAACTAAGCCGGGAGGCGGTCATTCCCAGAAGCACGGCCATTTCTTTCTGAGTAATATTGAGTTCGGAAAGGCGGGCTAACAGTGTGCTCGCCAGGCTCGGAGTTTCTATCGGGAAGTGCTCCTTTTCGTATTCCTCCACAAGAGCGGACAAAACGTCAAGTTCCTGCAGACGGGGATCGTCTGCAGGAGTACTCTCATCCGTGTCGAAAAAGAGTTCGTCAATACGGTGCATCATCGCCCTGTATTGCTGTTCGTTCTTGAGTTGTGCCATGTTCTATATCTTTGAAACATCAATTCTGCTATACTCATCAGGTGTTCCCACGAACCGGATATATACCAGTTCCGGTGTAAACTTAACGGCAACGACAAGCCGATAGTTGTTACCCTTAATATTGAAAACATAGCGCTGATTTCCCACATAATCCACCGAGTTGAAATCATTCCTCATATCCTGCAGCGATTTCCAATGTGCATTGCAGGTCTTGACATACCACTCGCTCAGCGGCTGTTTGGTTTCCGCGTGCTTGCTCCAATAGTCCCTTAAAGTTGATATAGCAATTACTCTCATGTGCAAAGGTAAAAATTATTTTATATATAACAAAATTATTTTATTAATAATTTATAGCCCCTTCAAGGAAAATCAGTATATTTGCACTTGATTAATCGTTTTCTCGCAATGGCCATCGAATATCCAGCAGCGTATTGGAAAGACTATGAGCTCCTTGACTCCGGAAATGGGGAAAAGCTGGAGCGCTTCGGAAAGTACATTCTCCGCCGTCCGGAGCCCAAGGCCCTCTGGAGGCCCTCCATGGCCGATGCCCAGTGGCAAAGGCTCGCCCACGTGAGCTTCACTCCCGGGGCCGGATTCGGCAAGGCGGGAAAGGAAGACAGCGGAACGTGGAACCGTCTCAAAAAGATGGAAGACCAGTGGTGGATAGTGTATAACGGAGCCCCTGAGGCCGATACCCACGCGGCAAGCGACCTGCACCTGAGCCTTCGCCTTGGCCTCACCGCGTTCAAGCACGTGGGCGTGTTCCCGGAGCAGGCCCCCAACTGGGAGTACATTTTCCGCGAAACATCGCGCCTGGCGCGTATCCACAAGGCTAACGGGCTACCCGCTCCCAAGGTGCTGAACCTGTTTGCATATACCGGCGCGGCGTCCCTGGCGGCGAAATGCGCGGGGGCCGATGTGACGCATCTGGATTCCGTGCGGCAGGTTGTAACCTGGGCGCGCGAAAACATGGAGCGCAGCGGCCTGGACGGCATCCGCTGGGTTGTTGAGGATGCTCTGAAGTTTGCCCGCAGGGAGGCCCGCCGCGGGAACCGTTACGACGGCATCATTCTGGATCCTCCGGCCTATGGCCACGGTCCCGACGGCGAAAAATGGAAACTGGACGAACTGCTTTTCGGCATGCTGGAAAACGTGGGCGAGATCCTGGCACCGCGGGACAGTTTCGTGGTGCTGAACCTATACTCCAACGGATATTCCGCCACTCTTGGCGAAACGGTTGTGAAACAGGCCTTCAAGGGCGGAATCAAATCCCTGGAGAGCGGTGAGCTGTGCCTCGGGGACTCTTTCGGGAAAACCCTGCCCCTGAGCATTTACGTAAGAGCCACTAAATAACACACTATGACCATAAAAGGAATTATTTCGATCCTGGCCGGCCTTTTCATCTCGCTGGGGGCATCGGCCTGTCACAGGGATACTCCTCCCCGGCCGGAGGAAAAGCCGGAGACTCCGTCGGCCCCCAAAAGTATAAGCATCCTTGCCATCGGCAACAGTTTTTCGGTGGATGGAATGCAGTATCTGTTCCACATCCTCAAGGATGCCGGCGCGGAGGAGATTGTGCTTGGCAATCTATATATCGGAGGTTGCAGTCTGGAAAAGCATGCTGGAAATTTCACGGCAAACAGCGCCGCATATACTTATTATAAGAATACAACCGGCGAATGGACGTCCACGGCTTCTTTCAAACCGCTGGATGCACTGGACGAAAGGGAGTGGGACTACATTACCCTTCAGCAGGCCAGCGGCGTTTCCGGTGTGGCCTCCAGCTATTCGCCGTATCTGGAAACGGTACTGTCGGTGGTGAAGGAGCACTGCCCGAAGGCAAAGCTCTACTGGCACATGACCTGGGCGTATCAGGGAAACTCCACCCATTCTGCATTCCCCAATTACGGTTCATCCCAGGCCACAATGTACAGTGCCATCCTTTCCGCCGTAAAGGATGTTGTCCTCCAGCGGGCCGATTTCGAGGGAATCATCCCCTCCGGCACTGCCATCCAGAACATTCGCACCAGCCTGTATGGGGACAATGTGACCCGCGACGGATATCATCTGTCCTACGACGTGGGAAGGTTTACGGCATCCCTTGTATGGGCCGGAGCCCTCTTCGGGGCCGATATTGAAAAGATTACCTGGCACCCCACGCAGTATTCCTACACTCAAACGCAGCTTGACGCGATCAGGGAAGCGGCGGCAAATGCGGTCAAAGAACCCTTCAAGGTTACCGAATCGTCATACCCCCCGGATCCGGATGCGCAGGCGGAAACTCTGGAAGACTATATCCGCGCCGCCGGGATGAATCCGCAGGATTATACGCAGAAGGATATTTCCTGGACCAAGTTCGCCTACTACAATTCAGGCAACGGCACCATGCTCTCTACCATGTACACTCACGAAAACAGCACCCAGTCCAATCTGGACGAATTCGTGACAACGCCCATCTACGGCAGGGACGAGATTCCGGAAGGCTCGCTCATCGTAATCAAGGCGGGGTATCAGTACCGTCCCGAAGGCTGGGTAACGCTTTCAACCAGGAACAGCAGCCGTCCCGGCCTTGTAACAGCGGCCGGTGTACAGCCTGTAACTGCGTCGTGGTGGGGCAACTGGCAGTACCGCGCCTTCAACGTGTCCCGCAATCCCCGCGAAAAGTTCACGGACTCCACTGCGGAGCAGGCCTGCGCCGCCTTCGGCATCTTCATCCCCAACGAACTGTAAAACGGGATGCTTCCGTCTTTTGTCGACAAAAGACTGATAATCTTTAACAAAGAATTACTATATTTGTAGGCTAGTCCCAAATGGGCGGTCTATAAGATATGGAAGCATTGGTTGTGCGGTGGAACGTTAACCCCGCGATATTTCACATAGGTGGTTTCGAACTCAGGTGGTACTCGCTGCTTTTCGTGAGCGGGTTTATCCTGGGATGGTTCATTTTCAAGTGGTTCTTCCGCAGGGAAGGGATTCCGGAGAAGATGCTGGATCCGCTGCTGTACACGCTTCTGATCTGCACCATCGTGGGCGCCCGCCTGGGTCACTGCCTGTTCTACCAGCCGGATTATTATCTGGGCTCGTGGAAGGGCTTCTGGGAGATATTCATGCCGTGGAAGGGCGGCCTCGCCAGCCATGGCGGCACGATAGCGCTGCTGCTGGGCATGTGGTGGTTCTCCAAAAAGTACGGCAAGAAACACGATTTCGACTTCGTGTGGCTGCTGGACCATCTGGCAATAGCCGTGGCCTTCGCCGCATTCTTCATCCGCCTTGGAAATCTGTTCAATTCGGAGATTTACGGCGGTCCCACAGATCTTCCCTGGGGCTTCATTTTCGAGCGCAACGGGGAAACGGTTCCCTGCCATCCCACGCAGCTGTACGAGGGATTCACCTATCTGCTGCTGGGCTTTGTGCTCATCGGCCTGTATAAATGGAATCTGGATAAGATGAAGCGCGGCTTGTTCATCGGCATCTTCCTGGTTGTATGCTTCGGCTCCCGTATGCTCATCGAAATCATCAAGAACCCCCAGGTGGAGTTCGAGAAGGATATGGCTCTGAACATGGGCCAGCTGCTGTCCATCCCGTTCGTGCTTATGGGCATAGGCTTCATTGTGTGGGCGCTTGTGAAGAAGATTCCCGCCCGCGCCGTGCACCCGGAAAAGCAGCCCGTAAAGAAAGAGGCAACGCACTATGCGCGAAGCCTTTCCAAATAAGACATTATAGTTAGTAAGTGTATGAAGACTTCCATCCTTGTGCTGGCTTTGGCGTTTTTTTGTTCGCAGGCGCGCGCGCAAGAGGCAGATACTCTGACAGCCGAAACCCCGCAGGCGCAGGATACGCTTGTGCTCACCCTGGACGACGCCCTTAAAATAGCGTTGTCGGAGAATATCAGCGTAAAGATCGCGGACCTTGAGGTTACGCGCGCCCAATATGCCGAAAGGGGCTCTTATGCCGCGCTTTTCCCTCAGATAAACGCAAGCGGATCTTTCCAGCATACTATCCAGAAGCAGGTTATGTATATGGGCGGAGGCTCAGGCAGCGGCTCAGGCTCAGGCTCCGGATCCGGCGGTGGCGGCGGTATGGCGTCCATGTTTACCGATGCCCTTGCTCCCTTCCAATATTATATCTCCGAGTTCCTCAAGAAGCATCCGGACATTGCTCCGTATGTACCCCCGGCAACGGACCCTGCGGACGACTCCGGAGACGGCGGCATCCAGGTGGGCCGTTCCAACACATGGACTGCCGGTATCAACGCCAGCATGCCCATTGTGAACGTGCAGCTGTGGGAAAGCCTGAAGCTAAGCGGAGACCAGGTGGAACTTGCCGTGGAGCAGGCACGTGAATCGCGACTTGGGATGGTAACCTCCGTCAAGCAGGCGTATTATGCCGTCCTTCTGGCAAAGGCGTCGTACGATGTGTACAATGCCGTATACGACAACGCGCTGGAGAACTTCAAGCTCACGGAGATGCGTTACAACAGCCAGAAGGCTTCGGAACTGGACCTCACCAGGGCGAAGAGCTCGCTGGCATCGGCAATCCCCAATCTGTACAATGCGGAGAATTCGATTCAGCTGGCCCTGTGGCAGCTTAAAGCCGTCATCGGCCTGGATCTGGACCGGCCGATAGATATCACCGGCTCCCTTGATGAACTCGCGGAGCAGATGTTCAGGGACATTCACGAAGGGGAAGAGGCCTCTCTGGAGGGCAACTCCCAGCTTCGCCAGCTGCAGGCACAGGCCGATATGCTCGCGCGCCAGATAAGGCTCCAGAAGTATTCTTTCATCCCCACCCTTTCCCTAGCTTTTGCATATAACTATAACGCCATGGCGGAGGACTTCGACTTCCAGAACTATCGCTGGACCCCGTACTCCTATATCGGCCTTCAACTGAATATCCCCATTTTTTCCGGCGGGCAGCGTTACCATCAGGTGAAGCAGGCACAGGTGCAGGCCCAGGAACTGGACTACCAGAGGATTAATGCGGAGCGCCAGATACGGATAGCCATCCGTCAGAGCCTCTCGTCGATGGATGCTGCCATGAAGGCGTACGAAGCGGCGAGGGATGCCCTGGACAGCGCGGAAAAGGCCTATGACATTGCCGTGAAGAGCTATCAGGTGGGCCGCAGTACCCTCACCGACCTCAACAATACGGAGCTGGTACTCACCCAGACCAGGCTTCAGGCGGTTCAGGCCGTGTATAATTTTGTGATAGCAAAGGCAAGCCTTGAGCAGACTCTTGGATACGATTTCTTAGCTGAAGAATGATTATGAAAAAGATTTATATAATACTTTTTGCGGCTTTGGCAGTCGCAGCGTGCAAGAACAATGGCAGCAAATCCGAGTCGTCGGAGGCAGGAGCACTGCTTGCCGGCGGCCAGACTGTCCAGGCCGTGGTGCAGAACGTTGAACTGGCAACCGCGCAGAGGCGTCAGGTGCCTCAGGAAAGCGTTTATTCCGCCACCGTGGAGCCTTTCGCAGAGAACCACATCGCCCCTCAGGCGGCAGGACGAATCAAGAAAATCAAAGTTGAAGTGGGTTCCTATGTGAGCAAAGGCCAGGTCCTTGCGGAGATGGACCGCCTTCAGCTGGAGCAGACCAGGCTTCAGCTCCAGAACGACAGCACCGAGTATTCCCGCCTTAAGACTCTCTACCAGCAGGGCGGTGTGGCCCAGTCCGATTTCGAAGCCTTCGAACTGGCGTACAAAGTGCGTCAGGCAACCTACAAGAACCTGAAGGAAAACACCATTCTGCGCAGTCCCATAACCGGTTATGTGACCGCTCGCAATTACGACGTGAACGACATGTTCATGATGGGCCAGCCCATCTTCACCGTGCAGCAGGTTGTGCCCGTGAAACTGCTCGTTGGCATATCCGAGAGCGAATACACAAAGGTGAAAAAGGGCGATAAAGTTTCCCTTACCGCAGACGCCCTTCCCGGCCAGGAATTCACAGGCGAGGTTGTGCGCGTGCATCCCACCATGAATCCTTCCACCCATACTTTCAATGCGGAAGTGAGGGTGGCGAACAAGGACCGCGCTCTTCGTCCCGGCATGTACGCCCGCGTGACTGTGAGGTTCGGCGAGAACAACAGCATCGTGGTTCCCGACAGGGCTGTGGTCAAGCAGGAAGGCTCGGGCCAGAGGTTTGTGTTTGTGTTCAACCAGGAGGACAATACGGTGTCGTATGTCCCCGTCGGCATCGGCCGTCATATGGGCCGTGAATACGAAATCACATCCGGCCTGGAAGAGGGCCAGAAGATTGTTGTCAAGGGACAGAACGGTCTCAAGGATGGCTCTCCGGTAAATGTGCTCAAACAGGAATAGGCTATGAGCATCTACAGAACATCGGTAAACAATCCGGTAACCACCATCCTGGTTTTCCTGGCGTTCGCCATCCTTGGCATTTTCGCCCTCACGAGGCTGCCGGTGGACAATATGCCGGATTTCGAGTCCAACGTCATCATGGTGATGAGCTCCTATCCCGGAGCCAGCGCGGAGGATGTGGAAAACAACCTCACCAAAGTGCTGGAAAACACCCTGAACAGCGTTGCCGAACTGAAGAACATCACTTCCAACTCCAGGGAGAACATTTCCATCATCACCCTTGAATTCGAGTACGGAACCGACATCGACGAGGCTACGAACGATGTCCGGGACAAACTGGACATGGTGAGCCAGTCGCTGCCGGACGGAGCTTCGCTGCCGTATCTGTTCAAGTTCAGCGCCGACGACATGCCCATCATGATCATGGCGGCAACGGCCGACCAGAGCGTATCGGCCCTGGACAAGATCCTGGACGAAAGGGTGGCAACTCCGCTTGCACGCGTCAGCGGCGTGGGTCAGATTTCGGTAGCAGGTGCGCCCAAGAGGGAAATCCAGGTCTACTGCGACCCTTCGAAGCTGGAAGCCTACAGGCTTTCGATCGCGTCGATATCGGCAGTAATTGCGGCAGAGAACAGGAACGTGCCGTCGGGAAGCATCGACATCGGCTCGGACACTTATACCCTCCGCATCAAGAAGGAATTTGCCGATCCGTCGGAGCTGCTGGACGTTGTCGTCGGAAGCTTTAACGGCAAGGCCGTGTACCTGAGGGATGTGGCAAGGATAGACGATACTCTGGAGGAAAAATCGCAGGAATCGTACACCAACGGGGTCCGCGGAGCACAGATAATCATCCAGAAACAGAGCGGCTACAATACGGTTGAAGTTATCCGCAAGGTGAAGGCGGAGATGAAGGTGATAAGCCATAATCTTCCTTCCGACATCAAGATAACCCAGGTTGTGGACAACTCGGAAGATATCCTCCTCACCATCAAGTCGCTGCGCGATACCATCATCATCACCTTCCTGGTGGTCATGCTGGTTGTGTTCCTGTTCCTTGGAAGGCTGAAGGGTACACTCATCGTCATACTGAGTATCCCAATCGCGCTGCTGGCGTCGCTGCTGTACCTTATGGCCAGCGGAAACACGCTCAACATCATCTCGATGAGCGCCCTTGCGATCGCGATAGGTATGGTAGTGGACGATGCCATCGTGGTGCTGGAGAACGTGACAACTCATCTGGAGCGGGGAGAAAAACCCCGCGAGGCCGCAGTGCACGGCACATCCGAGGTGGGTATCTCGGTTATTGCTTCCACGCTCACCATGCTGTGCGTGTTCCTTCCCCTGACGATGATCCAGGGCATGACGGGTATAATGTTCCGCCAGCTGGGATGGATCGTGTCCATAATCATGATCGTGTCCACTACGGCTGCCCTTACCCTGGTGCCCACACTGTGCTCGCTGCTTCTTAACAACAAGCCCACGACAAACAAACTGTACAGGGTGGTGTTCGGCCCCGTGAACCGGGCTCTTGATGCAGTATCCGCGGGATATTCCAGGCTCATTGCCTGGTGCATGCGCCGCAAGAAGCTCATTCTCATCGGCGCCGTGGCCATCTTCGTCGCAGTGCTCTTCATATTCGCCCCCAGAATGAAGACCGAATACTTCCCCACGCAGGACGAGGGGCGCATATCGGCCTCGATCGAACTTCCCATCGGCACGGCCCAGGACCTTACCGGAGAAGTGGCCCAGGCCATCTACGAGAGGCTTCTTGCCGATATCCCCGAAATCAAGGTCATAAGCTACCGTTACGGCCAGGCGGACTCCGAAAACGCTTTCGCTTCGATGCGACAGAACGGCACATACCTTATCACGATGAACATCCGGATCGGCTCGTCCACAACCCGTGAACGCACCGTGTCGGAGATTGCCGACGTGGTGAGGGCCGACCTTCGCGAATTCCCGGAACTGAACCGCTTCAACGTGAACGAAGGCGGTATGGGTATGGGCGGACGCGCAAATGTGCAGCTGGAAATCTACGGATATGATTTCGAGGAGACGGAATACGAGGCCAGAAGGCTCCGCGAGGCTATGATAGAGTCCGGATACTTCACCCAGGCCATCCTTTCGAGGGACCAGTATACCCCGGAATACGAGGTGGATTTCGACCGTGAGAAACTGGCTCTGAACGGCCTGTCGTCGGTATCGGCGGCTGCGGCCGTTTCCGCCGCCATGTCCGGAACGGTGGCATCCTTCTACCGTGAGGAAGGCGAGGAGTACAACATCCGCGTCCGTTATGCCCCGGAGTTCCGAACTTCCATCGAAGACCTGGAAAACATCGTCATTTACAATAACTCCGGAGTGGGAATCCGCGTCCGTGATCTTGGAACGATTGTGGAATCCAAGGTGCCGCCCACCATCCAGCGCAAGAACCGTGAACGTTATATCACCGTGACCGGTATCATGGCACGCGGCAAGGCACTCAGTGAAGGTGTAGAGGTTGTTGAAAGCATCATGGCTTCGGATCCGCTGCCTTCGCACATGAGCTGGAGGATAGGCGGCGACTATGAGGAGCAGCAGAAGATGTTCGGCGACATGATGCTCCTTATGGCTCTGATCATCATTCTGGTGTACATGGTCATGGCTTCGCAGTTTGAATCGCTCCTTGGACCTTTCGTAATCATGTTCTCCATTCCGTTCGCGCTGGTGGGCGTGGCGCTTGGAAGCATGGTTCACGGCTGGATGCCCATCAGCGTGATGGGCCTCATCGGCATAATCATCCTGCTGGGTATCGTGGTGAAGAACGGTATTGTGCTGATTGACTATACCATCCTTTGCCAGGAAAGGGGAATGAACGTGAGGGAAGCGTCGGTGACGGCGGCAAAGAGCCGTCTGCGTCCTATCCTCATGACCACCCTCACCACCGTGCTGGGTATGCTGCCGATGGCCTGGGGCACGGGCGAAGGCTCCGAACTCTGGAAGGGCCTTGGCATCACGGTGGCGTGGGGTTTGAGCATATCGTCACTTATTACGCTGGTAATCATTCCTGTGCTGTACTGCGGTTTTACCGAGCACCGCCAGCGCAGAAAAGAGAAAAAATCGGCAAAGATTGCAACAACCTGATGACTTTCTGCATCTATAATTTTGACGTGCAAATATGAAAGCTCTTTTTATCGTTTACAACCAGGCCTACAATCAGGAAATTGTAGAGATTCTGGAGCAATTCGGGCAGAGGGGATACACTGTTTGGTCGGAGATCGGAGGACGTGGAAGTGTGGACGGAGAACCTCATTTGGGCTCCCATGCATGGCCCACGCAGAACCACGCGCTGCTGTCGGTAATGGATGACGGCCTTGCATCGAAGGTTATGCAGAAACTCCGCGAAGTGGACGCCTCGAACCCCGCACTCGGATTAAGGGCATATACCCTTGGGGTGGAAGATGCATTGTAGATTAGGAAAAAAAGGCTATATTTGCGGACACAATAAAAATCAGATAAATGGCTAAAGTAGCAACAAATACCAATTTCGACTCCCTTCTGGAGGACAATAAACTCGTCGTCGTGGATTTCTGGGCAACCTGGTGCGGCCCCTGCCGCATGATTTCGCCCATCCTGGATGAAGCGGAGATGGAAATGGGAGACAAATTCACCCTCGTAAAAGTAAATGTGGACGATGCGGAGGAAATCGCCGCCCGCTATCGCATCATGAGTATCCCCACCCTGCTGTTCTTTAAGGGAGGCCAGGTGGTGGATAAGAGCGTGGGTGCCATGCCCAAGGCCATGTTAATCGACAAAATCAACGCAAATCTATAATCATCATGAAAAAAGTTATTGCAATCATTGCTATCGCAATCGCTTCTATGAGCATTGCACATGCACAGTTCGGTATCGTTGGCGGTTTCACTTCCTCCAGCACATCCATCGACACACAGAATTGGAAAGCAAATCTTGAGAACATTAGCCTCTATCATGTGGGTCTCACCTACAAACTGGATCTGGGTCTCGGTCTCGCAATCCAGCCTTCCCTCACTTATGAGATGAAGGGCGCATCCGTAAAGGAAGACGTCGCATCCGTGGGTGAAGTCGCAGAGGTTGCAAAGACCATCGACACCAAGACCGGTTATGCAGAATTCGGCCTCGACCTCCAGTGGGGTCCGGACCTGATGGCATTCCGTCCCTTCGTTTTCGCTTCCCCGTTCATCGGCTACATGGTGAGCCAGGAAGAAACCAGCCAGATTTCCGGCACCCTTACCGGCACTTCCACCTCCAGCTTCAACCAGGACGATGCAAAGGCCTGGGCAGAAGAGGCCAAGAACCGTCTTGAGTACGGCTTCGGCATCGGTCTCGGTGTGGATATCATGAAGTTCGTCCAGCTCAAGGCTCAGTACTACATGAACCTCGGCAAGCTCTACAACGAGGGCCAGGTTGTGAATGCAAAGGACGTTTGGGGCCAGGTGAAAGACAGCTACGGCAACGTAGAGAACTACAACGGCATCAAGTTTTCCCTTGCTATCCTCTTCTAAGAAGAAGTTGAAAGACATCCGGACCTATCTCAGCGGTCCTTTGGACGAAGTGACGTCGCTTATGGCGGCGTCACTCCGTACTAATATATCCCTGCTGGGAAAAACCAACGGCGGCTTGCTGGGGGAGAGGGGCAAGATGATGCGCCCCATACTTTGCCTGCTCGCAGCAGGAGCCCTTGGGAAAATTAATTCCGACACGGTGCATTACGCGGCCGCGTCGGAACTTTTGCATAACGCCACCCTGCTCCACGACGATGTTGTGGACGGGGCCAGCGTGAGGCGTGGCAAGCCCACCGTGGGGGCCATTCTTGGCCCTCGCGCATCGGTGCTGGTTGGAGATTTCTGGCTGGTGAAGGCCGTGAGTTGTATCCAGGAAACCAGCGACAAGGGCAGCAAGGTAATGAGTATTTTTTCCAAAACCCTCTCGGACCTCACCGAAGGGGAGATGCTGCAGATGGAGAAGGCCTTCGGCCACGACACCACGCAGGAAGACTATATCCGCATCATATATTGCAAGACGGCGTCGCTCTTTGAGTCGGCCGCAGTGAGCGGAGCTCTGTCTGTGGGCGCCAGCAAGGATCAGGTGGATGCGATGGGATGCTTCGCCCGTAATCTGGGAATAGCGTTCCAGATCAAGGACGATATTCTGGACTATCTGCCGTCGGACGCCCTGGGAAAGCCTTCGGGCATCGATCTTCTGGAGCAGAAGATAACCCAGCCGCTACTGAGCGTTCTGGAAGTCCTCTCGGAGGAAGACTCGGCGGCGGTGCGGGAATCCATCGGCAGAATCCCTTCAGAGCCGGAGATTGCCGTTTCGTTGAGGGAGAAGGTCGTTGAGGCTGGAGGAGTGGAAAAAGCTGCTGCCGTGATGGATTCTTATATCGAAAATGCACTTTTGTGCCTCGAGGGTGTTCCGGAATCCAAGGAAAAATCGTATCTTGCAAGACTTGCCCGTTATGTGGGCGAGAGAGATTTCTAGATAAGACGTGACCGCTGCCGCCCATACGGAAGTACTGTCTGTCCTCCGGAGCATGGTGGACGGCGGCCGCCTGCCCCACGCGATACTGTTTCACCAGAACGACGGTGGCGGCGCTTTTCCGCTTATACTGGACTTTCTGGAGTATCTGTACGGTGGAAATCCCAGGGTACGGAAACTCATCCATCCGGATGTACATTACGTGTTTCCGGTGGCCGGGCCGGATAAACCCGTATCGCTTAATTTCATAGCACAGTGGAGGGAATTTCTGCAGGCGAATCCGTATTTCTTCGAGAACGAGTTGTATGCGGCGCTGGGCATTGAAGGCAAGCAGGGCACGATTTCGGTGCACGAGGCCCGTTCGGTGCTGGACAGGCTGTCATTATCGGCAGTGGAAGGAGGGTACCGCACGGTGGTTGTGTATCTGCCGGAGAAGATGAACGTGCAGTCGGCAAACAGCCTTCTGAAGATGGTGGAAGAACCGCCGGAGAAAACGCTGTTCCTGCTGGTTACACAGGCGCCGGAGAAGGTGCTCACAACTATTTATTCGCGCTGCGTTTTCATGCGTCTCAGGCCTCTTTCCCGGGAGGAGTTCCTGCAGGTGCACCCTTCGCTCGGAGAGAGTGAGGCGGAGTACGCGACGCTTTTCCACGACCTCATCCAGCAGGTGCTTTCCAAGGACATGCTGGGAGCTCTGGAAACGGCGGACGCTATTGCCGGCCTAAGTTCCCGGGAAAAGCAGAAGGCCTTCTGCAAGTATTCCGCGGAGGCGCTTCGGAATGTCTTCCTCCTCCAGCAGGGCCTTGGGGGCCTGTCGGACATGAGGGAAGACGAAAAGGAATTTTTTGCCGATGTGGCCGCGCGCTCGCGGAAAACCTTCCCGCGCATGGCCATCGGCGAACTGGACAGGACTTTAATGCTGATAGAGCGCAACGTGTCGCAGAAGATTTTGTTCTGCGACCTCGTGTGCAGGCTCATATCGGCCCAAAGATAAATATATATGGAAAGCAACGAAAATATAAGATACGATTGCTTCCGCGGTTGCACGGTGAATTACGGTAACGGCGACATGCCGGATATCAAATACCGCCAGAGCTGCTGCAAACTGGAGGTGCACAATTACCTCAAAGGCATCAACCAGGAGCAGTTCAACGGCCTGTACGAGGTGCGTTTCAAGAATACCCGGAAGGGCATCTACGTGAACGCATCGGGCCAGAGCGTAAAAACCGGGGACCTGGTGGTTGTAGAGGCCGCCAGCGGGCACGACCTTGGAATCGTCACCCTGGAGGGCCCCATCGTGGGCAGGCAGGTGCGGGCCAAGGGCATCGACACGGAAAATCCCCCGCTCAAGAAGATATACCGCAAGGCGAAGCCTTTCGACATAGAGCGCTGGCAGGAAGCGATTGCCCGCGAGGAGGAAACGATGATCCGCTCCCGCGAACTGGCCGCGAATTTTGGCCTGGAGATGAAAATCGGCGACGTAGAGTTCCAGGGGGATGGCACCAAGGCAATCTTCTACTATATTGCCGATGGCCGCGTGGACTTCCGTCAGCTCATCAAGGATTTCGCGGAGGAGTTCCATATCCGCGTGGAGATGAAACAGATTGGCGCGCGCCAGGAGGCAGGGCTCATCGGCGGTCTTGGCGTTTGCGGCCGCGAACTTTGCTGCGCGAACTACATCACACAGTTCCAGAGCATTTCCACCCAGGCGGCACGCTGTCAGGACCTGTCGCTGAATCCCCAAAAACTGGCAGGGCAGTGCGGCAAGCTGAAGTGTTGCCTCAACTACGAGGTGGCCAGCTATATGGACGCCCACACCCGCATCCCCAAAGTGGTGGAGCCGCTGGAGTTCCAGGACGGCCAGGCGTGGCTGGTGAAAACGGACATCCTGCGCGAAACGCTGTGGTTCTCCTACGAAAAGGGCTCCCTGGAGCATGTGTATCCTCTCTCGGCCGAAGAAGTGCGCGAGGTTCAGCGCATGAACCGCGAAGGCGTGAAGCCGGAAACGCTGCGTGCAGATGTTGAGTCCTCCGGCCCCGAATTCGTCACTGCCGTCGGCGACGACAGCATCTCCCGCTTCGACCCCGAAAAGCGCAAAAAGCGCCGTAAGCACCGTAATAAGAAATGAAGTGCCTAAAGAAAAAAACCTCGCGGAGTCGGACAAAACTTTTCGACGGCATTTTTCAGCCTAGAAAAGTTTTAGTCCGCGGAGCTATGGTTTTTTTCTGTTCAATACTCGCAGTGGCGTGTCGCGAGCCTTCTGTTTCTGAAGAATTCATCCCTGCGCCCGGGCCGTACACTTTTGCGCTGGATTTCTCCGATTCGCTTGGCCGATATGACGTGGCGCTTTTCACGCG
>JAEEUZ010000199.1 GCA_016290725.1 Bacteroidales bacterium | reverse complement strand
CGCCGGCAGACAATTTCCATGAACAATATAGCCAAAATCAAGGGATACAGGCTATACCAGGCCGACTACGACGAAGACCTGAAGGGCTCCTTGCTGGCAGTCAGCCGCGATCCATGGGGAATAGCCGTCACCTATACCGCTTACCTTCTTCTGCTGATTTCGATGATAGGATTCTTTTTCCAGAAAGAGAGCAACTTCAAGGCTGTCGCATCCAGGGTCGGGCCGCGTGTGCCCGTGATTATCCTTGTCATCTGCCTGGCAGGTGTTTTGGTCATGATGCGCAAGTTCATCTTTACTGGCGGATCCCAGCTTATGCCGGTGTTGCGCACCCCTCTGCTTCAGGTCCATGTCATCAGCATCGTTCTGGGGTATTTCATCTTCTTCAGCCTTCTTGTCATAGGCATTGCCGGATTGATCGTTTCCAGGGAAAGATCCGAAAAACTGCGGGATCTCTCCACGGTACTGCTTTATCCCGCGGTGTTCCTGCTTAGCTTCGGCATATTTCTGGGAGCCGTGTGGGCCAATATCTCATGGGGAAACTACTGGGCCTGGGATCCAAAGGAAACATGGGCGCTCATCACCCTCCTTGTTTATGCTGTTCCCCTGCATCAGAAATCCCTCGGCTTCCTGCGAAATCCAAAAATATTCCATCTGTATTGCATACTTGCGTTCCTGAGCGTGCTGGTCACATACTTCGGCGTGAATATGTTTTTAGGTGGAATGCATAGTTATGCTTAACTCCTGACTCAACACTGGCCTCCGCCGTTCGCGCTGGGGCTACGGTTTATTCATCCATTTCATCCCCAGCCGGTCGATGAGGCGGGAGGGGAGGAGACGTACCAGGAAGGGAATGGTAAGATTGAGGGCGCCGGGGCGGCGGATGCGATGGCCGCGGAACATGGCTCGCAGGGCCTTCCGGACGAGTTTTTCCGGGCTAAGCACGAGGCCGAGACGGCGGCCTGTCTTCCGCATGCGGGGGCTCAGATTGTACAGCCCTGTATCCACCGCAGCGGGGAGGATGGTGGTCACTGTGACCCCGTAAGGCGCAAGCTCATATGAAAGCCCCAGACCGAAGCTTTTAAGGTAGGCCTTGGAGGCAGAATAAACGGCAATTCCCGGGGCGGGGATGTCGGCCGTCATAGAAGACATTATCAGGATGCGCCCGGCTCCGCGGGCCTTCATCCTTTCTCCAAAGAGGATGCAGCATTCGGTAACCGCTGCCACGTGCAGTCCGACCATGGTGCGGGCTTTTTCCAGATTGTGGCTGCCCAGATACTCTATGAAGAAGATACCGGCGTTATTGATGAGGATGTCCACCTCAAGCCCCTTGCCATCGCAGAACTCCAGCATCTTTTGCGCGCAGCCCTGTGCGGAAAGGTCCAGATACAGCCACTCCACAGGAACGCTGAACCTGCCGCCTAACTCTGAGGCAGCCTCACGAAGCTGCTCTTCCTGATTGCTCACCAGCACCAGGCCATAGCCCCTCTCCGCCAGCTGCCTGGCATACTCCAGCCCGATTCCCGAACTGCCTCCCGTTATCAATGCATAACCCATCATTACAAAAATAACGAATAATTCCTATCTTTGTCTTTCGAGAAACGATAATACAACTAATTATGAAAAAAGCACTATTAATCATGCTGGTCATCACCATGGCGGTGGCCTGCAGTTTTACCATCAAGAACAAGATTGTCCGCGGCAACGGGGTTGAAACCACCTGCACCTATGATCTGCCTGCTTTCAACGCGATTTTTGTGGCCGGTTCCATGGATGTAGTCTACACGCAGGGCCCTCAGGTTGTTTCGCTCACCGCAGACGAGAACCTGATGGACATCTACACGATAGAAGTAGTGGATAACATCTTGAAAATCAGCACCAAATCCGGATACAGCATATTCCCTAAGGCAAAGACCTTCGTAACAGTCAGCGCGGAGGATCTGAACGGCGTCAAGCTGGCCGGATCGGGTGAGTGCGAAATCAAAGGGACCCTGGCCACCAAGGGCGACTTCACTTTCTCCATCGCCGGCAGCGGCGACCTGGACGCCGATGCCATCATCTGCAAGAACTTCTCTTCAAAAATCAACGGCAGCGGCGATGTTGACGTTAAATCTCTCACGGCAGAAACCACAACCTTGACCATCAACGGCAGCGGGGATATCGATATTAACTGCAAGGATGCCGGAGACATCTTCGCCAAGATCAACGGCAGCGGCGACATCGCCCTTTCCGGAAAGGCCGGAAGTCTGACTCAGAAGGTTAACGGCAGCGGAAGCATCTCTTCCAGGGGCCTCCAGCGCGGAAATTAATTGTAGGCGTGAACGGAGATATGAAAAAGCTTGTTTCCGTTTTGCTCCTGTTCCTGGTGCTGCCGCTCTGCGTGGCCGCCCAGTCGAAGAGCGAGACCAAGCAATTTGGCAAGCTGGCGGCCAATCCCAGCATGAAGGCCGTCGAAAAGTTCCTCAAGAAATATCCATCCTCCGTCTATGCACCCAAGGTGCTGAATATCAAGGACTCCCTCATCCGCATAGATAATACCAGCCTCATCGGCCGCGAGCAGGCCATGGGCATGGCAGGGGAGTGCCTGGATGCCATCGGCTGGAAGAAGGATGGCAAGGACCACATCCTCGCCCTCGACAAAGACTTCACCCTTCGCATCCTCTCGCCCGAGGGGAAGGAGGAGGCCACTCGCATCATCCCCGTCTACTCAATGGAAGATGTCCCCGCCGCCATATCGCTTGTGGAGCCCATGGAGATCATATCTCCGATGGGAGGCCGCTACTATATTCACATGGCCTACCTGAACGGGGCCTCGGAGTACGTGGAACTGCTCTATCTGCCCGAAGAAGATATACTTAACCAGGCCATCTTCTACGGTAATCCGCTCAAGCTGGCGGCTGGGGAGGCCTACAAGATCGAGGGGCAGAGCCCCGAGGCCATCGAAGGGCTTACTCCTCCTGCGGAAGTCAGCTGGCTGCTGGCCAGGTTTGGGGAGAACCCGGGCCTCGTGCCCATCTCCAAGGCGGACCTGCTGACCGACAACGCAATCAAGTGGTGGCTGGAGCGCAATCCCAAGGCGGAGACATCCGCCACACGCCTCGCATTCGGCCGTCTGGATCCGGAATCATCCATAGTGGCCGCATACAAGAAGGCCCGGAAGGAGAAGGGAAAGAGCTACAACGTTGCCTTGTTTGACCTTCGCGGCTACACTATAATCTGTGCCGCTTCTAGGTCCACAGGGGAATATTCGCTGGTGTGGTGTGAACCTGTGTGCAGGAACCGTAACAGGGATAAGTTCCTGAATACCATCTACTTCGAAAAGGATGGCAACGTGCTGGACCTCTTCTATTATAAAGGAAAAAGCACTTTTAAAGTAAGAATATCCATG
>JAEEUZ010000198.1 GCA_016290725.1 Bacteroidales bacterium | reverse complement strand
GTTAAGGCTGTGCATGACAGGGCCCAAAGGGAGGATCCGCTCCAAAAGCGCATTCACAGGGACTATTACATGGCTTCATTGAGGCATCTGTGCAATGTGAATCTGCATATCGCACTGTGTGTTCCATACGTTTTCATCTACACGGTTGTGAAGTCCATCCGCTTTAAGTCGATTGAGCCCTGGAAGGGTTTCGTTTCGCTTATGAAGCAGCTTCCGGAGGTTATGCGCATCCGTAAGGAATCGGCCGAAAGACACGCATTCCTGCCCGAGTAGAGCCCCCAACAAGATTTTGTTTATCCCGCAATTATGGTTATATTTGTGGGATATTTTATATATAAGGAAATATGGCATTATCAGATATACTCAAAAAGCTGTTCGGCTCCAAGAGCGACCGAGACATGAGAACCATCCGTCCCATTCTGGACCAGGTTCTGGCAGCTTATCCCGCAATAGACGCTCTGTCCAACGACGATCTCCGCGCCCATAGCGAGGCGCTCAAAAAGCGCATTGCCGATGTGGAGGAGCCCTTTGAGAAGCGTATTGCGGAAATCAAGGAAGAACTGGAAAAAGATATCCCCGTATCGGAAAAGGAAGCCCTCGCATCGGAGAGCGATAAACTCGTCAAGGACGAGGACGATGCCATCGAGGCCATCCTCCTGGAACTTCTTCCGGAGGCCTTCGCCATCGTGAAGTCCACTGCCCGCCGCTTTGCCCAGAACCCCACCATCGAGGTTACGGCAAGCGAGTTCGACCGCTCCCTGGCGGCAGCCGGCAAGGATTTCGTACACATCGAGGGAGACAAAGCCGTGTGGCAGAACCACTGGGTGGCCGGCGGCAACGAGATAACCTGGGACATGGTGCACTACGATGTGCAGCTCATCGGCGGTATCGTCCTTCACGGTGCCGTTAAGGGCAACAAGGAGCAGAGGGGAAGCATCGCGGAGATGGCAACCGGTGAGGGTAAAACCCTGGTTGCAACTCTGCCGGTGTTCCTTAACGCCCTGGCCGGAAAAGGCGTTCACGTTGTTACGGTGAACGACTATCTGTCCAAACGAGACAGCGAGTGGATGGGCCCCCTGTATCAGTTCCACGGCCTCAGCGTAGACTGCATCGACAAGCATGAGCCCAACTCGGATGCCCGAAAGAAGGCATACAACTGCGACATCACCTTCGGCACCAACAACGAGTTCGGTTTCGACTATCTGCGTGACAACATGGCCACCCGAATGAGCGACCTTGTGCAGCGCAAGCACCATTTCGCCATCGTGGACGAGGTGGACTCGGTTCTCATCGACGATGCCCGTACCCCTCTCATCATTTCCGGTCCCACCGGGAAAACCGCCGGCGACGAGCAGTTTATGGAGTATCGTCCCTATGTGGAGAAGCTCTATTCCCTGCAGCGCCAGCTGGTAACCCAGACCCTTAACGACGCCAAGAAGGCCATCGCCGCGGGCGATGAGGCGGAGGGCGGAAAACTGCTCCTGCGCTGCCACAAGGGCCTTCCCAAGTATCAGCCGCTCATTAAGTTCCTCTCCGAGCAGGGCATGAAGCAGATCCTCCAGAAAGCGGAGAACTACTACATGCAGGACAACGAGAAGGAAATGCCGGTTGTTACGGATCCCCTGTACTTCGTGATTTCGGAAATCCAGAATACCGTGGACATGACCGACAAGGGCCACGACGCCCTTGCGGAGTTCGTGTCCGAGCCCAACTTCTTCGTTCTGCCGGACATGGGCAGCTCCATCGCTGAAATCACCCACGACGCATCCCTCACTCCGGCCCAGAAGGCGGAGAAGAAAGACGCCCTGATGGAGGAATTCTCCCTCAAGAGCGAGCGGGTGCACACCGTGATCCAGCTGCTCAAGGCCTATGCCATGTTCACCAAGGATATCGACTACGTTATCGTGGACAACAAGGTGAAGATCGTGGACGAAAGCACCGGCCGTATCATGGAAGGCAGGCGCTGGAGCGACGGTCTGCACCAGGCGGTGGAAGCCAAGGAAAACGTGAAGGTGGAGGCCGCAACCCAAACCTTCGCAACCGTTACCCTGCAGAACTACTTCCGTATGTACCACAAACTTTCGGGTATGACCGGTACCGCGGAAACTGAAGCTGGTGAATTCTGGAGCATCTACAAACTGGACGTGGTGGTGATTCCCACCAACCGCCCGGTCATTCGTGACGACCAGAACGACATTATCTACAAAACCAAGAAAGGCAAATACGCGGCCGTGATAGACAGGGTTGTGGACCTTTCGAACGCCGGGCGCCCCGTCCTTGTGGGTACCACGGACGTTGAAACCTCCGAGCTCCTTGCCAGGATGATGCGCCTCCGCGGCCTGCATCCCAACGTGCTGAACGCGAAAGAGCACGCCCGCGAGGCGGAAATCGTCGCCCAGGCGGGTAACAGCGGAAAGATCACCATCGCCACCAACATGGCCGGCCGTGGTACCGATATCAAGCTGAGCCCCGAAGTGAAGGCCGCCGGCGGCCTTGCCATCATCGGCACGTCCCGTCACGACAGCCGCCGCGTGGACCGTCAGCTCCGCGGCCGTGCCGGACGTCAGGGAGACCCCGGTTCATCCACATTCTACATCTCGCTGGAAGACGACCTCATGCGTAAGTTCGGTTCGGAGCGTATAGCCAGCGTGGTGGACAAGATGGGCATGAAGGATAACGAGGCGCTTGAATCCAAGATGCTGTCATCGGCAATCGAGACAGCCCAGAAGAAGGTGGAGGAGAACCACTTCGGCTACCGCAAGCGCACCCTGGAATACGACGACGTGATGAACTACCAGAGGGAAGCCATCTACGCCCGCAGGCGCAACGCTCTTTCCGGTGAAAGGATAGAGATCGACGTGCAGAACATGATGTCGGACACCGCCAACATCCTTGTGGAGAAGGCGGAAGGAATGTCGTACGAGGAGTTCGAGGAGTTCGTGATCGCGAGCCTCTCCATCGACCTTGGCTTCGACGACGAGTTCTACAAGCAGGCCCGTCCCCAGGAGATTGCCGATAAACTCTGCGAGCACATGCAGGAGGTGTACAACCGCCGTATGGAAACCATGATCCAGAAGGTGAATCCGGTAATCAAGCAGGTGTACGAGAAACAGGGGCAGATGTACGAGAACATCGCCATCCCCGTCTCAGACGGCAAACGCATGCTCAACCTTTCCGTGAACCTGAAGAAGGCGTATGAGACGGAAAGCCGCGAGATTGCCAAGGCCCTCAGCCGCACCATCATCCTGTGGAATATCGACGAATACTGGAAGCAGCACCTGCGCGACATAGACGACCTTCGCCACAGCGTGCAGAACGCCGTTTAAGAGCAGAAAGACCCGCTTGTGCAGTACAAGCTGGAGAGCTCCAACCTCTTCTCCGACCT
>JAEEUZ010000197.1 GCA_016290725.1 Bacteroidales bacterium | reverse complement strand
ATAGATTGTTCTATTTGGTGCGACAACGGTGCGATGAAATTGCACAAAAATGGGCTCCCAGATACCTGAGAGCCACTTTGATGCGGAGAGGACGAGAGTCTCACGGCGGCGAAAAGAAAAAGGGTATAGGCCCTTTCTCCATAACGTTACTTCACAATCTCATATTCATCGACACCGGGGATTAGTGCAAGTCCGGTTTCTTCAAGGTGAATCTGACCGGCGGAATCGATAAAGCTAATGGTGCAGGTTCGGCCATTGAGTTCCCTCGCTTGCCAATCTTTCCCACCATCATCGTCCATTCTGATAATCTTGATTTTGTCGCCTGGTTTCATAGCATTAGTCATCTACCACAACGAACTCCTCCAACATGTAGCTTATATCATCCGGCCGTTCTTCCTGTATCTGGTCTAAAACGGCGATGATAGCGGCTTTCGTTGGTTCAATTGCCGCTGTGAAAATGCCGTTGTCCTTGAGATATTCGATTACGGCCGGGAGATCTGTAAAGTACTCCCAGATAAAGACATTCTCCTTCTCGTCGTTCCAGTCCAGTAGCCAGCGTTCAGGAAAGACTTCACCGGTAGCATCATTGGTCTGGAAGATACACATGCCACATTCCTCCGTCTGAAAGAAGATTTGCAGCGACGGGTACTTCTGCTCGATAAAATGCCAAACATCACTCATCTCTCCCCAGGCAGTTTCGGTGTTGATTTTGAGGATGCCGTTTTCCAGAGAGTAATCCAAGATATGTCCACGGCAATAGGTTTTTTCCCAGTCACCACCCAGGGCATGAACCAGATTACCAAGCCAGAGTTTCCCAAAGCCATTAGGGAGAAGTGATTCCTCCCGCTGCTTGAGATCCTGTATGGTCTTGTGACTGCCCTTTGCCCGGGGATACTTTACGACTACTGTTATTTCTGTGTTAGAAACCGTTATTTTCACCCGGAACGTGACAAAGCCACCAGGATCCCCTTTGGAAAAACCGCCGCATTTTCTTACATTTGTTTCCACTGACAATAATATTAGACCTTATAACCATGAAACTATCCTTCAAACTCCTTGCAGCGGCGGGTCTCGCACTGGTCCTCGCCGCCTGCGAAAAGTATGATGACACGGAACTCCGGAACAAAATCAGCGCCCTTGAAGGCCGTGTGACCTCCCTCGAAGACCTGGTCAAAACAGCTAACCAGAACATCCAGGACCTCCAGACCCTCACGGCAGGCCTGGACAAAGCCGTTTTCGTGACCGCTGTCAACGAGCTTCCGGGCGGAGGCTATGAGATCAAGTTCTCCAATAACAAAACCGCCACCATCAAGGATGGAAAGGACGGGAAAAACGGTGAAAACGGCAACACCCCCATCATCGGCGTAAAGAAAGACACGGACGATGTCTACTACTGGACCCTCAACGGCGAATGGCTGCTGGATGCAGACGGCAACAAGCTCCGCGTCACCGGTGAAAAGGGCGAACCCGGTGCTCCGGGAGATCCCGGCACCCCTGGAGACCCCGGAGAGCCTGGCGATCCCGGTTCCCCCGGAGAGCCCGGCAAGGACGGCGTCACCCCGCAGCTCAAGATCGAGAATGGCTTCTGGTACGTCTCCGTGGATGAAGGAGAGACCTGGACCCTCCTGGGCAACGCTACCGGCGAAAACGGGGATTCCCTCTTCAAGGACGTAACCTGGGACGACAATTATGTCTATGTCACCCTGCAGGACGATACGGTGCTCCAGCTCAGCCGCGGCGCCAACGGCGTCAAGGCCATCTCGGTGGTTCCGGACATGGAGGACGGTGCCGTCTTCGGATCCCTGGGAGAGATTACAATCCTTTTCGACGTCCTGCCGGCATCCGCCACAAAAGTCATTGGCGAAATGGACGCCAGCTGCTTCAATGCGCACCTCATTTACACTTACCCCCAGACCAAGACGGATCTCTTCAAGGAAATCAGCCTGCCCATCACGGAGCTCCATTATGGCACCGGGCGCATCCTCGTCGTCCTGGACGGCTCTTCCCTGAGCGAGGAATTCGCCGTAGGAACACTCGGCGCCAATCTCTCGCTGAGCATCGATGACGGCACCAACGCCGTTACCAGCGGCTATTTCCCGCTTCGGTATAATATCGACCCGGTTAAGGAAATGATTGAAAAACAGTGGCGGTTGGAGTGGTATGACGAGTGGGAAGAGAAAAATCGCAAGGGCACCCTCGATATCGGTTATTCCTTCAAGGACCGCTTTTTCGAGTGGATCGATGACTGGGATGAGGACGGGGTGCCCAGCCCCCAGCTCTTCGGCAAATATATGCTCTATCAGTTGCCGGATGGTGCGGTCAAGCTGTTCTCGGATTCTACTCCGGCCGCGTTCTTTATCTTTAAGAATATCACGGAGTCTTCCGCGGAATTTCTCATGCATTTTCCTGCCGCGGCTTACGAATACAGTCCGCAGTATTATATTTTGGATGAATACGGCTGTTATGACAAAGATGAGACATGGACGGCCATCACGGTAAGGCCATCCCCGAAGTTTTTGACCTGGAAGCAAATGGCGCTCAAAATCGGCGACAAGTACTACCCGATGTGGGAAGGCGACAGATACTGGCCGCCGTTCTTTGCCGATGCAGTCCTGCACGGGATGGAACAGTCAATCCCCATGGTCCGGATGAACAACTACGGAGAGGAAGCGGACTTTGCCAAGGTGGATGTAAAAGGAAAGATTGCCGTGGTGAACAAAGGGGGCATCCGCAAATATGACAAGCTCCTCAACGCCTATAAGGCAGGTGCCTGCGCCCTCTTCTGCGTATTAGATCAAGGAGCCTTCTTGCCAAAGGACGATCCGATGATAGACATTCCCTTCGTCGAAATCAGTGAGGAGGCCGCCCGCCTGTTGAACGGCCACACCTTCGCGACTTTCGCCTATTGCATGGACCCCAATGACATGGATGGGGAATAAACTGCCGCTGATCACAGCGCGTAATCCAGCCGCATGATCTTCACGGACCTTTCGTCGCCCCGGTACAAGTGACTCAGGCAGTTGGTCTTACCGGTGTCCCGGAAGCCGCATTTCTCCATCATCCGGCCGGAGGCGGGATTGTCCACGAAGAAATCGGCCCAGAGAGTCCGGAAGCCCTTCTTGTTGAAGCAATAATCCACCATCCCGCGGAGCGCTTCCGTCCCAAGCCCCTGGTTCCAGTAGGGCCGGGCCAGCCAGTAGCCCAGTTCTGCGTCTTCTTCGCCAATGCCGATATTGCTCTCCTTCTGGTCATAATAGCAGACACAGCCGATAGCCTCGCCGGTCTCCTTCAGTTCAATGGCCCAGGTATGGCCATTGGAGAAGATTTCCCGGATAACCTTCAGGCTCTCGTCGATGCTCTGATGCGGCGGCCAACCTGCCCGGACGCCCAC
>JAEEUZ010000196.1 GCA_016290725.1 Bacteroidales bacterium | reverse complement strand
TCTGAAACCGCACATACCGGCACTGGCAGGATTGCGGATCTCACAATGTATCCGATGAGCCTTTATGAGACAGGTGAATCTACCGGTGAGATCTCTCTGGAGGCGCTCTTCGACAATCCATCCAAGGCTATCAGCGCCCATTCCAAGATGGGCGTCGAGGATCTCATATTTGCTGCCTGTCGTGGCGGATGGCCGGCTGCTCTCCAGCCTAAGACAGAGCGCGGAAAACTCCTTATTGCCAAGAACTATGTGAAGTCTGTCTGCGATAAAGACATCTCGAAAGCGGCCAAAGAAAAACTGGATCCCAAGATTGCCAGGGCTATCCTCCGTTCCTATGCCCGTAACATTTCCACCCTTGCCGACAAGACAACAATTCTTGCCGATGTTTCGGCAAATAACGATTCCCTGGCACGTAGCACCTTCGACAAATATGTGGCCGCACTGGAGAAACTCTTTGTCATCCAGGATATCACGGCCTGGAACCCCTCTATCCGTTCCAAGACCGCTATCCGCAGTGGTGAAAAGCGGAGTTTCTGTGATCCGTCAATTGCAGTGGCTGCCTTAGGCCTTGGCCCTGGCCAGTTGAAAACTCAGCTCAAGACCTTCGGATTCATTTTCGAGGCCATGTGCGTACGGGACCTCAAAGTCTATTCAGCCCAACAAGGTGGTGAGATCTCCCACTATAGAGATCGCTATGGTCTTGAAGCCGATGTTGTTTTGCATCTTGAAGATGGCAGGTATGCCCTCATCGAGTGCAAACTGGGTAGCAATGAGATTGAAGAAGGGGCTTCTCACCTCAAAGAACTGGTGGACCTTATCAGGAAGCATAATAAAGAAGAAAAACAGGTTCCTCTCAGCGAACCAGATTTACTTATGGTCATCACAGGTGGCGAGTATGCCTACATCCGTCCCGATGGTGTGATGGTTATACCTTTGGCATGCTTGAAACCTTAAACAGCCTCCTCTAATAATCTGTGATAAGTGTTATTCAGCAGGGGATGAATGCTCTGTCGATTTTGCATAAAGAAAACATTGTTCGCTTTGTTTATCCTTCTGGAGATACTTATTTCTTTGTCATTGATAGTGTTGCATATTTTAACACTCCTGCTCTTGGTCTAGGAGGCTCTTTTGAATTAGGTAATCCAGAAGAATGGACATACAAGAATGAAAACGATTGGATATATGATATCCAACCTGATGATTCCCCTCTTCACTACCAGTAGTCTTAAGATTAATATGTTCGGGGGCTTTCTGGTGAATCCTCACTAAATTGACCCCATCAATTGAGGTGCCCCCCTGGTCCTAAAGAGAAATCCTAAACAGAATGCGGGCTAGTGCGGTTTTTCATCCCTACAGCCTGCATTACAAATTTTGATGAAAGAAAAAGATAAAGGGGGTCAATTAGGTGCGGATTGAGGGAACAATTTAGTGCGGATTCTCCAATATACTGTCGGGCTTCTAAGCGTTGCACTGTGGAATAGAATACAGCTTTTATATGTTTCGCATCCATCCCGGAAGTAGCGATCGGAACCGTTCGCCATTGCGGAAGGAGCGTTCGTAGTTGCGGGGGACTTTGAATATGCCGATGACGAACTTCTCCGGGACGAAGCCGAAGTAGCGGCTGTCACGGGAGTTGGGGCAGTTGTCGCCCACGAAGAAACAGTAGTCCTCACGGAAGGTGTAGCGGCGCAGCGGGACTCCGTCCAGCAGCGCGCGCCCGTCCGACCAGACCGGACGGACACCTGTCTCGTAATCGATTACCCGGGCATAATGTGCCGTATTGACGCTGTCCATCGCGATGGCCATCCCCTTGTAAGGGACGACTATCGGTCCCAGGTCCTTGATGGTCCAGTTGTCGGCCTCACCGGCGAACTGGCCGGCCGCGAGGCTCCAGCTCTTCTGGAACACGGAGTCAGGGATTGAACGGAGCTGCGCCTCTTGGGTGGCAGGGATACCGGTCGAGTCGGTGCCCGAACTGTAATAATGGCTGTCCCTGATGCCAATTGTATCGCCCGCAGCCCCTAGACAACGTTTGGCATAGACATAGTTCAGCTGGAAAGTGATGCGGTCATAGTTGCCGTAACCCTCCGGGCTGTTGAAGACCGCTATGTCACCGGTGCGTATCCGGCGTATGCCGGGCAGGCGCCGGCACTTCAGTGGCTTCCCTTCCCCGAAATCGAAACTGGTGTAGATGCGTGGCCCCATCAGCCACTTGCGGACATATACACCCTGGCCCGTCACGAGTGTGGGAGACATCGACACCCCCTTGACCTTGAAGCGGTCCGTGACTAGTGCGCGCCTGCCAAAATGAAGGATGGGCAGCGCCGCAAGCACAATCAGCACCCACATCACCACCGTGACGATGCGCTCCGTCCTCTTCGACTTGAAGGGCTCGTCGAGCTTCTTCCACCAGGAAAGTATCTTATTCTCTTCCTTCATAGTCGTAGATATCTATCAATGCGGCCAGGGAGTCACGGGTGGCCTCTGCCTCGTCGTGGAGACGCTGCATGGTCCGGTGGCGCGGATTGACCGGAAGGTCAAGCAGCGTCCGGGCAGTCTGCATCGCCTGCGTATCCTGCCCGGACCGGACTTGAAGCCGCATCAGCCGTACCAACGGGTACAGCCGGCCGGGGACCATGTAGTGCGCGCGGAGATATGCGTCCCGCGCCTTATCGAAGTCTCCGAGCGCCTCATAATCCCGGCCGATGATGATGTCGAACATGGGGTCGGAGGAGAGGCGGGTGCCGAGACGGAGCAGTTCCAGGCTCTCCGCGAAGCGGCCGGCCTGGAACAGGGCGTGGCCGTCGGCGTACAGGCGGCGGTAGTCCACGGAGCGCTGAAGCTCCGTGGACTTCGCCCGCAGTGCCGCTGGCCATACTGACCGCCTGCCGGACCCCGATTCACCCAGCTGCCAGGACATCACGCACAGCACAAGCCCCAAAAGCGCAGAAAGAATGGTGATTCCTGCGGTTTTCGGCTCACTTTGGGAAGAAGCGCAAGTTTCGCTCCTGAACTTGCGCTTTTCATAAGGACTTGCAGCCTCGGCAAGGAAAACGACCACGAGGATACATAGCTGCGGTATGGACAGAGGGTAAGATGCCAAGGCGAATACCACCCAGCAGAGGAGACCGGCAGCGAAGGGGCTCCTGCGGCGGAAGAGGCTCAAGAGGGCGAGAACAACGGTGGAGAGGGCGAGCAGGAGCCCCGGAAGGCCGGTCTCCATGCCTATGCCAAGGAATTCGTTGAAGGGGTACTCCGGACATCCTGCAGCCTGGACGCGGATTCGCAGAAGGGTAGGAAGCTGGCTGAAAAGACAATCGTTCGAGTCCGTAACTGAAGGATCCGGCAGGCGGTCGCGGAAGAAGGCGGTCTGGGCGTCGCCGTAGGCGCCCAAACCCA
>JAEEUZ010000195.1 GCA_016290725.1 Bacteroidales bacterium | reverse complement strand
TATCATAGGTGAAATTCAACGTGTTGATCTTCCCGGCAGCAAACGTGGCTGCTGCTTCAAGCTCCTTATTTCGAACTTGTTCTCCGTTATCAGCTGTAACGGAAAGGGAAATTGTTCCGGCGGCAGGGGCGGTAAAAGGTTTTACAGCCAAATAGAATGTGGCATAGTCTCCTACTGCAATAGGTGTCCCGCTTGTTACAGTAAGATCGGCGGTATTATCCGTATAGCCATCTCCGCTTGAAGTATAAACAACGGGAGAGCTGACGAAATCTATATAGAATGTTCCATTAATCCGTTCTGTTCCTGTAAAAGAAACCTCTGATACTGTTATTGGCGATTCCGTTCCGTTCGTTACCTTAACTGCAATCACTGAAGAAAGCTGAGCAAACGAGATTACGGGTTTTGTGTCCTTCGCTACATTAGTAGCCTTGCCGGCAACCGGATACTTGTTTCCCGCCAAGTGCGCTTTGCTGTTGTTGCCAGTTTGCGCCTGAGTTCCGTTGTGTGCACTGCCAATGGTAACATATCCTTTAGTACCTGTATTGGCCGGGGTTGAAATATTGGTGTTATAAGGATATATTGCATACCAGTCATAATTGTCTGCCGTAAGCTCTTCGGCTAAAGTGCCTGTAAAAGTAACGCTCTCGCCTGCTTCGCTTGCGGTAAACTCGCCATCCGAAATATACGAAGTAGAACCAGCAACAGCATGGAAAAGATTGACGTTATCGTCTGCGGCCCAATTGGTGCTGACGCCGTCATTCACGGTTTTTGAGGATATTTGAGAAGCCGTGAATTCGAAAGGATAACCATTATTGTTAATGACTTCGATAGATGATTCGATTTTGTTACAACCGACAAAAGCGATGGCAGCTACTGCCAGGGCGCTTACAAAGAAAAGTCTTGTTTTCATAATAATGCGCCTTAGTTAAAAAGTAATAGTAATACCATCTTCCCAGTCATTAATAGAGGCCTCACCCGTACTCTGGCATAATATGCCATGTACTTTGATGAAAATGACATTCGTTGTCGGACTTTCGTAGTCCTTTTTTGTGTTAATCATACTTTTTATTGAATTATTGATTGTTAGTTTGTTGCTCATGTATTAATCGTCGGAACCAAAAGCAAAATGTCCTTATCTCATACCTTTGTGCTGAGAAAGGACCTTAGGTTCGAACGGTTAGGGCCGAAGGATGTGGCAGGCAGCAGTGGGGCCACTATTGACAGCTACGGGGGCATGAAAACGCCGGTTCCCCCTCATCGAAACGAGGGGGAACCGACACTATTGGCCCTTGACAGGCGATTCCTGAAGGGTTGTTTGCTGGAATTACATCGACCGCCGGGATTACAGCGCCTCGACCTGCTCTTTCGTCAGGCCGGTGCCCTGGCAGATGATTTCTATCGGCACGTCAAGGTTTTTGAAGTTCTTTGCCAACTCCAGCTTATTCTTCTGCATGCCTTGTTCCATTCCTTTCTCCAAGCCCTTTTGCATCCCCTTCTCCATGGCATACTCGATCTGATTCTCTATGTCGCGCTTTGTGGTCATATCGTTGATGTATTTAACTCGTTCTCCGGGTGTAAATTTAGAGATTTCACCCGATTTAAACAATAGAGAGTTCAATTCGGACATATTCCCTTCCGGCGCGGAGGCCATGTCCTTCATGTTCCGGAGGTAATAGCAGAAGTCGTCCAGGGTGCTGGATTCGGGAGTCAGCGCTTTCAGGCAGTTCGGCAATTCCAGAAACAGGAACTGGAGGCGGTCGGTCATCATTTCGCCACTTTCCCGTTCGACAAGATTATACCGATATAACACCCTGTCTGACCCTTCATGGTAGGAGAAATCCATAATCCCGATAAAATACACCGGCGGATACAGGTAGCCCCTTTCGCCGCGGCCTATTTGTTCTTGCACTGCGAAGGAGGCGTTGAACAGTGCCCTCTCATAGAATCCTTTCTGTGGTGCCAGTTGGAGTTCCACCACAAACCGGCTTCCGTCGACGTCGGTACACTCGACGTCCACCCGGATGTCCTTGTCGTCATCAAAGGGGTTTACGTGTTCCTGGGGAGCAAAGGAGAGCGACTGGATTTTTCGCTCCGGAATCAGTTCTTGAATGAGCAGTTCGGTAAGCCGTTTCCATTTGTCGGTTCCGAACGACCGCTTGAACCAGCGGTCCATCAGCAGGTTGGCATACTTGCCAACAAAGACTTCGTCGTTTTTCATAGTTTCAAAGTTTCGATTACACCTGCAATAATACGTAGAAAAACCACGCCCGGTAACATCCCGATAAAGATTTTGCTGATTTTTAAAGCATATTTTTACGATTTTTTCGAACCGGTCATAACAATCTTTTTTTTTGATTATCCCAAGCAAAAAATTTAACTTTGCAGAAAGCTATAATACTATGGAGAAAGAATGGCCCGTACTGCCTCCAGACTTCAAAGTGTCTGAGAGAATTCTAAGAATGAGATGCGTCCATGCTACCCCGAAGCTCACTGAAGAAGAGCTTCAGGCCGATCCGCGATTGGCTCATATTTGCGAGGAAGCCGGTATTACAGCAGCAAATCCTCCAGCCTGACCTTCGGCACGCAGTGCACGCCGTCGCGGCGGTAGTAGCGGAGGTCGGAGCCGGACGGGACTTCCACCAGCTCTATCTTTTCTATCCCCTTGCCCACGGCCAGGACGGCCAGGGGCTCCAGTTCAAGGCCCAGGGCGTCGCGGACTGCCTGGCGGTCGAAGGCGCGCACGATCAGGGCGTTGAGCCCGATTTCCACGGCCTTGAGCGCCATGCTCTGCAGGGAAATTCCCAGATCGATATCAACCACGGGCGTCTCCGGCGCGGTGCCGCAGACCACGATGAAGGCCTGGGGCTCGGTGCCCGGGGTGGGCAGGTGCAGCTCGGGCAGGTAGCCGCCCAGGTGCAGGAAGCGGCAGAAGTCCGCCCCGCCGGAGGCCGCGTCGAGCAGCTTGAACCGCAGGGTCTGGGCGTTGCGGCCGGAAGGAATCTTCGTGTTCACGGAAACGATCGCCTCCAGCTGCCGCTTGGCAACCACGTACGAGGTGTCGTAGGCGCGGTGGCTGCGGTTCCGCAGTAGCAGCGAGTCCAGCGACGGGGTGTTCCGCCGCATCACCACGCGCCCCGCCGTCCGCAGCGCCTCCTCGCGCCGTTCCAGATAGTTGTCGGCCATGTCAGCGAATCTCTTTCCCGAAGGGCAGCAGCGTGGGGATGATCATCTTGAAGTGCTGCACGCCGAACGGAATCCCGACAATGGTAACGCAGCAGATGATGCCGCAGATCAGATGGATGACGGATATCTCCCACCATCCCAGGAGTATCCAGATGACGTTCATGACCACCGACACGCATCCGGGCTCCCCGGGTTTGTCCACCAGCTCGTGGCCGAAGGGCCAGAGGGCGTAGGTGCCGAACTTGAACAGCTG
>JAEEUZ010000194.1 GCA_016290725.1 Bacteroidales bacterium | reverse complement strand
ACTCAATCTTCCGCTCGTCGAAGACCGTATATTCACGTTTGAGATAGAAGTTCAGGTTCTTTCTGGAGTTGGTGAAGAAGACCAGTTGCTTGCCACTGTGATCTCGGACGTAACTTTCCCAAAACTCAATGAATCGTGTACCAACACCTGTTCCCTGAAAGGCGGGATCGACGGTCAGGGAGCTGGCGTACCAGATTCCTTCGCCGGTCTTCTGATAGTCGTGGCAGGGCTTTCCTGCGCCGGCATCCATGGCCAGCCAGTCATCGATCCGTTTCCTGTCGCCGGCCTTGTAAACCTTAAGCCATCCGTGCAGGACATAACGGAAATCCGACGGCTTGCGATAGGATGGAGGATTGAGTTGAGCAACGGCGGCCAGTTTCCCGTCATCCCTGGCAACAAGGTATGTCGCTACTCCGAAATTGGTTTTGTATTCCCGCCAGATGACAGCAAACTGGACCCGGTTCCGTTCCTCCTTCTCGGGAAACCAATTGGTGAAGTATTCATAGTCATCAAATGCACGAGCAGCGAGCTCAGCAGCCTGGCGGATCTCGCCGCGAGTCATCTTTCCAAATTCCAGTGCCATATAATGAATTCTTATGGTTCTACTTGGTGATGCGCACCGTCTTTCCTTCCGTATCCCGGCTATTTGGGCCGATCATGATTTTGAAATCCCCCGGCTCGCACACCCGCTCAAGGTCATGGTATAGTTTGCGACATTTGACTGCTCCTCGCGAAGTATCTGGGGTTGGGGAGGGCTATCCCCCAACTTCTACTCCAGGGCCATGTTGAAGCCGAGGCTGAGGGTGGGGAAGAGCACCAGCGGATGGGCGCTGGCCTGTTCGTTGTGGACGAATGTTGCGGGGAGGCCTACTCCCAGGAAAAGGTCGAAAGAGGGGTTGAGGTAATACTCGAACATGGCGCTCGCCTTTGCTGCAAACTGCCATTCGTCAAGGCCTTTCAGATCGTACATTCCGGGCGTGCCGGAAGCAGGGGAGACCTCCTTGACGGCTATGTTGGATGTGCCGCCCTGAAGCGCCAGGGCGATTTTGAATGAATCCGATAACATGAAACGCCAACCGGGTCCGATGAGGATGTCCGTGAACGCGGCATCGCCGGACTGTACATTTCCCCATACTACTCCGCCGCTGGAGTAGGGATTGGTGTGGGTGTCTAGTTCCGCCAGTACGAACAGACCCTTATGTATGTTTGGACGGTACTCGAGACTTGCCCTCATGTAAAAGGCGCCGCCGATGGCGTCGTGGGTTGCAAATGTGACACCCGCATCCACCGGAAGGAACATGTGGCTCAAGAATGAATCCTGTGCGGCTGCTGAAAGGGAAACGAGCGCCGCGGCAAGGAAAATGACTAGTCTTTTCATGGTTTTCAGTTTTCCAAAGTTAACAATAATATCGGATATTATTCGAAAAATGCTTATTTTTGCGTAATTGAAAAACCAGAAGTTATGAAAAGGATACTTCCTCTTATCGTAGCAGCGGCCGCTCTGGCCTTTATGCTTTGCTCGTGTGAAAAACACGCCATGTCCGAATCCTGGGTGAATCATTTTTCAATAACGCAGGGAGATAATACTTATGTTTCCGATGGCTCTTCCAATCTTGTCATTGGGGAAACGGTTACAATATTCGCTACCGGTGAACACAATGAACGCCTGTCGGGCGGAAAGTATTCGGTGGAGAATAACTCTGAGGGTGTAGTGAGCACTTCCGTAGGCGAATCGGGCATCACTGTCACAGGCCAAAAACCCGGAACCGGCAGTGTCTATGTGCACTGGCTTTGGAGGGGATTCGATATGCACAGATCCATCTCCTTCACCGTGAGCGAAAATTCAGGAGAATAACAAGTTTATATATATGGTAAAAGTAGACGTTAAAGGCTGTCTCCCGTTCGTGGATGCGGCAAAGTATGAGAATTCAGTAAAGAAGGCCCTGGACGCATTCGACGTCCTGGAATCCGAAAAAGGCGCAGGAAACGACTTCCTTGGCTGGAAGCACCTTCCCACGGCAACCCCGGAGCAGCTCATCAAGGACTGCGAGGCGGTGCGCGATTGCTGGGCCGCCAAAGGCGTGGATCTGGTGATTGCTATCGGCATCGGCGGTAGTTATCTTGGCGCAAAGTGCGCAATCGAAGCCCTGAGCCACAATTTCGCTAAACAGCTTGCCCGCAAGGACGCCCCGGAAGTGGTGTTCGCCGGGAACAACCTGTCGGAGGAATATCTGGCAGAACTGATGGATCTTGCCAAGGAGCGTAACGTTGCCTGCATCGTGATTTCCAAGAGCGGCACCACAACGGAGCCCGCAGTGGCATTCCGTATCGTGAAGCAGTTCATCGAGGAACGCTATGGAAAGGCGGATGCCGCAGAGCGCATCGTGGCAATCACGGATGCTGCACGCGGTGCACTGAAAACGCTTTCCACCCAGGAAGGCTATAAGACTTTCGTTGTTCCGGACGATGTGGGCGGCCGTTTCTCGGTGCTCACTCCCGTGGGAATCCTTCCCATCGTGGCCGCCGGATTCGACGTTCGCGCAATCCTTAAGGGCGCCGCAGAGGCGGAGAAGGCCCTCGCTATGAAGAGCGCAGAAAACCCCGCCGTGGTGTATGCGGCAATGCGCAACCTCCTTTATGCAGAATACGGAAAGAAGGTGGAAATCCTTGTGAACTACAATCCCAAGCTCCAGTATTTCGCAGAGTGGTGGAAACAGCTCTACGGTGAATCCGAAGGCAAGGACGGCAAGGGAATCTTCCCGGCCAGCGTGAATAACACGGCAGACCTTCATTCCATGGGCCAGTTCATCCAGGAAGGCGACCGCGTTATGTTCGAGACCGTCCTTCATGTGGAGAAGGCCTTAAGGAGCGTTGTCATCGGCACAGACCCTCAGAACCTGGACCAGCTGAACTTCCTCGCCGGAAAGAGCGTGGAGCATTGCAACCACATGGCGGAACTTGGCACAAAGCTCGCCCATATCGACGGCGGCGTGCCCCAGATAGAGGTTTCAGTGCCTTGCCTGGACGCTTTCAACCTTGGCGGCCTGTTCTACTTCTTCGAGTTCGCCTGTGGAGTGAGCGCATACGAACTTGGCGTGAATCCCTTCAACCAGCCCGGCGTGGAGGCGTACAAGAAAAACATGTTCGCCCTTCTGGAGAAGCCCGGCTACGAAGAGGCCACTAAGGCGATTCGGAAAAGGTTATAACAAAAGAAAAGGTTCTCAATCGAGAACCTTTTCTTTTGCTTTTTTCTTTTCCTCCTTCTCTTTCTTCTCTTCTTCTTCCGCTTCCTGGATGGCAAGCTGATAGTTGTTCACAATCGCACCTACCACGAGGTTCAACAGAAGGAATGCGGAAAGGGTGAACCACAGCACGTGGAACAGGGTGATCACGGTGGGACTCACCTTGATTACGCCAAGACGGGATGCGGTTACCAGGTTATAACGGAGATCGGTCCAGTCTTCGCCGGTGAGGGCGCGGA
>JAEEUZ010000044.1 GCA_016290725.1 Bacteroidales bacterium | reverse complement strand
CACCATTTCCTCGCTGAGGACGATGGCGTCCTCATAGTTGTAACCCTTCCAAGGCATGAAAGCCACCTTCAGGTTGCGGCCGAGCGCAAGTTCTCCGTTCTGCGTCGCATAACCTTCGGTGAGCACCTGCCCGGGAACGATCTTGTCGCCCTTGCGGACGATAGGTTTCAGGGTAACGGTTGTGCTCTGGTTGGTGCGGCGGCAGATGGGGAGCTTGTACACGGTCTCGTCCGGTGCGAAGCTCACGTACTTCTCGTCGGCGGTGCGGTCGTACTTCACGCGGATCTCATTGGCATCCACATAAGTAACCACGCCTGTTCCGGCGGCGAGAATCTGGGTACGGGAGTCGATGCAGACCCTCTCCTCCAGACCGGTACCCACGATGGGGCTTTCCGGGCTCAGAAGGGGAACGGCCTGGCGCATCATGTTCGCACCCATCAGGGCGCGGTGCGCATCGTCGTGCTCCAGGAAAGGAATGAGGGAAGCAGCCACTGAAGCCATCTGGTTCGGGGCCACGTCCATGTAATTCACTTCTTCCTTCGTAACCAGAGGGAAGTCGGCTTCCAGACGGCACTGGATGCGGTCGTCAAGAAGCTGACCGTCGTCCGACATGCCCACGTTGGCAAGGGCCACGTGCTGGGCTTCTTCCTCTTCTGCACTCATGTACTTCCAGCCGGTGTCCGACAGGTCCACCTTGCCACCGCTCACCTGACGGTACGGAGTCTCGATGAAACCGAGGTTGTTGATCCTGGCATAGACGCACAGAGAGGAGATAAGGCCGATGTTCGGGCCTTCCGGAGATTCGATAGGGCACAGACGGCCGTAGTGGGTGTAGTGCACGTCGCGGACCTCGAAGCCGGCCCTGTCGCGGGAAAGACCGCCGGGGCCGAGTGCGCTCAGACGCCTCTTGTGGGTGATTTCGGCCAGCGGGTTGGTCTGATCCATGAACTGGGACAGCTGGCTGGTGCCGAAGAATGAATTGATCACCGAAGAGAGAGTCTTGGCGTTGATGAGGTCGATGGGGTTGAACTGCTCGCTGTCGCGCACGTTCATCCTTTCACGGATCGTGCGGGCCATACGGCTGAGGCCCACGCTGAACTGGTTTGCAAGCTGTTCGCCCACGGTACGGACGCGACGGTTCGACAGGTGGTCGATATCGTCCACGATAGCCTTCGAGTTGATAAGCTGGATGAGATATTTGATAATCTCGATGATGTCCGTATTGGTGAGAACGCGAACGGAAGGGTCTGTGGTGAGGCCCAGCTTCTTGTTCAGGCGGTAGCGTCCCACGCTTCCGAGGTCGTAGCGCTTCTCGCTGAAGAAGAGCTTCTCGATAACGTCACGGGCGGTGGACTCATCCGGCGGTTCCGAGTTGCGGAGCTGCTTGTAGATGTAGTTCACGGCTTCGATTTCCGTATTGGTGGGATCCTTCTGGAGGGTATTGTAGATGATAGCGTACTCTGCCGAGCCAACCTCGTCCTTCTGGAGAAGGATGGTCTTCACGCCGGTATCGGCAATGCGCTCGATGGTGTCGTCGTCAAGGATTTCACCTCTTTCAACGATGGCAACCGTACGCTCGATGGGTATGACTTCGCCGGTGTCCTCGTCTTCGAAATCTTCCGTCCAGGTCTTGAGGACCTTGGCGGCGAGGGCGCGGCCTTTGTTTGCCTCGAGCACCTCCGGAGTGGCCTCAACTTCATCGGCCAGACCGAAAATGTCGATGATATCTTTGTCGGAATTGTAACCGATGGCCCTGAGCAGGGTGGTTACAGGGAGCTTCTTCTTACGGTCGATGTACGCATACATGACATTGTTGATGTCTGTTGCGAACTCGATCCATGAGCCCTTGAACGGAATGATACGGGCTGAATAAAGCTTTGTGCCGTTGGCGTGCATGCTCTGGTCGAAGAAAACGCCCGGGGAGCGGTGCAGCTGGGACACGATGATACGTTCCGAACCGTTGATGATGAAGGTTCCCGCAGGAGTCATGTAGGGGATGTTGCCCAGATAAACGTCCTGGACGCGGGTGTCGAAATCTTCGTGATCCGGGTCGGTGCAGGAAAGGCGGAGTTTCGCCTTGAGGGGAACGTTGTAGGTGAGTCCGCGTTCGAGGCACTCTTCAATCGAATACTGAGGAGGGTCGATGAAGTAGTCTATGAACTTGAGCTCGTAATTGTTTCTGGTGTCCTCGATGGGGAATATCTCCTGGAAAACCTGGTAGAGGCCCTCGTTGCGGCGGCTCTCCGGGGTGGTCTCCAGCTGGAAGAAGTCGCGGAAGCTCTTAAGCTGAACCTCGAGAAGATCCGGATATTCCAGTATTTTGGACGTTGCGAAATTAACGCGTTTTGATGTTGTCTTGTTTGACATTTGCTGCTTTCGCTAAGGAGAAAAAATAAAGACGGAAAAAAGGTTTAGAGCCTACTCCGGGCTCTAAACCTGTGAGTGTTCTCCCTTGTAGGGAGCGGCTGAAGTTACTTAACCTCAACCTCGGCACCGGCCTCCTCGAGGGCTGCCTTGAGTGCCTCAGCCTCTGCCTTGGAGACTTTCTCCTTGATGGCAACGGGGGCTTTGTCCACGAGCTCCTTGGCTTCCTTAAGGCCAAGACCGGCATTCTCCTTGACGGCCTTGATCACCTGGAGCTTGGCCTGACCGGCGCTGGTGAGCACCACGTCAAACTCGGTCTGCTCTGCGGGAGCAGCTTCAGCTGCGGCTGCGGGGCCGGCTGCTACTGCGACTGCAGCGGCTGCGGGCTCGATACCGTATTCTTCCTTCAGGATCTTAGCGAGTTCCTGGACATCTTTCACAGTAAGGTTTACCAACTCTTCTGCGAGAACTTTTACATCTGCCATAGTTGTAATATTTTAAATTGTTATTTATTAGTTTTTCTTTTCTTCCAGGGTCTTCACTACCCCGGCGATTGTCTGACCGCCGGCGTTCTGAAGGGCGGAGATGACACTCTTGATAGGAGACTGCAGCAGAGCCACGATGTCTCCGATAAGTTCCTCACGGGACTTGATATTGATGAGTTCCTCGAGTTTGTCGGCACCCACGAATGCGCATTCCTGAACGTATGCAGCCTTGAGCACGGGTTTTTCCTTGCCGGCTTTCACATACTTCTTGATGAGCTTGGCGGGGACGGCGGGAGCCTCGCAGTACATGACTGCGGTGTTTCCCTCGAGTACGGGAACCAGGAGTTCAAGCTCCTTGTTTCCGGAACGCTCGATTACCTTGTGGAAAAGGGTGTTCTTCACAACGGTGAGTTTGATACCCTCGCCGAAGCAGTCGCGGCGCAGCGATGCTGTGTCTTCCGCGTTAAGACCGGCGATGTCCACAAGATAGAAGTTCGGGCACTTTGCGAGATTGGCTTCAATGGTCTCGATAACCTGCTGTTTCAATTCCTTTTTCATATCTTCATCCTCCTCAGATTATTCGGCACTGAATGCCTTGGGATCCAACTTGATGGCGGGGCTCATGGTGGTGCAGATGGTGCAGGCCTTGAAATAGGTGCCCTTCAGAGCCTGAGGCTTGAGCTTCAGGACTGCGCCCACGAATGCGCGTGCGTTTTCCGCAATCTGTTCGGGAGTGAACGAGATCTTGCCGATAGCGGCGTGGATGATACCGGTCTTGTCCACCTTGAAATCGATCTTACCGCCCTTGACAGCCTTTACCGCAGCGGCGATGTCCATAGTGACAGTGCCGGTCTTGGGGTTAGGCATGAGGCCGCGGGGACCGAGGATACGGCCGATCTGACCGACCTTCGCCATAACGGAAGGGGTGCAGATGATAACGTCCACATCGGTCCAGCCATCTTTGATCTTCTGGATATAGTCGTCGAGGCCGACATAATCGGCACCGGCTTCCTTTGCCTCGGTTTCCTTGTCCGGGGTGCAGAGCACCAGAACGCGAACGGTCTTACCGGTTCCGTTGGGAAGGGTGACAACGCCACGGATCATCTGGTTGGCCTTACGAGGGTCCACACCCAGATTGGTGGTGATTTCTACCGATGCGTCGAACTTGGTATAGGTGATTTCCTTCAGGAGTGCGCATGCCTCGTCGAGGCTATAGACCTGGCTCTTGTCATACTTGGCAAGAACGGCTTTCTGGTTTTTAGTAAGCTTTGACATAGTGCGTGCGTATTTTAAAGGTTCTCCGGGAATTCGCCTTCCACCTTGATACCCATGGAGCGGGCTGTACCGGCAACCATTTTCATTGCCGATGCGATGGTGAAAGCGTTAAGGTCAGGCATTTTGGCCTGGGCGATCTCCTTCACCTGGTCCCAGGTGACGGATGCTACCTTCTTGCGGTTGGGTTCGCCGGAGGCTTTCTGGATCTTGGCGGCTTCTTTGAGAGACACGGCCACGGGGGGCTGCTTCACCTCAAAGCTGAAGGATTTGTCGCTGAAGACGGTAATCACAACCGGGAGAACTTTACCGGCCTGGTCCTGGGTACGAGCATTGAACTGCTTGCAGAAGTCCATGATGTTGAGGCCCTTGGAACCGAGAGCGGGTCCTACCGGAGGTGCGGGATTCGCTGCTCCACCTTTGATTTGGAGTTTAATGAATCCAGTTACTTCTTTTGCCATGATTAATTACTATTCTTTAGTTACTTGTGTAAAGCTGAGCTCGAGCAGGGTCTTGCGGCCGAAAATGACCACGACAACCTTGAGTTTGCTCCTTTCTTCCAAAATCTCTTCTACGGTACCGTTGAACCCGTTGAAAGGGCCGTCGGTAATGCGTACTGACTCGCCAATCGAGAAATTGACTTCTGTCTCTGCTGCGCTCACCGCGTTCTCGTCCTGCTGGCCGAGGATGCGCTGGGCTTCCTCGTCACGGATGGGCACGGGGATACGGTCGTTTGCTCCGGGGCCCCTCTTTTCCGTGAGGAAACCGGACATCCCGGGGATACCGTTGCGGATAACGTACTGGAGGTCGGGACTGAGTTCGGCATGGATAAGCACATAGCCGGGGAAGAGAAGTTTCTCCACCTCTTTGCGCTTGCCGTTCTTAGTGACGATTTCTTTCTTCACCGGCACAAGTACCTGGTCCACCACGGCCTGGAGGTCGGGGTGACGTTCTATTTCTTTTACCAGATAATCGGCGGCTTTCTTTTCCTTGGTTCCCGCGGTACGGAGGACGTACCATTTCTTGTCAGCCATAGACAACAATCAAATTATAACGACAGTGAGTAAATAGCCTCCATAAGCTTCTGGAACGCGAAGTCCATGGCGAACACAACCACCGCGAGGATAATCGTGGCAACCAGGACAAGCATGGCAGAGCTCTGCAGTTTTGTCCAGGTAGGCCATGTGACCTTCTTGGTGAGTTCCGTATAGGACTCCTTAAGATAGTTGATAAACTTGCTCATCTTAGCTTTTAATGGACACCGGAAAATTGGAAGCGGGAATCCGGTAGTCTGTTAAACATTTACCAAATCGTAACCTTTGATATTTTGCAGGGGAAGCAGGATTCGAACCCACATCGACGGTTTTGGAGACCGCTGAACTACCCTTGTTCTATTCCCCTGTGAAGGGAGGCTCTCCGCGTACGGAAGCCTCCCCGTTTACGGCGTTCGAGTTTTTGAATTACTCGACAACTTTGATCACCTGGCCTGCGCCAACGGTACGGCCGCCTTCACGGATAGCGAACTGCAGACCTTCGTTCATTGCAACAGGAGTGATGAGCTTAACGGTGATTTCCACGTTATCGCCAGGCATAACCATCTCGACACCGTCCGGGAGCATGATCTCACCGGTAACATCCAGTGTGCGGATGAAGAACTGGGGACGATAGTGATTGTGGAAAGGAGTGTGACGGCCGCCTTCCTCTTTCTTGAGGACGTAAATCTGGGCCTTGAACTCGGTGTGAGGAGTGATGGACTTGGGCTTTGCCACAACTTCACCACGCTTTACTTCCTTCTTGTCTACGCCACGGAGGAGAAGACCGACATTGTCGCCAGCCTCACCCTGAGGGAGGAGCTTACGGAACATCTCGACACCGGTGACGACGCTGGTGCGGGGCTCATCGCCGAAGCCAACGAGTTCCACAGGGTCGTTCACGTGGATGGTACCGGACTCGATACGACCGGTAACAACGGTACCACGGCCGGTGATGGAGAAGATGTCCTCGATAGGCATAAGGAAGTCCTTGTCAACGAGACGCTCGGGCAGGGGGATGTACTCATCGACAGCGTCCATGAGTTCCATGACCTTGTCTTCCCAAACTTTTTCGCCGTTAAGGGCACCCAGAGCGGAACCGCGGATGATGGGGCAGTCTTCGTCGAAGCTGTAGAATGCGAGCAGGTCGCGGATCTCCATTTCAACGAGGTCGAGCATTTCTTCGTCGTCCACGAGGTCTACCTTGTTCATGAAGACGAGGATCTTCGGAACGTTAACCTGACGGGCGAGAAGGATGTGCTCACGGGTCTGAGGCATAGGGCCATCAGTGGAGGCAACCACAAGGATTGCACCGTCCATCTGTGCAGCACCGGTAACCATGTTCTTCACATAGTCGGCGTGCCCGGGGCAGTCAACGTGTGCATAGTGACGCTTCTCGGTCTCGTACTCTACGTGAGCGGTGTTGATGGTGATACCACGCTCTTTCTCTTCGGGAGCGTTGTCGATCTGATCGAAGGACTTCACCTTGTCGGCGTTGCCGGACACTCTCTCTGCAAGCACTTTGGTGATTGCAGCGGTGAGGGTGGTCTTACCGTGGTCAACGTGGCCGATAGTACCGATGTTGACATGCGGTTTGGTTCTCTGGAAAGTTTCTTTTGCCATAATTTAAGTTATTGTTTAAACAATTTGTTGTTATTTGCTTTCAGTGCGGGTTATTCACCCATAAAAAGAGCCGGTGATGGGAATTGAACTCATGACCTCATCCTTACCAAGGATGCGCTCTACCCCTGAGCTACACCGGCTTAATTATTTGAGCGGAAAACGAGGTTCGAACTCGCGACCCTCAGCTTGGAAGGCTGATGCTCTACCAACTGAGCTACTTCCGCCAAAAATCTGCGATTTTCCCTTCGCAGAAGGGTTTGTGGGAGGTGGTGGACTCGAACCACCGAACCCTGAGGGAGCGGATTTACAGTCCGCCGCAATTGCCACTATGCGAACCTCCCAGGCATGTTTTTCAATATTTCAAATACCTTTCGAGCCGATAGAGGGATTCGAACCCACGACCCCGAGATTACAAATCACGTGCTCTGGCCAACTGAGCTATATCGGCAGCTCATTTGATCCTTCCTCGCCGAAAGGGACTGCAAAGGTAGAAATTTTTTTTGAATTGGCAAATAATTTTCAGGAAATTTTCATCATTTCCCTCAAAAGATCCAGAATGGATTCGGAGTCCAGCCCGGCATCCCGCCTCTGGGCGTCCTGACGGTCCTGCTCCACAAACTGATCCGGTATGCCAAGGCCCTTAATAACAGGACGTTTGCCGCGCCCCGCGAAGTACTCGCTCACCGCTCCGTACAGGCCGCCCTTGAGGCAGCCGTCCTCCACCGTGAGGATGGAATGGCAGGTGGCCGCAACCTCTTCCAGGATATCCGTATCGAGCGGCTTCAGGAAGCGCATGTCATAAACACTGGGAGCCGTCCAATAATCCGTTTTGTGACGCTTTGCCGCCTCCAGCGCCCTGTTCACGCAGGGACCGATGGCAAGCACTGCAACGCCCTTGCCTTCGAGGAGTTTTTCTCCCTTGCCGATGGGGAGCGCTTCGGGCTCCGGACTCTTCCAGTCCACCCCTTCCCCGCATCCGCGCGGATACCTTAATATATATGGGCCGCCTTTGATGGATAGGCCGGTGAACATCAGGCGCCGCAGTTCGAGTTCATTTCTGGGGGCCGATATGATGGCGTTGGGAATGCTGCGGTATGCGGCAAGATCGAAGGCACCGTTATGGGTTGCGCCGTCCTCCCCTACTACGCCGGCCCGGTCGAAGCACAGGACCACGGGGAGGTTCTGCAGGGCCACGTCGTGGATAATCTGGTCATAGGCCCTTTGCGAGAAAGAGGAGTATATGTTGCAGAAGGGCTTGAGCCCGCCAGCGGCAAGGCCGGCGGAGAAAGTGACGGCGTGCTCCTCTTCAATGCCCACGTCGAAGAAACGCTCCGGGAACAGCTCGCCGAAACGCACCATGCCGCAACCGGAAGCCATGGCGGGGGTTACGCCCACCACCTTGGAATCCATCTGCGCAAGCTCTATGAGGGTTGCTCCGAAAACGTCCTGATAGCGATCTGCCGGGAACACCGATTTGATGCGCTCGCCCGTTGCCGGGTTGAACCGGCCCGGGGCATGCCAGGTTGTGGGATCCGCCTCCGCAGGAGCGTAGCCCTTACCTTTCTTTGTTATGACATGCAGGATACGCGGGCCGCCTAGCGCGCGCAGACGCTTAAGTGTTTCAACCACCGCCTCTACGTCATTCCCGTCCACGGGGCCGAAATAACGGAAGCCCAGGGCTTCGAACAAGGCGCCGCCGCTGTGACGCACCAGGTTCGACTTGGTATCGGTGACCATCTTCTGCACCCAGTCCCTGAATTTTCCCTCTCCGAGGGTATTCCAGACCTTGCCCTTGAAACGGTTATAGGTCGATGAGGTGGTGACCTTCAGCAGATAGTCGTGCATACCGCCGCGCGCGGGGTCTATGGAGCAGTTGTTATCGTTCAGGATTACAAGGATATCGGCATTCGAGGCTCCGGCGTTGTTAAGGCCTTCCCAGGCCTCCCCTCCGGTGAGGGCTCCGTCGCCAATTACCGCAACCGCCTTGCTGGCGTTGCCAAGGAGTTTCGCGGCCTCCGCAAAGCCAAGGGCCGCCGATATCGACGTGGAAGAATGGCCGGCGCCGAATGCGTCGTAAGGGCTTTCCGACATGCGGGGGAAGCCGCTTATGCCATCCCGCATGCGGTTTTTGCGGAAGAGCTCCCGCCTTCCGGTAATAATCTTGTGGGCATAGGCCTGGTGGCCCACGTCGAACACGAGTTTATCCTTGGGAGTGTCGTATACGTAATGCAGGGCAACTATGAGCTCAATGGCGCCAAGGCTCGAGCCGAGATGACCCGGGTTAGTGGCGCAGCATTCCACCATATAGCTCCTTATCTCCCCGCAAAGAGTTTCCAACTCCCTGACCGACAGGCGGCGGACATCTTCCGGAGACGATATTTTTTCCAGCAATTCGTACATTTGAGCCCGCAAGTTACGAATTTTTTACTAATTTTGTGCGTTTTATGCCCCGATTCGGAACAAGATAAAAATCAAAAGATATGGCAGACAAGATCAAGAAACTGATGAACGACAGTGCCGCGGCAAGATGGGCCGCACTGATTCTCATCGCCCTGATGATGTTCTTCGCGTACCTTTTCGCAGACATCCTCTCACCCCTCAAATCCACCCTTGAAAGCGTTCGCGGCTGGGACAGCGCAACCTTCGGCATCTACGCCGGCGGCGAGTTCTTCCTCAACGTGTTCTGCTTCTTCCTCATCTTCGCGGGAATCATCCTGGACAAGATGGGGGTACGGTTCACCGGTATTTTGTCGGCGGCCCTTATGGTGGGCGGCGCCTTCATCAAATACATCGGCGTAAGCGAATGGTTCCAGGCAACCGCATTCTGCTCCTGGATGAACAGCTGGTGGACTTCCTTCCCCGCCAGCGCCAAGATGGCAACCCTGGGCTTCATGATTTTCGGCATGGGCTGCGAAATGGGCGGCACAACCGTGTCCAAGGCCATCGCCAAGTGGTTCAAGGGTAAGGAAATGGCTATGGCCATGGGTGTTGAGATGAGTATCGCACGCCTTGGCGTTTTCGCCGCGATGTGGCTCTCACCCGCCATTTCAAAGACCGCTGTAGACACGGTGGGCGCTCCGGTGCTGGTTGGCGCGCTGCTCCTCTGCATCGGCCTGATTACCTTCACCTCGTTCACGTTCATGGACCGCAAGTTCGACAAACAGCTCGCCGAGGTGGGCCAGAGCGATACTTCCAAGAGCGACGAATTCCAGATCAAGGACCTTGGTATCATTTTCCGCTCAAAGATGTTCTGGATCGTGTCCATCCTTTGCGTCCTGTATTACAGCGCCATCTTCCCCTTCCAGAAATTCGCCCCCAACTACTTTGAGGTCACTCTGGGCGTGGCTCCTGAATTCGCAGCCCGCCTGTTCAGCGTGTTCCCCATCCTGGCAATGGTGCTCACCCCGTTCCTTGGCCTGTTCCTGGACAAGAAGGGCAAGGGAGCAAGTATGCTTCTGGTAGGTTCCATCATTATGTTCGTGTGCCACCTGAGCTTTGCGTTCCTGCTGCCAGTGGTGAAGTCGTCCGCCCTTGCAGTGGTGCTTATCCTCATTCTTGGCGTTAGCTTCTCGCTGGTACCCGCATCACTCTGGCCTTCGGTTCCCAAGATTATCGACGAGAAAGTGCTGGGCAGCGCATACTGCCTCATTTTCTGGGTCCAGAACATCGGCCTCTGGGGCGTTCCCCTTCTGATCGGCAGTGTGGAGAAGTCCACCGGCGGATATACCGTTCCCATGATTATCTTCGCCAGCTTCGGCGTCATAGCCTTCATCATCAGCCTGCTGCTCAAGGTGGAAGACAAGAAGAAGGGTTACGGCCTGGAACTTCCGAACATTAAGGAGGAGGCTCCCAAGGCAGCTCCCGAGCTGGTGAATGCGGAAGAACTTGCCGCAGAGCTTTCCAAGGACGAATGCTCCGATAAGTAATGCAATCTTCAATGCAGAAATCTTACAGGCCGGCCGCTTGGATAGCGCTGGCCTGTTTGGTTGTACCCATGTTCGCACAGTACTTCTTCGACGACATGTTCTCGTCGATTTCGTACCTGTTCGAGAACCCCTCGCTCCTGGCGCTCGGCTGGGACTCGGCGGGCTATGGCTTCTACGCCAGCGGGTACAGCGTACTGTGCGTTTTCGGCGGTCTTGTGGTGGGAGGCATCCTGCTGGACCGCTGGGGCGTTCGCGTAACGGGCTCCCTGTTCGTGGGAATGATGGTTTTTGGTGCAGGGCTGGTGCTGTTTGCACTGCTTCATGGCGGTAGCGCATCCCTGGGCCTTGCCTATGTGGGCTGCATGGTTTTCGGCCTTGGCAGCGAGATTGCGGGCACGGCCGTAACGCGGTCCATCGCAAAATGGTTCAAGGGCGGGCCGATGGCGCTTGCCATGGGCCTGGAACTGTCGATCGCCCGTCTGGGCACCGCCTTCGCCCTGGTGATTTCGCCCCGCCTCGTCTCAGCCGCCGACGGCCACTTCTACACCCTCGTTGAAACCGCCCGCCCCGCCCTCCTGGGCATGGCCCTCATGGCGGTTGGCCTGGTGCTCTGGGCCGTGTTCGTGGCGATGGATGCCCGCGCGGACAAGATTTCTCCGCGCGCTTCGCTTGGTCGAAATGACAAAACCCCTGTCATTTCGAGCGAAGGCGAAGCCGGAGTCGAGAAAACTGATGATCGATTCCGCTTCAAGGACGTCCTGGGCGTGCTTGGCAACAAGAACTTCTGGCTCCTGGGGCTTCTGTGCGTGCTGTTCTACAGCAGCGTGGTGGCTTTCAAGAAATTCGCGGGCGCCATACTCGTGCCCCGCTTCGACATCCCCGCATCGGCCGCCGGCTGGATGGTATCCATGCTGCCGTTCTCCACGGTAATCTTCGCACCGCTGTTCGGCATACTCGTGGATAAGCGCGGCAACGGCACCCGCTGGATGATACTGGGCTCGGTGCTGGCGCTGGTTGCACACCTGCTGCTGGCGTTCGGCCCCCAGGGCGTTCCCTTCTGGGGCTACCTGGCCATGGCTTTCCTCGGCTTCGGCTACTCTCTGGTTCCCGCTGCCCTGTGGCCCAGCGTGCCCAAGATTGTGCCCGACAAAGTGCTCGGCACCACCTTCGCCCTCATCTACTGGGTGCAGAACCTGGGCCTTATGAGTTTCAAATGGATCGCCGGGGTAATCCTCAGCGCATCCTCGGGCCCTGCCGCCATCGGCGATTCGGCCAACCCCGCCCAAATCGGCGCCTTCACCGTTGAACTCATGTTCAGCGCCCTGTGCATCGCCTCGGTGGTTGTGGCCCTCCTTTTCCGCCGCACCTCCCGCCTCAACCCCTCCCTCCGCCTCGACGCCCCCAACACCTGACCGGCGGCATCGGCCACGGCTCCTAATCGGCAATCGGCCCCATCGGCCCCCGGCCACTAATCGGCAATCGGCCCTCAACGCCATAACGGCCGGGATACTCCAACCCCATGACTCATCCAGGATTCGAGCCTGTTTCCTGGACGAGTCGCCTTTTTCCATACGTTCATCCAGGAATCAGGGTGTTTTCCTGGATGAATTGCCACTTTTTCCCTGTTCATCCAGGATTAGGGCCGTTTTTCTGGATGAGTTTTATTAAGAAAAATATTAACGATTTCAATTTTTTCTTTACAGTATTAAAAAAAGTGGTCGTTTTTTGATAAAAAACTTAAATAGTTGCAGTGGGGTTGAACAATTCCGTGTTCTCTTACTTATTATTGTGCATGGAAAACAACACACTCAATGCACCGGTCAAACGCCGGAATCAATGGGAAATGGAGAGGCTTTTCTCTTCTAACGGCCCCATTTATCATGTTTGCAGTAAACCCCTTGTAGATGCCCTGCTTTTCTATGAAGCGGAAGACAAGAAAGCCGCTCTTTCTTTCCTTGCTGTAACCAATGCGGAACTGGACGCACGGCTATTGGCATATTCTCTGATGAGCAACCACTTTCACATTCTCATCGGATGCCGGAATCCAGCCTTTTACTACGAACTTCTAGTACAAAAGCTGGAGTTATACCTGTCCCGTCACGGGCATCCTGGCATCAGACTGCCGAAGGAGCCCACAATCGTGCCTATTCAATCGCTCAAACAGTTCAGGGACACTCTGGCTTACATAATCAGGAACGAATACGTCGTTAATCCGAACAACAACCCGCTATCGTGCCTTTGGTGCTCCGGTTTTCTGTATTTCAATGATATGCTGTCACCAATCTTATCAAGTTTGAAAACTGTAAGGGCGGGAGATGCAAGTTCCTTTGTTATGCGAAAGATCACGAGGTCAAGGGACTACAAACTGCCCGGGGCAGCCTTAATTTGGAACGACATTGTGCTTCCATCCAGTTTTGTGGACTTCAAGTTTGCAGAATCCATGTTCGAAGACGCCAGACAGTTCACCGTTCATGTCTTCAAAAATGTTGAAGCACTGGTAGAGGTAGCCATTTCAATCGGCGAAACACCCATAACCCCTGACGAAGAGTTGTCTCGAATCATTTTCGCCCACTGCAAGCGCACTTGGGACAAAAGACCTGACGAGCTATCCAGAACCCAGTTGATTGAACTCGTGAAGCACATAAAGTACACATATCGTTCATCCAACGCCCAGGTTGCTCGCCTAACAGGGATGTCGCCAAAAGAAGTGGACATCCTATTTCCCCTTGGAGCAAAACGATAATTTCATCCCGGAAATGGGCCATAATCCTGGATGAACTCCAGGAAATCGCCAACTCATCCAGGAAAACGGCCATAATCCTGGATGAACACCCGAAAGTCGCCGGTTCATCCAGAAAACCACCCCAAATCCTGGATGAGAGAAACGCACTACCAGCTTATCGGGGGAAGGGTGAGGGCTTTCTGCAGCTGGGTGTCGTAGCGGAGGCGAACTGCAACGCCGGCTTCCTGGTAGTAGTAGCGGACGGCGATTTCTTCCTCGATGAAGGGGATGATCTCATCCTTTTTCAGGCGGATGTATTCCTCCTTGGGGATGTTCAGGGCTTCTTCCAGAGCTTTGAGCTGGGCTTCCGTAGCTTCGCTCAGGCCCTCTTCCGCAAGAGCTTCCCGGAGTTCATCAACTGCGGTGCGGGAAGATGTGCGATAGTCGAACTCCTTGCCGGCTGCGAAGGCAACGAAGTCTTCGAAATCCGTGAAATGGAAATCCGCCAGGGCGGGGATGCTCTCGTGCCTGCGAACGTAATCCAGCGTATACTGCTCCACAATGCCGTTCAGCACCAGGGAATAGGTGATGCGGCTGTAATTGCGGGCCTCCACAGTATAGTCCGGGGTGATGCCGCCGCCGTCACGAACCGTGCGGCCGTGCGCAGTGGTGAACGTGTGGGTGAGGGAATCCGGAATGTGGCCCACGGAGCCGTCTTCGTTGCGGTGGGAATAGTCGATGGCTTGGACGCATCGGCCTGAAGGAGTATAGTACTTGGCGGTTGTAACCTTGAGCTGGCCGTCATACGGAAGCGAGCGGATGCTCTGGACAAGGCCCTTGCCGTATGTGCGCGTTCCGACCACGGTGGCCCTGTCGTAATCCTGCAGTGCTCCGGAAACGATTTCCGAGGCCGATGCCGTGCCGGAATCCACCATCACGATGAGCGGGAGATTCACGTCGAAGGGTTCCGTTGAGGTTTTGTATGTGCTGTTGGACAGGTTGGAACGGCCCTTGGACGTTACCACCACGGAGCCGCGCGGCACAAACAGGCCCACCATGTTCACCGCCTCGCTAAGAAGGCCGCCGCCGTTGCCGCGAAGGTCTATCACAAGGCGCTTCATGCCCTGTTTCTTGAGGGCTTTTGCGCAGTCTCTCATGTTCTGGGCCACTCCTTCGGTGAACTTGTCCACGAGGATGTAGCCTGTTTCGCCGTCCAGCATTCCGGAATAAGAGATTGCGGGAAGAACTATTCTTTCACGGATAACTGGTACGGCTATCACTTCGCCGGCCTTCCAGTATTCGCCGGCGCGGAGCTTCTTCACTTTCAGCAGCACGGTGCTTCCGGGCTTTCCCCTCATCTTTTCACTGGCCTGGGAACTTGTGAGCCCGTGGGTGGATTCACCGTCGATACTCACCACTTCATCCCCGCACTGCAGCCCGGCCTTCACTGCCGGGGAGCCGGCATAAGGCTCGTTGATGATAACGTTGCCCTGCACGTCCGGCTTGTAGATGACTGCACCCACACCGCCGTAGGAGCCGGAAATCATCATCTGGAAATCCTCCTGCTCCTCTTCCGGAACGTATACGGTGTATGGATCCAGGGCTTCCAGCATGGCGTCTATGCCCGCCCTTTCGATGCGGCCGATCTCGAGAGAGTCCACATACGAACGGTTGAGTTCCTTGATTATGGCGTTCTGGATTTCCGCCCATTTTCCCAAACTGTAGCTGTGTGATTGGGCCGATGCCGTCGCTGCTATGCCGATGGCCGCGACAAAGGCCAGGATGTGCTTGAAAGTCTTAATCATAAATCTTTGTGAATATCGGCCCGAACAAAGGGCAAAGTCCGTACCACTGCACAAATATAATGAAAAAATCTCTATCTTTGCTTATTGAAAAAAGCACCATATGAAACTGGTTTTTGCAACGGCCAACCCCGGCAAAGTGTCGGAAGCCTCAAATATACTGGGCGACAAATACGAAATACTCACGGCTGCCCAGGCCGGCATCAAAGAAGACATACCCGAAGACGGAGACACTCTGAGGGCGAACTCCCTCCAGAAGGCGCAATACATATTCGAAAAATGCGGAAAAGACTGTTTTGCCGATGACACCGGCCTGGAGGTGGACATCCTCGGCGGGGCGCCCGGAGTGCACACGGCCCGGTATGCCGGAGAGCCGGCCAATCCCGCAGCCAACATCGACAAACTCCTCAGGGAGATGCAGCGCCGGGAATTCGAGGCATCCATCATGCGGGAATTCGGCCTGGAAACCCCTCACGCAACGCGCAAAGCCCGTTTCCGCACATCCGTAACGCTTATTGTCGGCGGCGAGAAGCACTTCTTCGACGGAGTTATGGAAGGGCGCATCGCCCGGGAGCGGCACGGTGGAGGCGGCTTCGGCTACGACCCCGTCTTTATCCCGGACGGCTGCACCGTAACCGCCGCCCAGCTCTCCCCGGAGCAGAAAAACGCAATATCGCACAGGGGCAAGGCCCTCCGTGCAATGGCAGAATACCTTAAAAAGCAATGATATCCTCTCAACTCATCGACAAGGCGGTTAAGGACCTGTTCGACAGCATTAAGTTCACGGAACAGCCCGCCGGGCTATACGATCCGCTGCGCTACATGATTGCAATCGGCGGAAAGCGCATCCGCCCCAAGCTTTGCCTCATGACATACAGTATGTTCAAGGAGGGTTTCCCGCAGAGCATCCTTGGGCCCGCGGCCGGGCTGGAGGTGTTCCACACCTTCACGCTCATTCACGACGACATAATGGACCGCTCGCCCCTTAGGCGCGGCCAGCAGACCGTGTGGAAAAAGTGGAGCCCGGACACTGCAATCCTTTCCGGCGACGTGATGTGCATCGACTCGTACAAACGCATCGCCCAGGCCCCCAGGGAAGTGCTTTCGGAGGTGCTGGACCTGTTCTCCGTAACGGCGGCGCAGGTTTGCGACGGCCAGCAGATGGACATGGACTTCGAGACGCGGGAGCGCGTGCCGATGGCGGAATACATGGAGATGATCGGGCTCAAGACCGCGGTCCTGCTGGCCTGCAGCGCCAAGATCGGTGCGCTGATCGGCGGCGCCTCGAGCTTCGAGGCCCAGGCGCTCTACGACTACGGCTACGACCTCGGCCTGGCCTTCCAGATCGCCGACGACTACCTCGACGTCTATGCCGACCCTGCCGTCTTCGGCAAGCCCGTCGGCGGCGACATCCGCAACAACAAGAAGAGCTGGATGCTCCTGCGCGCCTTCGGGAAGGCCGCCGACCGCGGCGCGCTGGAGGCGGCGATGCGGATCGGGGACCCGCAGGCGAAGTACGACGCCGTGCGCGGCATCTACGACGCGCTTGACGTCGCCGGCGACGCGCGCGCCGAGATTGCCCGCTACACGGAAAAAGCCCTTTCCCACGTAAAGGAACTCGACCGGGAAGGCGCCCTCGCGCGCTTCGCGCAGTCGCTGGTCGGACGCGTCAAGTGATGGAGCGGAAGGAACTGGAAATCATGTGCCCCGCAGGCAACTTCGAATGCCTGCGCGCGGCGATCCAGGGCGGCGCCGATTCGGTCTATTTCGGCGTCGGGCGTCTCAACATGCGCTCCCACTCCGCCAACAACTTCTCCCCCGATGAACTCCCGGAAGTCTGCCGCATCTGCCGCGAAGCCGGCGTCAGGACCTACCTGACCCTGAACATCGTCCTCTACCAGGAGGACCTCGCGGACATGCGCGCGACGCT
>JAEEUZ010000043.1 GCA_016290725.1 Bacteroidales bacterium | reverse complement strand
CCGCCGCATCCCCAAACTGGGCAAGTGGATCATTGGGTAGATTCCACCGGATTATTTTTAAACAATTCATGAGGGCCCTTGGGACGGAAAAATCGTCCATGCGCAGGTGTGGAGTTGATTCCTTTTCATTCGTCACAAGACAAGTTATAATTGTTTTATCGAACTGGGCAATTGTTAAAAAAAAGTATTTCTGTTTTTTAACTTCGGTTCGGGAAAAAGTGCATATTATTACGGTCCGGTTCTCCTTTGGTGGAGGGCCGGGCATAATTAGTTAATAATTCGCATATTTATGAATTATTTCACAAAAAGTATTATCTTTGCAACTGGATTGAAGTATGAACGTTGAGTTTGAAAACAAAGCCTTGGAAGATCTTTATTTGTCAGGGACAACGGATGATAAGCAGTATAACCGTCTTTCAAATGACGTAGTAAAGCGCTATATCAAGGTTGTGAACTACTTGAGGGCGGTAAGACGAATCGAAGATCTGTTTCCTATCAAATCCTTGCACTATGAAAAGAAGATGGGAGATTTAAAAGGTGTTGAAGCCGTTTGGATTAACAATCAGTATCGCCTGCTGTTCAGGAGTTCACCAGATGAACAAGGCATTATTGTAAACGCTCTTTTAACCAAGATATCTAAACATTATGAATAGCACATTTGTTCCTTTTGAAGCAACACATCCCGGGCAACTCTTAAAGGATGAATTAAAGGAAAGAGGGCTTTCTCAAAAGCGGCTTGCAGAAATGACTGGGCTTAAAGCTTCAGTCATTAGCGAAACCATCTCCGGAAAGCGCTCGGTGTCAATTACAATGGCCGTGGCACTGGAGAAGGCCTTGGGAATCCCGGCCGATGTGTGGATGAATCTCCAAACACAATATAATCTGGATGCCGCCGGGATTGCTAAAAGGGATTGCAAAAAAGAAACGGTTTCCGTCACCATACCAGTACAAGACAGAAACCTCCTCAAAGAAATTGTCCGAAAGTTCGGCTGGGCCTGCATACTTTGATATATACAAATGCATTCAGCCATCAGAGAAGTTTCCCGCTGGGATTTGCCAACCCGGGAATTGTTTTTTAATAATTCCTGATGGCCCTTGGGACGGAAAAATCGTCCATTGCAGTACGTCCCGAGCATCTTGACCCTTCGTTTGACGACATTATCAAGGATGCCGGCACACAGAGACTATCCACAGAGCAAAAGATCAAGTATATGGAAGCACTGCACCTGAACGAACGCGAACGCCTCGTAATCCGCGAGGGTGGCTACATCATCGGCAAGGAGGACGGGCTTGAGGAAGGGAGAGCAGAAGGGAGAGCAGAAAAACAAGTAGAAGTTGCTCGAACAATGCTGGCAGACGGAATGAGTCCGGAGCTTGTTTCCAAATATACCGGTCTTTCCGAGGAAGATATCGCCAAGCTGAAATAGGTATAGAATCGTGATCCCGTTGGGATTTGGCCGCCGGGGCGGCCATTTCCCTCCCCCTGCGGGGAGCTCATCACGAGCATAGAGCCAATGCCTTCCTTGCTGCGCAAGGCAGTCATATGCCATAGGAGGAGCCTCTCAAGCAAGCTTTGAGGCTCCTCCTATGACATATGCCACGGTCGGGGACCATGGCATTGGCTCCTTTCGTGATCCCGTTGGGACTCGAACCCAAGACCCACAGCTTAGAAGGCTGTTGCTCTATCCAGCTGAGCTACGGGACCAGCGTTGGGGGTGCAAAGTTACGTAAAATTTTTCGATATCGGCAAAAAGGATTAATTTTGTGCCGATGGAAACTGTTATTGCAATAATCGCCATATTGCTTGGCGTCATCGGGATAGCCGGAAGTATCATTCCCGGGCTGCCCGGGCCGCCCGTCAGCTGGGTTGGCATGCTGGTATTGTATATCTGGGGCTCCGGCACCCATGGCGGGCACCCCATGACGCTCACGCTGCTTCTTGTGTGGCTGGCAATTACGATAATCGTCAGCATCCTTGACTATACCGTGCCGTCATATTTCACCAAAGTCACCGGCGGCAGCAAGTACGGCGGCATCGGCGCGGGGGTAGGGCTTATCGCGGGCATGATCTTCACGCCCATCGGCATGATCCTGGGAGCCCTTATCGGCGCATTCGTAGCGGAGCTTATCTTTGCGAAAAAAGAACTGGGTGCGTCCCTGAAATCAGCCCTTGGCGCCTTCCTCGGCTTCATGTGCGGCATGGGACTAAAACTCATCTCCGCCGCCATCATGATGTACGACATCATCCTCTACGCCTTCTGAAACCCTCCTACTGCATGAAGCCGGAGAAGTAGCCGCGGAAGAGGACGTTGGTGATAAGATAGCCGATTACTGTGGAAACGGTTACGCTTATGAGGCCCGGCATCATGAAGCTGTGATTCAGCAGGTACTTGCCTATTCGCGTGGTTCCGGAGCGGTCGAAGTTCACCGTGGCGATATCCGAGGGGTAGTTCGGGATGAAAAAGTACCCGTATACGCTGGGAAGGACACCCAGAAGCACCGGGCCGGCGATGCCAAGTTCATAGGCCAGAGGCAGCATTGCAACCACCACTGCGCCCTGCGAGTTAATCAGCACGGACACCAGGAAGAATACGAACGCGATGGTCCACGGGGCGCGGGTAACAAGGTCCGTGAGCATGGCTTTCATCTCCTCCAGATAGTTTCCGAAGTATGTATCCGCCAGCCAGGCGATGCCGTAGATGGCTATCACGGCCACCATGCCGGATTTCCACACCGAACCGGAAACACAATTCTTCAGGTCCACTTTGCATAGCATAATGTTCAGCGCCGCTGCAACCAGCATGATAATCTGGATGCAGAGATTCATCTTGGGGAGGGAGATGGCATCTGCCAGGGACTGGTCCCCGACATGGATCATCTGGCAGAATGCGAAGCAAACGATCACCAGCAGCGCGCCCAGAAATACGAAGACAGATACCTTTGCCGATTTGGTAATTTCCTTGTCCAGAGTGGTTGCGCTGCTTCCGTACATGTACTTGTAGATCTTCGGATCCGCCTTGCGCTTGAGGAATTCCGGATCCTTGTCCAGGTCCTTGCCCCTCTTGTAGGAGGCCAGGGAAGCGCACATCAGGCCGATGACGCATGCCGGGATGGTTACCATGAGAACCTGGGGAATTGCCACCATATATCCGTTCGCGTTGGAGATCGTGACGAAGGCCACGACCGCCGCGGCGATGGGCGAACAGGTGATGCCCACCTGCGAGGCGATAGAAGCCACGCCGCAGGGCCTTTCCGGACGGATATTCTTCTTCAGGGCGATGTCGCAGATAATGGGCATGATCGTGTACACCACGTGCCCGGTGCCAACAAGGACGGTGAGGAAGAATGTTACCAGCGGGCCCAGGAAGGTGATGTGGGCCGGATGCTTGCGCAGGAGTTTTTCCGCCACCTGGATCATCCAGTCCATACCGCCGGAGGCCTGCAGCGTTCCGGCGCAGGTTACAGCGGCGATGATGATGTAGATAACGTCGGTGGGAGGCGTTCCGGGCTCCAGGCCGAAGCCGAACACAAGGATTGCAAGGCCGATACCGGAGATTGCGCCCAGGGCCAGAGAGCCGTAGCGGGAGCCCACGTACAGGGCGGCAAGCACTATCAGCAGCTGGATAATCATCAGGAAAGTCATGGGTTTTCAGTTTTAATGCTTCCAAATATAGTTATTTTTTCTTTAAGTTGGCCCGGAATGTGTATATTTGCAGTGCGTTTGAATAAGACACTATGAAAAGAACAATACTCGCATTCCTGCTTCTGGCCGCATCGGCCCTTATCCTGAACGCACAGGAAATCCGAACGAACTACCGCAGTGGCTCCAAGTCGCACATCTCCACAGATTATGAGGAGATTACCTGCGGCGAATGCCCCCTGTGGACGCGTATCGAGAAAGTGGGCTACAGCGACGGTTCCAGCATCTATATCCTGTACCTGAACTTCGAGCAGAAGGTGGCAACCAGCGTCCCCAAGGGCGTGAAAATGGCTTTCAACCTGCCCAACGGGAGCATGGTGCGCTCGGAGCAGATCGGCCAGGACAGCGCAACGAAAAGGTCCTTTACCCGCGGCAACGGCAAAGTTTACTGGAACCGCACGAAATACGCCCTTGACGAGGCCGACATGAAGAAAATCAGCCGCGGAATCAGCTCCATCGACGTCGTTACCGGCTGGAATCCGGAGGATTATATCCAGATGTCTTTCCCGGGCGATGAACTCGCTTCGCTTTTCCGCCGTCACATGGAGGCCATCGACAAGGCATCGGCCTCAACCGTCAACCTCAAGGCGGAACTCTCCGGCCGGGCGAATAACCGCAACAACATCCTCACCACGGCCAAGGCCATATCGGCACGCGGGGCTGATTACGCGTTCAATGTAACCCTCACGCACCTGTATTACAAGAACTCCAACAAGGAGGATTTCGACCTGAAGATTCAGATTGGTGCACGCGGAAAGCATCATATCGCCATAGACTCGCCCATTACCTTCACGCTCGCAAACGGCTCCTCCCTGGTGCTCAAGCAGGCGATCGACGAAGACGATATCTTCACCGTGTATCCTTCAATACGTGAGTTGAGGCTTCTGTGCGGCGGCATCAAGGCCATCACCATCGAATACGAGGGCGGGAAACTCACCGATTCGTTCAGCAGCAATGCTCTTTCATCGGCCATAAACCAGCAGTATCAGCTGCTGATGTCGGTTTCGGACAGATAATCCATGAAACGTTTCCTCATACTGCTCTTCCTCGCGCTTTCAGTGCCCTCCTTTGCCTGCACTTCCGTGATTGTGAGCGGAAAATATACCCGTGACGGCAGGGCCGTGATGTACAAGCACAGGGATTCCTCGTGCAAGGATGTTTCCGTGGAGTATTTCCAGGGCTCGCTGTACCGCCTTATGGGCGTTGTGAACAGCAACTGGCGCCGCCATCCGGTGGCCCGGGTGCCCAAGGGAACCCCTGAAGTTTGGGGCGGCATGAACGAAATGGGATTCGCCATCATGAACACCGCAACCTACGATTTGAAGGACGACGATGTGCCCCAGAGCGAGATGGACAAGGAGGGCGTTGTGATGTATCAGGCCCTGTCGGTGTGCGCCACCCTGGAGGAATTCGAATACTTCCTGGACACTCTTTCCAGGCCGATGTGCATAGAAACCAACTTCGGGGTGATAGATGCCAAAGGCGGCGCGGCATATTATGAAGTGAACAACCACTCATGGGTTAAGTTCGACGTGAACGAAGATCCACATGGCTACCGTGTCGTGACAAACTTCACCTGGACCGGCCGCCCGGCAGACCGCAAGGGCTACGACCGTTACGAGAAGGCATGCAGAATCCTGGAATCCACCGACGTGCCCATGCCGGAGTGGGATCACTCATTTTTCATTCGCGAAATCTCCTGTTCCGGAGCCCCCATCCTCCGCAAATCCACCTCCTGCGCCATCGTCTTCGAAGGCGACACCATGTGGGCCGCCCTAGGCCGCCCGGACGAAGTCCCCTGCAAGCCTTACACGCTTTAGGCCGGGGGATTCAGCGGGAGGGAAAGGACGAAGCGGGCGCCGGAAGTGTAGGTTGTGTCCAGATACACGCGGCCGCCCATCTTGTCTGCGATTTCACGGCAGATGCTGAGGCCCAGGCCGGTTCCCTGCACAAAGTCGTTCAGTTTGGTGAAACGGTCGAAAATGGCCTCCGCCTTGTCGGCCGGAACGCCGGGGCCGGTATCTTCCACGAAGAAATCCACATATGAGCCGGACGCGGTCCAGCCCAGGCGGATCTCGCCGGAAGGTGTGTGCTTGCATGCGTTGGTGAGCATGTTGATAAGAATCTGCTGCACACGCTGAGGGTCTGTGCGGAATGTCAGACGGGTATCGGCGGGAACAACGTAAAGCATCTTCACGCCGCTCTGCAGGCGGTGCTCCGAACTGGAAATAGACGAATGGCAGATGAACGAGCACTCCCCTTCCCCATAGGTAATCTTGTAATTACCTTTATCCATGGCCGATGCGTTCAGGATATCGTCCAGAAGCATGGTGAGCATCTTGGTGTTGTTCACGATATGGCCGGCGAACTCCTCCTTCTCCTCCGGAGGGAAACTTCCGTCCGGCAAGGACAATAACTGGGAAAATCCCACAATCGCATTCAGGGGCGTGCGAACCTCGTGGCTCATGTTCTGGACAAAGCGCGTCTTGGCCTCATCGGCCTGGCGCACACGCTCGTTGGTCTTCTGCAGATTGCGGATATTGTGAAGGAGCGCCGTGATGACCACCATGAATATGACTATGATCAGCACCGATATAACCACTGTGGTAACCTCCACGATATGGTTCTTCTCGGCCAGATCGGCCTCCAGCCGGGCCTTTCCCATTCTGGCCTCCATCTCCTCCAGATGAAGTTCATTGGTGGTGGTCAGGAATAATTCCGTATCCGCAATGCATATATCCTTGAGCCGGTTTGCCGTTTGGATGTCTCCGATGGCCTCCGCTGCCTTATCCAGGACCTTTTGCCTGGATACCGACAACTTGGCTACCTGCTTCCAGTCCAGTTTCCCTTCAAACAACTGGTCCAAACAGTCTATCAGCACTGAGGCTCCGCCATACACGTTGCCCAGATAGGGGCTGTCGTAGCACTTGTCGCGGTATACCATGTAATTGGCTTTGTCGCCTTTTGCAGCATAATAGCGCGTATATGCGAAATCGACGCGGACAATATCCAGCTCCATCTTTTCCTCCTCCACGGCAAGGTCGATGTAGAATTTGCTGGAGTCGCTGCCCGGAAGGAAAGTATCCGCGTAATCTATGTAATAAGGAGTAAGCCCCTGGCGCTTGATTGTGGGATTGTCCGTTTTCTTAAACTCGTCCAGAAGGATTGCAAGGTAGCGCCTTGTAGTTTTGTAGTCACGCAAGGCCTTGTAAATCGACGCCATTTCCATGGCCGAATACCAGATACCATATTCGCTGTCCTGCTGTATCGCGATTTCCCGCATTTCCCTGACAATGTCAACTGCCTGAAGCTGCTTTCCATTATTGTAGAAGAAATTCTTGGTCAATGTATACGAGTAATAGAAATACTGCTCATATCCCATCTTGATGGACATGCTCTTCAACTCTTCTTGCGCAGCAAGAACCTCCTTGCTCCTGTTTTCAAAAGCAGCCTGCACCACATCGGGAGCAGCATCAGCGGGCAGATTATACGGCCTCTTGATAATGTCCTTGAGTTTGCACACATAATAAATCACCTGCGCCTTTGCATCCTGCTTGAGCAGGGCCGTATGGATCAGAGCATCGCCCGCATCCTTGAATCCATCCTTGCCGGCCAGATTATCCGCCTGCAGGAAAAGTTCATAGCATTCGTCGTCCAGGTCGTAGGGATTGTTCTGGGCCGATGCCGTAACGGCCATCGCCAATAAACCCAGCATAAAAAGAATCCTGCGCATAATCAGTCCAAAATTATTAGTGCAACGGAAGGATGTGAAAAGTGCAGACGCACAATGTCTTCGTCGGCGCGGTTCAGGGTGGCTTTCCACCATGCGTCGAATACCACGCCGTCGGTTGGCCAGTGAAGGCCCTCCGACTTTATCCGGAGGCTGTTGTCGGCGCTGAACAGGGAGATGCGGCGCCCCTCGCCCACATGAAGTTCGCATGAGTCGCAAACCGCGAAGGCCGTGCTGAAGTCACTCACCATCTCAATGCGGATGCAGCCAAGGTCGAAAAGGCGCGGAAACTCCATCAGAAGGCCAAGGTTGCCCACCGTATGGTCTTCCCTCCGGCCGGACGCCCCAAGGATTGTAATGGTATCAAGGTCGGAATAATGCGAAAGCAGGAAGCGCATTGCCTTGGTGAGGTCGTTGTAGTCCTGCTCGCTTTCCGGAAAAAACAGCGAGGGGTACTTCTGACGAAGCTGAGGCGAAACCGAATCCATATCCCCCACGACGGCGTCCGGAAGGCGCGAAAAACCCGCATCCAGATAGCGCCCGAAAGCCCCGTCGCAGCACACCAGAATATCTGCCGCACCAAGCAGATAGAGCGGATATTCCGTTGTGGGGAAAGCCCCGTTGCAAAGGATTACGGCGCTGCTCATTCTTCCACGGGGGTGTACTTGAGAATCTCTTCGTGGGATGTTCCCTTGGTTGCCACATAGCTCTCCGGTTCACGGAAGCCTTTAAGGAAGGCCGATGCGTCCATGCGCTTCTTGCCGGCAAGCTGCACGTCGCGCAGCTCGATCGCACCGTCCGCCGTGGCGATGGCGATGTATGACGAGCCGTCCGACAGCACGGTGCCGGGCGCGGCATGAAGATCCATCCGCTGCTCGCCGAAGAAGATCTTGAGTTGAGATTTCTCGACTTCGCCTTCGGCTCCGCTCGAAATGACAGACTTCCGTACCAGCTCCGTGAATGCGCAGGGGAACGGGCTCAGGCCGCGGATGAGGTTGTACACCTCGCGAGTGGGCGCGTTCCAGTCGATATGCTGCAGTTCGCGCGTGAGCTTGGGGGCGGGACGCAGCACCTCGGAGCCCTGGATGAAGCTGCGCTGCACGCGGGTTTCCACATTGTGCTGGAGAATGGCCTCCACGGTATCCACAACCAGTGTTGCACCCATCTCCATGAGCCTGTCGTGCACGTCGCCGGCAGTATCCGAAGGGCCGATGAGGCAGCTCTCCCGGAACAGGATGCCGCCGGTGTCGATCTTCTTGTCTATCATGAAGGTGGTAACGCCCGTTCGGAGTTCCCCGTTGATCACCGCCCAGTTGATAGGGGCGGCGCCGCGATACTGCGGCAGCAGCGCGGCGTGAAGGTTGAACGTTCCAAGCTTGGGCATTGTCCACACCTGCTCCGGCAGCATGCGGAAGCCAACCACCACGAAAAGATCCGCCTTCCACCCCGCCAGGGCCTCCAGGAACGAAGGATCCTTGAGTTTTGCGGGCTGCAGCAGCGGCAGCGAATGCTCCACGGCATACTTCTTCACGGCGCTCTCATTAACCTTGAGCCCTCGCCCGCTGGGTTTATCCTCAACGGTAACAACTCCAACCACCTTATACCCTGCCTTAACCAGTGCATCCAGCGAAGCCACGGCGAACTCCGGCGTTCCCATGAACACAAGCCTGGGCTTGCGGAAGAACGCCACGATGCGGCTCCAGAGCTTGCGCCAGGCCGATTTAATCAGATCGGCGTTGAAAATGGACGAATCCTGAATTGCCTTGGTGGTGAGGAACGCCCCGATCGGGGCCAGCACGAAGGCCGATATGAACTTGCCCACGAACGCGCTGGTGGCGCCGTCCTTGGCCAGTTTTTCACCGCTGATATCCACGACCCAGTACAGCACGAAGAACAGCACCGATATAATCGCCGGCGTGCCCAGACCGCCCTTCCGGATAAGCGCCCCCAGAGGCGCACCTATGAAGAACAGCAGCAGGCAGGCCAGCGCCTGGGCATACTTGCGCCAGATTTCAACATCCGTAAGGCGCAGGATCTTCGTATATTCGAAAGCCTCGTATCCCTGGCTCTGGAGGGCCGATTCGGCGCTGGTCGCCAGGTTTAATCCGTTGTCATACGCCTGCCTTTCCGCCTCCAGATCCTTCCATCCCTCGAAATAATCCTCCACTTTCACGAGCTGCGTTCCTTTCTCCCTCCAGGACGTATCCAGCTGGCTGCGATACTTGAAGTTGATGGTCCTGTCGAAATCGGCAAGATGCTCCGCCAGGCCCTCGTCCGACATTCTGGACAGCGAATCGTGCCCAACGGTAAGCTGCTTGAGCGACATCGAACGCACCTGGTCTCCATACCGCGCCGAATCCGAATGCTGGAACGCGTAGTTCTCCAGCGGGATAATCATCTCTTCCCGGTTGAATCCCACCCGGCGAAGCGCCAGAGTGGTATCACGGTATTTCTTGGTATTGGTTTCCTGATAGGAAATGCCGTCGTAAAGCGTAAAGGTAAGGTAGTCTTTTGCCTTGGAGAGCTTCATCATTCCGCTGTCGGCCACCGTGAGGGAGGTATTTCCCTTGTTTCCGGTGTGGTCGTACACCATCACGTCGTACATCATTCCGCTGGAGTCGTCGCGGTCCTCAATCCGGAGGATATAACCGTCGATACCGTCGTAGAACGAGCCGATGGGAATCTTGATTTCCGACTTGGTGCGGCTAAGGTCCGAGCGCATCGTGTAAATCTGGTTGATGGAGTACGGGACCAGACGGTCGCCGATAAAGAATGCGCCGATACTGATAAAAACGCTCACGATCATAAGCGGGAACAGCACCCTGGTGAGCGATATGCCCGACGCCTTGATGGCAGTAAGTTCAAAATGCTCGCCCATCTGGCCAAGTGTCATCATGGACGCCAGAAGGGTGGCAAGAGGGATGGACAGAGGCAGCACCTGGCAGCTACCCCACATGAGGAACTCCAGGATAACCTTGAACTCCAGACCCTTACCCACGAGTTCGTCGATGTACAGCCACAGGAACTGCATCACCAGGATGAAGATAACTATGGCCAGGATCGCGAAGAACGGTCCTATGAATGACTTTAGTATGAACCTGTCCAGCCTTTTCATTCTCAGGCGGTTGCGAGTTCTACGAGTTTATCGAGGGCCGATGCCAGGCCGTCCACGTTGCGGCCGCCGGCCGTTGCAAGGCCGGGCTGCCCGCCGCCACCGCCCTGGATAAGGGCCGCTGCCTCGCGGATATCCTTGCCCGCATTTTTCCCTGCGGCGACAAGGTCCTGGGAATACATGAGAACCAGATTCGGCTTCGCATCATATGCGAACGCGGCACAGAGTGCAAGCCCTGTGGAATTCTTCTGCAGCAGGAGGGCGATATTTCGCGCCATCGCAGGATCCACGGACATATCGAAACGCACCACCTTCACGCCGTTAATCTCCTTAGCCTCGGCAGATAACTTTGCAGCGAGCTGCGACGCCTTTTCCGCCGCGGCAGCCTCCAGCTGTTTGCGGGCCTCCGCATTCTCCTCCACCAGTTTCTTAATCGCCCCGGCAAGATCCGGAACATTGTTGAAGAAACCGCGGGCTGTGCGCAGCAAATCTTCCTCATTATGTATATACTCTTCCGCAGCCTCACCGGTAATAGCCTCGATCCTGCGAACTCCGGCGGCAATTGCGCTTTCGGAAACAATCTTCAGCAGGCCGATGTTGCCGGTGGCCTCCGCGTGCGTTCCGCCGCAGAGCTCCACGGCAGGGCCGAACTTCACGACGCGCACCTTATCGCCATACTTCTCGCCGAACAAGGCGATGGCGCCCATCTCCTTGGCGTGGGCCATATCGGTTTCAACAACAACTCGCTTCTCATTCTCGCGGATGGCGGCGTTCACAAGGCGCTCCACCTTTGCGAGCTCCTCGTCCGTAACCTTCTGGAAATGCGAGAAGTCGAACCTTAAATAATCCGCGCACACGTACGAGCCCTTCTGCTCCACGTGAGTTCCCAGCACTTCGCGAAGTGCATGGTCCAGCAGGTGAGTTGCCGTGTGGTTAGCCTGAATGCGGCGGCGGCGAGCCTCATCCACCTGAAGGGTAAATGCAGCGGTACCGTCTTCCGGAAGCTTCTCTGCGATATGGATGGTGAGATCATTCTCCTTCACGGTGTTGATGATCGCTATCTTCTCGCCTTCCGACTCGATCCAGCCGGTGTCTCCCACCTGGCCGCCCATCTCCGCATAGAAAGGAGTGCGGTCGAAGACAAGCTGATACAGAGTTTTGTTCTTCTGCTTCACAACGCGCTGCTTCACCAGCGTTGCATCCTCTACACGAAGAGTATCGTAGCCCATGAAGGCAACGCCGGAATCCGCCGCGAACTCCTGCCAGTCGCCAAATTCGTTGGCGGTGGCGCTTCGGGCGCGGTCTTTCTGTTTCTGGAGCTCCGCCTTGAAGCCATCCAGATCCACGGTATAGCCCTTTTCGGTTGCAATCAGTTCCGTGAGGTCCACCGGGAAACCATAAGTATCGTACAGCACGAAAGCATCCACGCCGGAAACCACCTTGGCAGCGGCATTCTTCGCCATATTGTCTTCCAACATGCGGATACCCTTGTCAAGAGTGCGCAGGAAGGCGTTTTCCTCCTCCCGGATAACATTCTCGATAAGTTTCTGCTGGGCTTTCAGCTCCGGATAGGCGCTGCCCATATCGGCCACCAGCTGTTCCACCAGGCGGCAGAGGAAAGGCTCCGTGAAGCCAAGGAAAGTGTAGCCGTAACGCACCGCACGGCGCAAAATACGCCTGATAACATAGCCCGCCTTCACGTTCGAAGGCAGCTGGCCGTCGGCAATGGAGAAGGCGATGGCGCGGATATGATCGGCACATACCCTCATCGCAACCTCAACCTTATCGTTTTCCTTATATTTATGTCCGGAAAGCTCTTCCAGACAGCCGATGAGCCCGGAGAAAACGTCCGTCTCGTAGTTCGAGCTCTTGCCCTGGAGAATCATGCAAAGGCGCTCGAAGCCCATTCCCGTGTCGATGTTCTTCGCTGGCAGCGGCTCCAGATGGCCGTCCGCCTTGCGGTTGAACTGCATGAACACGAGGTTCCAGATTTCGATAACCTCGTCGTTATCGGTATTCACCATCTCGCGGCCGGGCTTAAGGGCTTGCTCCTCCTTGGAGCGGAGGTCGATATGGATCTCGCTGCAGGGGCCGCAGGGGCCGGTGTCGCCCATTTCCCAGAAATTGTCGTGCTTGTTGCCGGTGAGAACATGGTCTGCGGGAAGATGCTTGAGCCATGCGGCCCGGGCCTCCGTGTCCAGCTCCGTACCATCCTCCGGCGCGCCCTCGAAAACGGTGGCGTAAAGGATTGAAGGATCGATTTTATAAACTTCCGTGAGCAGCTCCCAGGCCCAGTCTATGGCCTCGGTCTTGAAATAATCTCCGAAACTCCAGTTTCCCAGCATCTCGAACATGGTGTGGTGACGGCCGTCGTGGCCCACTGCCTCAAGGTCGTTGTGCTTGCCGCTCACGCGGAGGCATTTCTGCGAATCCGCGGCGCGGGGGAATTTGGGGGCGGAGTTGCCAAGGAATATATCTTTGAACTGGTTCATTCCCGCATTGGTGAACATCAGCGTGGGGTCGTTCTTGATAACCATGGGGGCCGACGGCACCAGCGTGTGACCCTTCGATGCGAAAAAGTCCAGGAATTTCTGTCTGATTTCTTGCGCTGTCATATTTCTCGATAAAAAAGTTTCTAGCCTGCAAAAATACTATTTTTGCGGAAATTTTCCTATTTTTGTCCCTGTCATAGAAACTAAAACGTGTCCAAACAGGATAAAACCATATTCAATCCTGAAACCCTGATGGTAGAAACGGACACCTCGTCCCGGCAAAGCTTGCTCAAGGGATTGGGTGTTGCAGCCGCCGGGGTTGCCCTCTTCGCTCTGTACATGCTCCTTTACTTCGGCGTTTTCCACATGCACCTTCCCAAAACCGCCGTGCTCCTGAGGCAGAAGGCCCAGTGGGAATCCCGCGTGGAACGCCTGGGCCTGAGGATGGACGGCTTCGAGGAGGACCTGGACCTTCTGGAAGTACGCGACAACCGCATCTACCGCCCGGTATACGGCATGCGCGAGCTCCCCTCCGAAGTGAGGGATTCCGGTAAAACCGTGCTCCCACAGGGGCTGGACACCACTTCCCTTCTGGCATCGGCCATCCGGCGCTCGCAGATTCTCTTGCGAAGGGCCTGGGCCCAGAGCGTCTCCTACAGCCAGGTGGAGAATGCGTCGAAATCGGCAGGCGACATGGCAAGCCACATCCCCGCCATCCCTCCCGTGAATCCGGATCCCAGGAGCTACCGTTTCTCCAGCCCGTTCGGCTACAGGACCCACCCCATTCTGGGCGGGGTAAGACTGCATGCGGGAATAGACTTCGGCTTCGACAGCGGCAATCCCATCTACTGCACCGGCGACGGTGTGGTTTGCCTGGTAAAAGAGGAAAACCGCAGCTACGGCCACCAGGTGCTGGTAGACCATGGCTTCGGTTACAAAAGCCGATACGCCCACATGTCCCAGATCTTCGTGTACGAGGGCATGAGGCTCCGCCGCGGAGACTGCGTGGGCCTTTCCGGCAACACCGGACAGTCCACCGGCCCCCACCTCCACTACGAAGTGCTCTACCAGGGTGAAGCCGTTGACCCTCTGAACTTCATGGACCTCTCAATGCCCTCGAAAGACTACTTCGAGATGGTTCACAAACCCTCTAACAAGCGATGAAAGGAAAAGGAACGTTCATACTGTCGTCCTTCGCCCTGTCGGTGCTCCTCACCGCACTGGCGGCCCTCATCATGTCGTCCCGGGAGGATAAAGCCCTGCGCCGCGAAATCGCCATGTACGAGGCCCTCTACCCGCAGCTCAAGGCCGATGTGGACCTGGAAGGCAAGGTGGTTGAAAACCTCAACCTCCGCGACGGCGCCATCTACTCCGCCCTCTTCCTCACCGAAGCCCCAAGTGCCGATGCCATCACGGCGGCGGACCTTATCGCCGACAGCGACTCCCTGTCGGACAGCTTCTACCTCAACTACTCCGCATCCAAGGCGGAACGCCTCATGGTGATGGCCTCCAAGGTGGACAGCACCTTTGCCGATATCTTCCTCCTGCTGCAGCAGAAGGCGGATTCCATACCCCCTCTGAGCCTCCCCGTAAAGGACATGTCCTATGCCCAGACGGGAGCCTCTCTGGGCGAGAAACAGAACCCCTTCTACAAGAAAACCGTGCAGCACCAGGGCCTTGACATCGTAGCCCCGAGGGGTACTCTGGTATGGTGCACCGCTCCAGGCGTAGTCACCGACGTAGGCTATGCCCGCGACGGCCTGGGCCTCACAGTCACCGTGCGCCACAAAGGCGGCTTCGTAACCCGCTACGGCCGGCTTGGAGACACCTTCGTGGAAGAAGGCCGGAAAGTGAAGCTTGGAGATGCCCTCGGGAGGGTTGGCGTAACCCCGGGATTCGCCCCTCACCTGCACTATGAAGTGCTGCTGCGGGGCGCGGCGCAGGACCCCGTGAACCACATCTTCGCATCCGTGAGCCCGGAGGATTATTCACGAATGCTATTCATATCAGGAAGTACTTTACAATCAATGGATTAATCTATATGGCAAAAACTATTTACACTATGGGTGAAGTTGCGGAAATGCTGGGCGAGAACACCAGCGCCATCCGCTATTGGTGCAACTATTTCGAGCGCTTCATCAAGCCCGGGAGGAACGCGAAGGGCAACCGTCTTTTCCACGAGGAAGACATCGAAACCCTCAAGCAGATCAAGCACCTCGTGAAAAACGAAGGCCTCACCCTGGAAGGCGCCGCCGCACGCATGGGAGAAGACCGCCGCACGGTGGAAAAAAGGGTGAAAGCCCTGGATTCTCTGCGCAGCATCCGGGCCCGCCTGATGGAAGTGAAAAAGAGCATATGATGAAGGTTGCGGATATCGTTGCCGCAGTGGAGCAGTTCGCTCCGCTGGGCATTCAGGAACCGTGGGACAACAGCGGCCTCTGCATCGGCTCACCCGATGACTCCGTGCACGGAGTAATGGTGGGCTTCGACTGCACCCCCGCCCTGGTAGACGACGCCATCGCCGCGGGCTGCGACATGATTATCACCCACCACCCGCTCATTTTCAAGGGTCTGAAGCATATCACCCCCAGCGAGCCAACGGGCGAAGCCATAATGAAGGCAATCCGCGCCGGCATAGCCGTTTACGCCGCCCATACAACCGCCGATAAAGTTATCGAAGGCGTGTCCGGGGCCATGGCCCGTCGGCTCGGCCTCACGGATATCCGCATCCTGGAGGATGAAGGAGGCACCGGGCTCGGCGCTTACGGCACCCTCGAAAAGCCCCTCTCCGGGATGGAGGCAATCGCGCTCATCAAAGAGCGCTTCGGCCTCAAAATCGTGCGTACATCGGCCCCAATCGACGGTCCCATCACCACGGTGGCGGTGCTCGGAGGCTCCGGAGGAGGAGAGATTCCATCGGCCCGCGCAGCCGGTGCGCAGCTATACGTCACTGCCGATATTTCCTATCACAATTTCTTCACTCCGGAGGGCTTCATGGTAGCCGATATCGGCCATTTTGAGAGCGAAGTGGAAATTGCCAGCATTTTATTTTCTTTCTTAAAGAAAAAATTTCCTAACTTTGCAGTTCATTTGGGCGCGTCCCTGCGCGAAGGGAATCCCGTCCACTACTTTTAACCGAAGTAAAAACCGAATAAAAACTATATGGCAAGCAAGAAAATCAAGAAAGTGGAGACTCCCATCGACCAGAGGGAAACCTTCGTCTCCCTGCAGAAGAACTTCGCGGATTCCGAACTGTCGGTAGAGGAAAAACTCAGAACCCTCTACGAACTTCAGGAGGCGGATTCAGAGATAGACAAAATCTACCAGCTCCGCGGCGAACTCCCCGCAGAAGTGGAGGAAATCGAAACGGAAATCGCCGCCCTCAAGATGAAATCGGCAGGTCTTTCCGCCCTCATCGAGCAGTTCCAGAAGAACATAGCGGATTCCAAACTGAGCATCGCCGAGCACGAGAGCGCTATCGAGAAATACCGCAAGCAGCTGGAGACCATCTCCAACTCCCGCGAGTACGATTCGCTGAACAAGGAGATTGAAAACCAGACACTCCTGCTTCAGATCGATGAAAAGAACATCAACGACACCCGTTACGAGATTGCCGCCAAGAAGGCGGAGCAGGATGAGCTGAAGGACCGCATCGGCATCCGCAGCGAAGACCTCAAGGCCAAGAAGGACGAACTCGCGCAGATCGTGGAATCCACCGCAAGGGAGGAAGAAGAGCTTACCCGTCGCCGTGAGCAGTGCGCCGCAAAGATCGACGAGCGCACCATGAGCGCCTATGAGCGCATCCGTGCCAGCGTGCACAATCACCTGGCCGTGGTTTCCATCTACAACGGAGACTCCTGCGGAGGATGCTTCAACACCATCACTCCCCAGCGCCGCGTAGAGGTTGCCTCCAACCGCAAGCTCATCATCTGCGAGCACTGCGGCCGCATCATCATCAACCCGGACTTCGAGAAAAAGTAGAGTATGGCAGACACCCCCCGGCGCGGAAAGAAACGTGACGACTCCGTAAACCTTGACACCCTGGGCCTGGAAATGGGGAACAAACCTCCCCAGGCTCCGGATGTGGAGGAAGCGGTGCTTGGAGCAATGCTGGTTGAGCCCACCACCATAGACGAAGCCATGGAAGAGCTCACCCCCGGCTGCTTCTACGATCCCCGTCACAAAATGATATTCGAAGCGATGTCTTCGCTCGTGAACGAGCACATCGCCA
>JAEEUZ010000042.1 GCA_016290725.1 Bacteroidales bacterium | reverse complement strand
CCGCCGGATATGAGTCGCGTACCTGGAGTCCCGGAGCATTTGGTGTGCACAAAGTATTTGCAAATGCTATTGACGGAATTGCAGTAAGTCCTATTGTCAACACAGCAAACTGTAAGTCACGTTTCGCATGGAGAGCCGGTGACGGCACAGAGCTGGGATATGTATATATGATGTCCAACCCGTAGTCTATTATAGAATATAGTTCCACAAAATACCCGGCCGGGAAGGTCGGGTGTTTTTTTAATAATTACCACAATAGTTATTGTAATTATGTAATTTTTGTGTAACTTTGCAAAAAGAACGGGTGAAATGATAATCGTTGCAGAAGGAGACTTGAGAGAACTGATAACTACCGGGAGCAACCGGAAGTATAAGGATATTGTGCAAAATGCAAAACTGTTTGACGGGTTGATGAGGGCAGTAAAAATTATGGCAAATGCCGAGAGTTTGGATGAAATGAAGAAATACAGTTTTCTGCATTATGAGCAATTGCGTTACCAGTATTCTGGATTGTCATCGGTTAGATTATCCAACAGTTATGTGCACCGGTTGATATTTGAGGAAAAGGAAGACAAGATTACATTGAAGTTAATAGAAATAGACGATACCCATTATGGAAACAAAAAATGATGTTGAGGCGGTGGTGAATGAAGAGCTCTTCACCTATGCCATTCATCCCGGGAGCATTCTGAAGGACGAACTCAGGGCCAGGGGCATTAAGCAGAAGGACTTTGCCGAGTCGATAGGGATGAAGGCCACACACTTGAGCGCACTTATTCATGGGGTGAGAAACATTTCTGCCGGAATAGCTGCAAAGCTGGAGAAAGGCCTTGACATCCCTGCGCGGATGTGGATGAGTTTACAGAACGACTATAACATAAATAAGAAGAAACTGGAAGACGCCCGTCCTTCTGCATTAGTTGCTGGGTATGGCGTGCAAAACACATCTTTCGCGGCTTTGCGGGAGCCGGAATTTCAAGAGGATTATGGGCTGAAGGAGACGGTTGTGCTCACTATCCCATCAAAAGACAAAAAGATGCTGCTCCATCTTGCTTCCAGGATGGGGTGGGGTTTTTCCGGATAAACACCTAAATTACCGACAGGATTTCGTCTTCGGTGACCAGGTTGAAATCGCCGATCACCGAGTTCTTGAGCATGGCGGCGCCAAGGGCGAAGTCGAGGTGGCGTCGGGGATCTGCGGGCCATTTGAGGGAGGCGTGGATGTAGGCGGCAACGAAGGCGTCGCCAACGCCCACGGAGTCTACGATGTCTTCGATATCGTAAATGCGCGTCTTGTATATCACGCCCTCGTGCCAGAGGAGAGCCGTGAGCGTGTGATGGGCCGTTGTAATCTGGTTGCGAAGGCCCAGCATCATGCTGCGGCAGTTGGGGAACTGGCGGTGCATTTCGTCGAAGTAGGCGCTGTAGGCGTCCATGTCCAGGACGGAGCCTGCCATCATGTGGTCGATGGGCACCTGGGGCACTCCGGTGGCCATTTCCCATTCGTCCTGGTCGCCGAAGATGTAGTCGCTGTACTGCATCAGGGCGTGGGTGGTGGCGTGGGCATCGGCCCCGGGATAATGCCATAGCGTTTTGCGATAATTGATGTCGCAGGTGATGCGGAGTCCCTTGTCACGGGCGGCTTCCACGGCTTCGAAGGTGGCGGCGGTGGCCGATGGCGACAATGCGCAGGTGATGCCGGAACAGTGGAAGACGTCGGCATCGGCAAAGATGTCTTTCCAGGGGTACATGCCAGGGGCCGATGAATAAAACGACGACTCCTGCCGGTCGTAAACCACCTTGGATTTGCGCACGTCGGTGGCCGATTCGAAGTAGTATACGCCCAGCCTTTCGCCGCCGCGCACAACGTGGTTCACGCTTATGCCCCATCGGCGCAGCTCTTCCAGGCAGGCGCGCCCGACGTCGTTCTGTGGGATGCGCGAGACATATTCCACGTTGTTGCCAAGGTTAGCCAAGGACACCGCGACATTGGCTTCGGAGCCGCCGAAATGCCCTTCCCAGTCATAGCCCTGGCTGAATCTGCGGGCTCCGTTTTTGGACCAGCGGAGAAGGATTTCTCCGAATGTGACTATCTTCTTCATTATTTGAAAAGGCTTTTTACGGCTGCTTCAACTTCGTTTTCGCGCCCGGCGGGGATGACGCCGGAGAGGAAGGAGAGGGCCTGGAGGGCGCGGGCTTCCTGCTCCGGGATGCCGCGGGAGCGCATGTAGAAGAGTGCGGCTTCGTCCAGGCGGCCGACTGTGGCGCCGTGGGAGCACTTTACGTCATCGGCATAGATTTCCAGCTGGGGGAGTGTTTCCACCCGGGCGGCATCGCTCAGGAGGATATTGTGGTTTTCCTGATAGGCTTCAGTTTGCTGGGCGTCGGGGGCTACGACGATGGTGCCATGGAAACTCACCTGGGCCGCCCCACCGGCAAGGCCGTTGAAAAGCTGGGTGGAGTGGCATCCGGGCGCGCGATGATGCACCAGAATGCGGAAATTCACGCGCTCATCGCCGCTACAAAGGTACAGGCCGCGCAGATTCACTTCAGCCCCCGGGCCGATGAGGTCGATCCGCAGGTCGATGTCTCGGCTTTCGCCGGGCATCACCACGAAGTCCAGGTTCAGGACTTCGCCCCCGGAGATAGATTTCTCGACTACGCTCGAAATGACAGAATTGTCATCTCGACCAAGGCCCATCGGGCCGCGTGGAGAGATCTCAAACGGATCTATATACTTGCCGTGTCCCATGCCGCTAGAACTGCTCAAAGCCCTTGGATTCGATTGCCGCGATGAGCTCCGCGCCGCCCGTGGCCACGATGCGGCCATCTTTGAGCACGTGCACCACATCCGGCTTCACATACTCCAGGAGTTTGTGATAGTGGGTGATTATGATTGCGGAACGCTCCGGGCTGCGGAGTGCGTTCACGCCATCGGCCACGATCTTGAGGGCGTCCACGTCCAGGCCGGAATCCGTCTCGTCCAGGATGCTCAGGCGCGGCTCCAGCATTGCCATCTGGAAGATTTCGTTGCGCTTTTTCTCGCCGCCGGAGAAACCGACGTTCACTTCGCGCTTGGCAAAATCGGCCTTCATGCCCACCAGGGCCATCTTCTCCTTCATAAGCTTGAGGAAGTCTCCGGCTTTCAGTTCGGGAAGCCCGGCGGCCTTGCGGCGCGCATTCACGGCGGCTTTCATAAAGGCCGTGATGGTTACTCCGGGGATTTCCACGGGATACTGGAAGCTTAGGAACAGGCCCGCCCAGCTGCGCTCTTCAGGTTTCAAATTCAAAAGATTGCGGCCGTCATACAGCACGGTGCCCTCGGTAACCGTATAGTCCGGTTTGCCGGTGAGTACAGCGCTGAGCGTACTCTTGCCCGCACCGTTGGGGCCCATCACGGCGTGCACTTCGCCAGGCTTGATAACCAGGTCGATTCCCTTGAGTATTTCCTTGTCGCCGATTCCGGCGTGAAGATTCTGAATCTTAAGCATCCTTTTTATATAATTTAATCCAGGTCCACAGCGACCAGATTCCGTTCACAAGGTAGAGCCCGCACACGATGGGCATGAAGATGTTGCCCACGCTTATGTGCAGTATGATCTGCGTTATGTTAACCAAAAGCCACACTATCCAGCATTCCCACTTTTTCATGGAGCTCAGCAGCTGGGCCAGCAGAATGAGCGCCGTAACAACCGAGTCCAGATAGGGGTGGGGATCCGCCGGGAAAAGACTGTTCAGGGTCCATCCCCAGAGGCCGGAGAGCACCAGCACTGCCAGAATGCAGTACACACGCCCGGGCCATCCCAGGCCGCTCACCTTGAGGGCCTTGGCGTCGCTGCTGGACTGCTCGCCTTCCCGGGGGTGAGTCCAGCGGTAGTGCCCCAGGATGTTTACCGCCAGCGACACCGGCTGCAGCAGCAGGTTGGCGTACAGGTTCTTGTTCCAGAAAAGCAGGAACAGCGCCGCCGTGTACAGATACCCCACCCAAAAATTGTACTTGGAATTTCGGCCCGCGAGGAAAACGCAGGTGAGCCCAAGTACCGACGATACTATGTCCAGCCAGTTAATCATCCCACAGACCCTTCAAGTGATACTTGCAGAAGCTTCTGCGCCTCCACGGCAAATTCCATGGGCAGGCGGGAAAGCACTTCGCGTGCGTATCCGTTAACGATAAGCCCCACCGCATCTTCCTCGGGAATGCCCCTCTGGCCGCAGTAGAACAGTTGGTCCTCGCTAATCTTCGAAGTCGTTGCCTCGTGCTCCACGATGGCCGATGTGTTAGCGCTCTTGATGTCCGGGAAGGTGTGAGCGCCGCAGGACGAGCCGATGAGGAGGCTGTCGCACTGCGAGTAATTGCGGGCTCCATCGGCCCCCTGGCCCATACGTACAAGCCCCCGGTAGCTGTTCTGGCTCTTTCCTGCCGATATGCCCTTGGACACGATGCGGCTCTTCGTCTCCCGGCCCAGATGGATCATCTTGGTGCCGGTATCGGCCTGCTGATGATTGTTGGTCACGGCCACCGAATAGAACTCCGACGAGCTGTAGTCGCCCTTCAGGATGGTGGAGGGGTATTTCCAGGTAATGGCCGATCCCGTCTCCACCTGAGTCCAGCTCAGGTGAGAGCCGGTGCCCTTGCAGATGCCGCGCTTGGTGACGAGGTTGAGGATGCCGCCGCGGCCATCCGCGTCGCCGGGATACCAGTTCTGCACGGTGGAGTATTTCACATCGGCATCCTTCTCCACGATAATCTCCACCACGGCGGCGTGGAGCTGCTGCTCGTCCCTCATCGGGGCGGTGCAGCCTTCCATATAGCTCACGTACGAGCCTTCATCGGCCACGATAAGCGTGCGCTCGAACTGGCCGGTGCCGCGCGCGTTGATGCGGAAATAGCTGGAGAGGTCCATGGGGCAGCGGACGCCCTTGGGGATGTAGCAGAACGAGCCGTCGGAGAACACCGCGCTGTTGAGCGCTGCGAAATAGTTGTCGCCAGAGGGCACCACGCTGGCCAGGTATTTCCGCACCAGGTCCGGGTGCTCCTTCACCGCCTCCGAGAATGAGCAGAAGATAATGCCCTTCTCCGCCAAAGTCTTTCTGAATGTGGTGGTTACGGAAACCGAATCGAACACGGCGTCCACCGCCACGACTCCGGCAAGAACCTCGCGCTCCTGAAGCGGAATCCCCAGCTTTTCGAAGGTTTCCGCGAGCTTTGGGTCGATTTCCTTGTTTGTGGGCTTCTTTGGTGCGGCGAAGTAAATGATGTCCTGAAAGTCGATCTTCGGCATATCCAGATGCGCCCAATCCGGCATGGGCATCTTCTGCCACTTCCGGAACGCATCCAGCCGGAAGTCCAGCAGCCACTGCGGCTCCTCCTTCCTTGCCGATATCATCCGTATGATATCCTCATTCAGCCCCTTGGGAACAAATTCCTGCTCCACATCCGTCACAAACCCCTCCTTGTACTCCCCCTGGGTGAACTCCTGTATGATCTTCTCGTCGCTCATTTTATCGCACAAAGATACTCTTTTTCCCGGTTTCATCCATGATTTTGGCCTTTTTCGTGGATGAGTTGCTCGTTTTCCTGGTTTCGGCATCATTTATGGTCCGATTTTGCTGCCGAGTTGCCGGTTTTGCCATTTCGGCATCATTTATGGTCCGATTTTGCTGCCGAGTTGGCTGTATACCGCGATTCGTCCATGATTTTGGCCTTTTTCGTGGATGAGTCGGGTGTTTCTCGTGATTCGTCCATGATTTTGGCCTTTTTCGTGGATGAGTTGCTCAATTTTCTGGGGTTCGTCCTAGATTTGTCATTTCGAGCGAAGTCGAGAAATCTCATGACTATCCTTGTTTCTTTTTCGACGGGAGTAACTCTTTTTCTACCCCACGAGGGGGAGCGAAAAAGAGTTCTCCCGTCTGTTTTGGCCAACGCACAGGCTACACCGTCTTCCACAGGTCCACGAGGGTGATTGCTGCCATTGCTTCCACGATTACGGGTGTGCGGAGGGCGAAACAGGTGTCGTGACGGCCGGGGATGCCGGCTTTGGCGATGCTGGCGGTGGGCTTGAACGCGGTGCGGAACACGATGGGGTTGCCGTTTGTGATGCCGCCGTTGATGCCGCCGGCATGATTCGTAACGGGCGCCTCGATATGGTTTCCGTGGCAGCATCCGCCGCCGTGGCAGCCGCCCTCTTCGTGGTGGCACTCGTGGCCCTCTTCGTGGCATCCGCCATCTCCGTGACAGCAGCCTTCGCCTTCGCCGTGGTGGCACTCGTGGCCCTCACCATGCCCTTCCCCGTGGCAGCAGTGGTGCTCCGGGAACGCGTCGTTATGCTCGCTGCCTTTCATGCGCGAGGCCTGGAAGCCGTCGCCGAACTCGATGCCGCGAACGCCCGGGATGGCGAAAATGGCGTGAGAGATGCGCGATTCCACGCTGTCCCAGAAGGGTTCGCCAAGGCCGGCGGGCAGCCCGCTCACCACGCACTCAACGATTGCTCCAAGGGAATCGCCATCCGCCATGGCATCGGCCAAAAGCCCTTCCCAGGCGGAAGAGTCGGCATATCCGCCCAGTTCCACCACCCGCGCAGCGCAGTCAAACTTTTCCCGCCCGCGCGTCATGGCATATACGTATCTTGCCAGAATATCCTTTGCAACGGTGCCCGCAGCCACAATGGGCAGGGTGAGACGGCCGCTGAAATGGCCGCCCCCGCGGGGATCGTTGAAGCCGCCGAACTTGAGGTTGGCGGTGAAATCCGCATGACCCGGACGCGGGTGCTCGCGGAAATCCGCATAGTCTTCCGAGCGAACATTGGCGTTCTTGAACACCAGCGAGAGCGGAGCACCGGTTGTGCGGCCCTCATACACGCCGGAGAGGATTTCCGGGAGGTCTTCCTCCGTGCGGGGCGTGGTGCCGGCGGCGCCAGGGCGGCGGCGGTCGATATCGGCCTTGAAATACTCAGGGCCGATGGGAAGGCCGGGGATAACCCCGTCAAGGGTAACACCCACAAGAGGGCCGTGGGATTCGCCGAAAATGCTTACGCGGAAATTGTTGCCAAATGAGTTCATAGGGAATGAGATTTTAGCTAAAGCTATCTTTCGTAAACTCAGGTCTCGACAGGCTCAAAATGACAAGCCCTGTCGAACAGTTTGTTAAAGGAAGGGAAGGATTTTGCGACACAGGCGGTGTCGTCGATAATGACGGGGGCCGATGCGCCCAGGGACGCAACGCGCAGTGCCATAACCATGCGGTGGTCGCCGTGGGAAGTGAAGGAGCCGCCCTTCAGGAGATTGCCCGTGAGAAGGCGCTGGGAGAGCGACATGCCGGCAATAGTCATACAGTCGCCGTCTACGGAAACATCCACGCCCATCTGCGTGAGCATGTCCTCGATGGCGGCGGCGCGGTCCGTTTCCTTGTGGCGGAGCCGCTCCACGCCCATGATATGGCTCTCGCCGGGGCAGAAGGCGGCAAGCACCGCAACGATGGGGAAGAGGTCCGGGCAGTTGTTGAGGTCGGTCTCGAATGCGTTCAGGGGAGCGCGGGAGATATGGATGGGGCCGGTTTCATCGCCGTCCTGCGACATGCTTGCACCGGCGTCCATGAGGATGTCCATGATGGAAATATCGGCCTGGAGGGAACGGGTGTCGAGGCCGGAAACCTCCACCTCGCCGAAGATGGCACCCGCAACCATGAGCGGCGCGGCTCCGGACCAGTCGGCCTCTATTGCGAAATCCGCCGGGGCATAGCGCTGGGGGCCGGGAATCTTGAAGGTGATGCCGCTGCAGAGGCCCCAGTCCTGGGTTTCAAGGAAGTCGTCACCGCCCTCCATTTCAGAGCCTATGCGGATACCGAACTTCTTGAGCACATCCACCGTGATGAACAGATACGGGATGCTCTTTGGCTCGTGGACGTACAGCGTGGATTTCCCGGCGGTGAGAGGCAGGGCATACAGCAGGCCGGAGATGAGCTGAGAACCGCCGCGGCCGGATACGTCGGCCCTTCCCGGAAGCAGCGGACCCGCCACTTCCAGCGGCACCATGCAGTCCCCGGGGCGCGGGGCAGGCTTCTCGGAGTACAGGCGCACCCCGAACGACGCCATAATATCGTGCGCATCGGACAGCGGCCTTCCGAGCAGCGTCCCTTCGCCCTCAATCCTCGTGCGCCCCTTGCCGATAGCCGCCATAACCGGCACCGTGAGCCGCGTGAGCAGCCCCGACTCGCCGGTATTCAGCGTTACAGGTGCAACAGGGCCCTGTTTTGCACCTGTAACGCCGTTTTTCCCACACTCAGGTGCAAATGAGGGTGTTTTTGCACCCGGGGCGGCGGCGATGCCGGTGATGGTGAGACGATCCCCGTCCACATCGACGGCGGCGCCGAGCGAGCGGGCCAGGCCGATGGCGGATTCATTGTCGCCGCAGGGGGAGTAGCCGCTCAGGTGCGACACCCCGTCGGCAAGTGCCGCGGCCAGGATGGCACGCTGGGCAAAGCTCTTGGAAGCGGGAATCGTAAGCGGGGCGGCGGGCTTGATGAAGCGGAATCCGCGGCCGGGGTGAAAACCGGCGCCAGGGCCCGAACCGCACTCTGCGCCATACACCGCTTCCCGCATCTCGTCAAAGGTCCACTGCCCGGGGGCCACGGATTCTTCCGCCGACAGGCATGCGTAGGTGAACGGCGCGCCAAGGCGAAGAGCTTCAAGCCTGCTGCCTCGGCCCTCGTCGCCCATGCAGAACGCCACGAGCGTGCCGGGTTCCGCTTCCTGATACAAGCGAAGAACGTTGTCAACATCGGCCTTGGACAAGGCTGTGGTTGCGATTTTAACTATTTCTCCGCCGAAGTTGCGGGCCTTTTCCAGGGTGGACAGGAGGCTGCCGAACGGAGGCGTTCCCTTGAAATCGTGATACGAACGGATTAGCACCGTACCCCACTGACGGCAAGCCTGGCGTATGCTGCGCCCCATCCACGGCGGGGCCTCCATCTCCAGGTCTACGTACTTGGCCCCGGCCTCGATGGCAACGCGCAGTTTGCGCTCCGCATTCGGGTCGGCAATGCGGCAGGTGGCGATGAGGGGTACGTCGGAGCAGGAGAAAAGTTCTTCGATGTCCTCGTCGTCAAGGGGGCACAGGTCCAGGCGGATTTCCGCCATCTCCAGCCCCTTGAGCGCCTGGGCAATCTGCTCCAGGTTCTTATCCCGTATTGAAGTACAAATCATCGGCTCAAAATATCAACGGCCTCGGCGGGGGCCAGCATTTCAAATATGGGTTTGCCGATATCTTCCAGCAGCACGAAGCGCACTTTCTCCCCGGCAGCTTTCTTGTCGCGGGCTATGGCGGGAACAAGCTCTTCCGGCGTATACGGGCATTTAACCGGCAGGCCGATGCGTTCGAAATCGGCCTTCAGGCGCGGCGCAAGCGCGGTCCCGCGAAGCCGGTCTCCCAGTTTTGCGGCGAGTATCATGCCCATGGCAACGGCCTCTCCGTGCGCCACGTCGTCCCCACGCTCCAAAGCCACGTGCTCGATGCCGTGAGCAAAGGTGTGACCGAAGTTCAGCACGGCGCGTGAGATCTCTCCACGCGCTTCGCTTGGTCGAGATGACAAGGGGGCTCTCTCATACAAGTCTTCCGCCACGATGCCCTGCTTTATGGCAGCGGCTTTCAAAACCATTTTAACCGCCGATGTCGGAGAAGTGCAGCGGCAAAACTCTTCATACGAAGCCCTATCCGCTATAAGGAACGTCTTCACCAACTCCGCCACGCCACACAGAAGCTCGCGGCGGGGGAGAGTGCGGAGGGCATCGGCACAAATATACGTTACGCGGGGCTCCACAATGACGCCCAGCATGTTTTTATACCCATCCAGATTTACGCCCGTTTTCCCGCCGATTCCCGCGTCTACCTGCGCCAGAAGCGTTGTGGGCACGTTCACGTACGGAATCCCGCGCTTATAGATCGAGGCGGCGAATCCGCCAAGGTCGCTGGTGATTCCGCCTCCGACGCATATAACTTCCCCACCCCGGGTAACCCCGGCTTCCATCATGCTGCGGCAAATAAGGAGAACCGTCTCCATCGTCTTGTTCTCCTCCGTGGCTTCCACGGCAACGGCTCCCACGGCACCCCGCGAGATAATCTGCTCCGCGATCCAGGCTACGTTCGCGTCATACACCACGAACGCCTCGCCCCCCACAGGAACTACCGAAAACGATGAAATCTCCTTTATCATATCTTGTGCTTGAAAGGTACAATAACATTAAACGCCGCGGGAACCACTTCAAGGTGCAGTTCTTCCTCCAGCCACAGAGGGTCTCCGTCGAAATGTGCGGGCCCCGGGGCGCTGCGGCGGATCACAACTTCCCGCCCGCGGAAATACGTTACCCGCTTGCTGGTGTGGGTTCGGCCCGCCATAAGTTTGGCGGCCAGCTGCGGAATCTCCAGACTCTTGAACGGCTGCACAACCGCAACGTCCAGCATGCCGTCGCAGATACTGGCCCTGTCCGTGATCCGTGCTTCGTTGCCCCACTGGTTGGCATTTCCCACCGTCACAATCACGGCCGGAAGGCGGTGCTCAACCCCATCGACAATAATAGTATATGTATCCGGTTTATAGCCTTTCCAAAGGTCCCAGCTGATGTGGATGTAGCGGGCCAGACCCCTTTTTTTGTCCGATGCGAACTTCCACGCCACTTCCGCATCCAGGCCCACGCCCGCGGTGCAGAAGAACGGCCGCCCGTTCACCGTGGCGTAATCCACTTTTTCAGTGTGCCCATGGATAATCTCTTCCAGCGCCACAAGCGGAAGCCTGCTTATCCCAAGATGCAGCGCAAGCCCGTCTCCGCTTCCCTGGGGAATGATTCCGAGGGTTTTTTCCGTGCCGATAACCCCGCGCGCCACCTCGCTCACGGTGCCGTCGCCACCAACCGCCACCACAATCTGCTCCGGGCATTCGCGTGCGAGTGCCTCGCCGTGCCCCGGACGTTCCGTGAACACGACACGGCTCTCCGGACATCTTCCCCGGATGAGCGCTTCTACGATGCGTTTGTCCTTTCCTCCCGAAAGAGGATTGATGATGAACAGTTTTTCCTTAGGCACCGGCAGGGGCTATTTTACGGTTAGCGTTATGGTCTTGTGCAGATGGAATCCGTTCACATTGAACTGGATGCTCACTTCCGACTGTCCCCTGGCCGTGGCCTTGAGCACGAGGCATTTTTCACCCTTGAACGTGCCTTCCGAAGCTTCCGCACAGATGAGTTCGCTGTCTTCAACCGGCCTAACATCGGCAGAATATGCGCCTTCCTGGCCGAAACGGGTTCCGTCCTGCTCGGTTGCGATAATGTACGCCGTGGAGCCCATTTTCATGGAATAGTTGGAGCGCATCGTTGTGAAACTGCCGCCCTTGCTTGCCTTGAAAACATTGGTGCTGGTTGTGAAAGCATGCTTTTCACAGCCCGAGAACAAAAGAATAGAAGCGAGCAGCACAGCTGCGATTGAAATAAATCTCTTCATAATAATAAGGTTATCTTGCGAGCCACTGCACCGGATTCTGCGGCGAGCGGCCATCCCAAAGTTCAAAATGCAGGCGGCTTTCCCCATCGACGGTTTCCACCACCCCTATGGTTTGCCCTGTTTCCACGCGGTCTCCCTTGGATACGCTCACGGATTTGAGTTTGCTGTACAGGGTAAAATACTTTCCGTGCTGAACCAGCACGCACTGGTTGAAGCCGGGAATCACGGCAACCCTCGAAACCGTGCCGCCGAATATGGCCTTCACTGCAGTCCCTTCCGCCACGGCCATGGTTATGCCGTTGTTGAAGGGCATGGTAACGTTCTGGTACACGGGGTGGGGATTCTGGCCGAAGGGCTCCACGATGGCTCCGCGTGCGGGCCATGGCAGGCGGCCCTTGTTCGAGGCGAAATCGGACGATAACGCCACATCCACGGCAGTGCTTCCGGAACTTGCCGATGCGCGCCTGATGGCCTCCGCTATCTGGCGGTTCAGCTCCGCGATCTGCTTGTTTTTCTCGCGGATGCTGCTCTCCCAACGGGTCCGGTCCTTGTCTATGGACGCGATGAGGCGCTGCGACTGGGCTTCCTCCACCTTGAGGGCGGCGTAGCCCTCCATGAGGGCGCTACGGTGCGCTTCGGCATCGGCCCGTAAATCCCTGATGCGCAGCATCTCCTCCTCCAGAGAAGCCGTTACCTCCGCGATTTTGGCTGCCTGGGCGTTGAGGTTTCGGGCAAAGCCCCTCAGATACGCATATCGGCGCATGGCCTGGCCAAGATTCTCACTGCCAAGGATATACATGTACCAAACCCGGCTGTCGCGGTTCACATATGCGCTCCGTACCAGACGCGAATAATGCGCCGAGAGGGTATCCCTTCGCCGGGCCAGCCTTTCCGCCTCCTGCTCGCGCACTTTGATCGAATCGTCCAGTGCGTGGATCAGTTTTTCCGTTTCCGAAATCAGCTCTTTTCGTGCCGATATTTTGCTTCGCGTGAGCTCCAGCTCTCCCATGGCGCTTTCCTTCTTTCCGGAAAGCCCCCTGATTTGGCGGTTAAGCTCCGCTATTTCCCTCTCCAGCTGCGACCTCCTGGCCTCCATGGCCGATGTCGACGACCCCTGCGCCCGAAGCCCAAGGGGCAGCGCCGCGGCAAGAATCACTATGAGGAGGAACTTTTTCATCGGGAGGAGGACATCGCTTTTTCGCGTTTTGCAATCCGCTCGTCAAGGTCCGGAACCTCTCCGGACGAATTCTTTTCCCGGGCCTGCTGCCAGTATACTCGCGCCAGATCATATTCTCCAAGGGCGAACAGAACCTCCGCGTAATGATCCAGAATCACGGCGCTGTCCTTGCCGCCGTAGACCATGGTTTTCTGGTAGAGGGGCTTTGCCTGGGCGTCCTTTTTCAGCAGGTGGAGAATCCACGCGTAAGTATCCAGGTATGTACCTTCGTTCGGCGACAGCTCCACGGCCTTTGCGGCCATGGTCTCCGCCTTTTTCAGGCAGCCGCCGTTAATCGCAAGGTAGTAGGCGTAATTGTTCAGGGCGGGAACATAGTCCGGATCTGCCTTCAGGGCCTTTTTGTATGCGCCGTATGCCTTGTTCCGGCGGCCCATGGAGTAATACATGTCGCCCACAACCGTCCAGCCGCTGGCCTTGTCCAGAGGTTCTTCGCTATTATTTACCTTAATGGTGGAATAATCGATAACCGCCTGATAGTCTTTCTGCTGGTATGCCGCGTTGGCCGCATATTCCAGGAACCGGCCATCGCCAAGACGCCGGTAGGCCTCCTCTGCACGCCGCCGAAGTGCCGTCCAGTCCCCGCTCATGCCCAGGAGTTCCTCGTACATGGCTTCCAGGCGCGGGCTGTCCGGATACAGATCCGCATTCATCTTGAAGAAGCGGGCGGCTTTGTCCGGGCGGTTTGTGGAGTAGCAGTACATCCCGGCAGTTTGCAGGAGCGTAGTGTCCGAGGGATGTGCGGCAACAGCCAGGTTCACAAGTGTGTCGAAACGGGACTGCATCTGCCCCAGATATCTGGGATCCAGCGCCTTGAGGGCATTGGATATGTACATGCTCTTGCTGCTGACAGGTACCACCTGGCTGGACATGAATTCGCCCATCGTGGCAAAATACTCGTCCGTGCGGTTTCCCTTCCGGTATACTTCGCTTTTGCCAAGCAGCGCGGGGATGTATTCCGGGTCCAGCCGGAGCGATTCGGAGTAGCGTTCCAGCGCCAGGGAGTCCTTGCCGGCTTCAAGGTAATAGTCTCCCAGCATGGATAGGGCCGATGCCGACGGCTCCACCGCCGAGAACTCTTCCAGCGCCTGCGCCGCTTCATCCTCGCGGCCCATGCTTCGAAGGAGGTCGTACCGGGTGCGGACCGTTTCTTCGCTCTCTCCCATGCCTTTTTCCACCTCTTCAAGGGCGGCAAGGGCATCGTCGAACCGGCCGGCATCGATGTACAGGTTTACAAGCTCGTATGCGGTGGAAAGCGTTTTCTTGGGGAAGTCACGTTTTATCGCTTCCAGCAGTTCCAGCTGCTTTTTATGGTTGCCGGTTGCCCCGTACAGGGTTGCCAGCCTTTGGCGGTACCAGTAATTCCCGGGATCCAGTTCCGCGGCCTTGGAAAGGTGGGCGATGGCCCCCAGGGCATCTCCCAGCTCTACCTCCGTGAGGCCGAGATAATACCACACGGCATCGTTGTCCGGCGCCGCTTTGGCCAGGTCCTTCAGCTGCTGTTTGGCCTGTTTGAACTGACCGTTCTGGTACATAGCCACGGCGTCCAGCATAAGGTTGTCTATGCCCTGGGCTTGAGATACCCGGGGCAGCAGGAAAAGAAGGATTGCAGCAATCCACCTGAAGAGTTTGAACTTTTTCATCTCTTACGGACGCTTCTTCTGCAAAATTACGGAAAAAATTACGAAATTTGTGTGCATATTAAAAAAACACGTGCCGAGTTGAAACATTTGCGGTACAAATTGCATCTATTTACCTGGGTTGACAAAGATGATGCCCAACAAGGAGGAGACCCGTGGAAAAGCTTGATCGAGGGTTGCAAAAACGGCAACCGCAAAGATCAGAAGACTCTTTTCGACCGTCTCGCTCCCAAAATGATGTCTGTGTGCCTCCGCTACATGGGAGACCATGAAGCGGCGCAGGACATCCTCCAGGAGGGCTTCATCACGCTGTTTACCCGGCTGGACAGCTATTCGGGGGCAGGCTCCTTCGAAGGCTGGGCGCGCAAGATCTTTGTTAATACCGCACTGATGCAGCTTCGGAAAACGGATGCGATAAAACTTAGTGACGATATTTCCGAGGCCAGGTCCCTCTCGGCCGATGAAGCCACGCCCGTCCAGAAGATGGGCTACAGGGAACTGATGGGGCTCATTGCACAGCTTCCTCCGGATTCCAGGACGGTCTTCAACCTCTTTGTGGTGGAAGGCTACTCCCACAAGGAAATAGCGGAGATGACCGGAATGGCGGAAGCCACTTCACGCTCAAAGTTGCAAAGGGCAAGGCTAAGGTTGCAGGAATTGATAAAGGAGAGGTATTGAAATGATTTTGGAAGACAAAGACATAAGAGAGATTCTGCTCGGCGGCGAGGAAAAGGTTTCCCCGCTCGTTTGGGCAGGCGTAGCCAGGGGGCTGGACAAAGCTGCCGCCGCATCAAGGCGCAGGGTTGTGGTCCTTTGGTCTTCGCTGGTGGCGCTCGCAGCGGCTGCGGCGGTTGCAGCCGTGGTGGTATTCACCCCGGCCGGAAAGCCACAACAGGCGCCTTCTTCGCCCGTTGTGGCAACGGTAGAGAATACGCCGAAAGCCGAAGATGCTCCTGCGGCGGTGGATGTTCCGGAAGAAATAGAGGCGGTGGAGGCTCCCGAAATTCAGGATATCGCCGTCCAGGTGGCCCGCACACAGGCTGCAGGTACGGCAGTGGCCCGTGCGGAAGAGCCGGCCTCCAGTCATTCAGGGGTTAGCCCCGAATCCGCACCGGAAGCCCCGGTGGCAGGCGTCTCCGCGCAGGATTCTCCCCGGGAGCCGGAAACCCCGGTAGTGGCGGAGCCTGCATCCGATGCACCCGTGAGCACATCCCCGGCCACATCGGCCCCCACATCGTCTTCCACGGCCTCTTCGTCGCAGCCGTCATCGGCCCCCACGGTTGGCAGCATGGATCCTTTCGCCCTCTTGATGGCGGAGGAAAACAGGATAGGAAATAAGCCCACGGCAATTACCTTCGGCGGTCTTGCACAGGCCAACAAGGTTTCCCAGCCGTCGTATAGCGGTTCCGGAAGGCTCGGAGCTCCTGCCGCGCCCATCACCGGGGTCAAGGAAACCGGGAACAACCGGTTTGAACTTCCCGTTTCCTTCGGAGTGGGCCTTCGTTTCCCGCTGGTGGCCGGCCTCAGCATCGGCGCAGGCGTGAACTACACCCGCCTTGCCCGCAGCTTCACCGGCAACTATGCGGAATACGACGAGAATGACATCCTCCGCTGCTACATCTCGGATGTAACAATTTCGGAAACGCAGCACTACATCGGTCTTCCCGTCAATCTGTATTATGATTTCGTAAATAGCGGAAGGTTCTCGGCCAGCGCATTTGCCGGCGCCACGGTGGAACGCTGCCTTGGCATCAAGTACCGCATCCCGGATTCCGGCACCACCCGCTACTATTCCCGCGATCCGCAGGGCCTCCAGCCCTCCGTCGCCGCTGGTGTGAGTCTGCAGTACAGCATCCTTCCCAAATTCGCCCTCTACGCAGAGCCCGGCCTCCGCTACTACTTCGACGCCAACCAGGCCACATCCATCCGCACCATGCAGCCCTGGATGATCAACCTGGAACTCGGCCTCCGCTACAATCTGGGAAAATAATCAAGAAAATCTCACGGCTCTTAACTGGTCGCAGAAAGAATGGATGCCTTCTTCCATTCTGCGAATGGTTTTTGCCGATGGTTTCCTGTAGCCACTCACGTAGTGGCCCAGTTGTTTTTGATTGATTCCGGTGATTCTCTCAAGCCCGGCGAGAGTAAAGGCAAACGCGAACTCCTGAAGAAAGGATGGGATGTCATATCGAAAAACGAATTCTGCTTCGATGAATTCTTTTCCCGTTTCTTTAAAGTATTCTTTTATTTCTTCATAACCCAGCATAAAATCTTCTTTAGCGGAAGCAATTGTGTCTCCAGTGCCGATGACACCATAAGGCAGAGTGTTGTCTTTACTGTAAATAGAGAAGCGGCGATCTGCTCCTGTTTCGATAATGGCTATAACAGTCTTCATATATTAACTCCAGATAATACTCTTATAACTTTTACAGTTCCCTTTTTTGCCTCCTGCGCCTCGTGATAGCTTGTAGGGAAAGTTTTTCCGGTTATCGGACTTTCCCAAATTGGATGCCTTGAGCCGTTCCTGACCACATAACAACCTGCCTCTTTCAACTTTTTGTGGATCTCCGAGTATTTCATCACAAAGATAGTAATTTTTCTAACATTTACAAATCAAACACGTCCCTGCGGTCCAGAAAGCGGTAGGAGGCGGCTTCGGTGAGATGGTGGGGGCGGATTGGGCCGGGAAGGGGTGTGAAGCCGGAGCAAAGAGGATTGCCTGGAGGGGAACCGGTGCAAACAGAGCCGCCTGGGATGGTATCGGCTCCAAGGGCGGCAGTGGCGGCCTGAAGGTCGGCGATCGTGCGGGCAATCTTGATGATGCGGGTGTAGGCACGGGCGGAGAGGCCAAGGCGGTCGATGAGGCGCTCCAGGACGTCTTTGCAGTCGTTGTCCAGGGGGCAGAATGCCTCCAGCTGCTTTGAGTTCATCTCCGCGTTCACATATATGCCGCTGCCCCGGAAGCG
>JAEEUZ010000193.1 GCA_016290725.1 Bacteroidales bacterium | reverse complement strand
TGGCGCTGGACAAAGGCCGCAAGAACAACAAGCTTCTCATCCAGCCGCAGTACACCCCCTGGCCGGCAGGCGAGCAGGTGGCGGTGCTGTATTGCGGCACGCATGCGCTGATGAAAGACATTTCGCTGGACAAGGTGGGAGAGTTCCAGAACCTGCTTCTGGAGCGCCTCCGCGCCGCCCACAAAGCCGATGTGCTTGAGCCACTCAATAAGGGTGTCATTAACGACGACATCGGCAAAATCATCGAAAAAGAAGCAGAAAGTATTATATCGGCACTTAAGTAATGCCAACGCTCAGGGAAATAAAGAGCCGGATCGGGTCGGTGCGGAGTACGCTGAAGATAACGTCGGCGATGAAGCTTGTGTCGTCGTCGAAGTTAAGGCGTGCGCAGCTCGCGATCGAGGCGATGCGGCCGTACCAGAGGCAGATGGACGGGATTCTGGAGACGCTCCTGAGTGCGGGTGCCAGGCTTCCGGAGGTCCATGTTGCCGATGATGCCCCGCTGGCGATTGTGGCAATGTCGTCCAACGCCTCGCTGTGCGGCGGGTTCAATTCCGGCGTGATAGCGAAGGTGAAGGACGTTCTGGCCGATAATCCGGGTGCGGTGGTGTATTCGATCGGCCGCAAGATGGCCGATGCCATGCGCAAGGCAGGCTATCCCTCGCCGGAGAACCTGAACGCCCTGGCGGAGAAACCCGCGTATGGCCCTGCCGCGGAGCTAGTCGGCCGCCTTGCCGAAGACTTCGAGGAAGGCCGCATCTCAGGCGTGGTGCTTGTGTACAGCCACTTCGTTTCCGCCGCCAAGCAGGTGCCCGTGGCGGAGCAGCTCCTGCCGGCGACTGAGATCTCTCCGCGCGCTTCGCTTGGTCGAGATGACAATGACTTCATCGTGGAGCCATCGGCCCCGGAAATGCTGGAGGCGCTGTTCCCGAAGTCGCTCAAACTCAAACTCTACACGGCCCTCCTGGACAGCGCGGCTTCGGAGCACGCGGCGCGAACCGTTGCCATGCAAACCGCAACCGACAACGGCGAGAACCTCCTCGCCGAGCTCACCCTCATCTACAACAAAACCCGCCAGCAGAAGATCACCACCGAGATCCTGGACCTTGCCGGCGGCAAGATCGAAGAGTAACTGCGCACGCGGTTGCATAATTGCGCGAGATTGCGTATCTTCGCAAAATTTTACAGGCCGCATAATAATGAAGAAAGCGTCGGACAAGTTCGGGTGGAGCACTGCCTGTGCGTTTATCATAGCCAATATGATAGGAACCGGCGTGTTTACCTCACTTGGATTCCAGCTCGTTTCCACGCAGAATCTCATCGCTATTTTGCTGCTGTGGTTCCTTGGCGGTGTTATCGCATTCTGCGGCGCCGCGTCGTACGGGGAGCTTGGAGCGGCCCTGCCGCGATCCGGCGGAGAGTATCACTACCTCAGCGAGATTTATCACCCGCTGGCCGGTTTTCTGGGCGGCTGGGTGTCGCTGGTTGTGGGCTTTGCGGCGCCTATTGCACTTGCTTGCATTGCGCTGTCGTCGTACGTGTGCAGTATTTTTCCGCAGATTAACGCCACTCTTTTGGCTATCGGCGTTCTCACGGTAATCAGCCTGGTGCACGCTATCAGCCGCACGGTGAGCGGAGGCTTCCAGAACTTCTTCACCGGTGCCAAGGTGGTAGTTATCATCGGCTTTATCATTGCCGGGTTCATTCTCCCCGCCGGGAATTTCCAGAGCCTGGCGCCTTCGGTTCAGAGCTTCAGGGCTTCCACGGTGTTCAATACGGGATTTGCCGTTTCGCTGGTGTGGGTATACTACGCATATTCCGGCTGGAACGCCGCCATCTACATGGCCGGGGACCTGAAGGATCCGCAGAAGAATCTGCCCAAGGCGCTGCTGCTTTCCACCCTCACGGTTACCGTGCTGTATATCCTGCTCAATCTGGTGTTCGTTCTCTCCACTCCGGCGGCGGAACTCACCGGGCAGGTTGAGGTGGGCCTCATAAGTGCAAGGCACATTTTCGGAGATAAACTGGGCAACATGATGGGTATCATCATCGCCGTGCTGCTGCTTTCCAGCATCAGCTCTATGGTGTATGTGGGCCCCCGCGTTTCCCAGGTGATGGGAGAGGATTACCGCATTCTTGGCTTCCTCAAGGGCAAGAGCAAGAAAGACATTCCCATCCCGGCGCTTATTTTCCAGTACTGCGTGGCCGTCCTTCTCATTCTCACGGGCTCATTCTCGCTGGTAACCCAGTACACGGGAATATTACTGTCGATATGTTCGCTGGCCACCGTGTGCGGCGTGGCGGTGTTCCGTCACCGCCGGCCGGATGTTCCAAGGCCGTACAAGACCTGGGGATATCCCGTAACCCCCACCATTTTCGTTATCCTGATTGCCTGTTCCATCTTCTATCTGGTGTACAACGACTATATGGCCACTTTCGTACGACACGAACAGGAGGCGATGTGGATGACAATCATGAGCGCCGGAACGCTCCTCGCGGGCGTAGCCGTTTATTTTGCAAACAAACTCATCAAAAATAAATGAAACGCATTCTCTTTGCTGCGGCCGTAATGGCCATGGTGCTGATCCCTTCCTGCAAAAACCGCAGGGCATCGGCAAACAATACCGGAAATGTCGACACAACAGTCGTGGAAGAACCCGTCGTCGTTCCCCTTCAGGAAGACAGAACCCTTGACGATGCCGCCCGCATCCTCGCCGGCATGCCTGTGGCCCAGGACAGCCCGCTTGCTTCCTGGATGGAAAAAGACTTCTGGAAGAAGCACAAAGTGGAAATGGATGGCATGTGGGCAACCTGCCGCGAAACCCTTGACAAGATAGACGAATTCGCCGCCACCGACATCAAGGACATCAACGACAAGGCCCGCAGCGTGTTCTATCCCTTCAGCGGCCCGGACTTCCCTTATGCCGCGGCGTTCTTCCCCAAGCCCACCACCTACTGGTTCATGGCCCTGGAGAAAACCGGCAGCATCCCTGTGATGGACCGTATGAGCGAGCACACCTTCAGCATGTACCGCAATGCAATGCGTACGCATCTGAAGAGCAGCTACTTCATCACCAACGCCATGGACAACGACCTTGCGAACAACGTCATCGACGGAACCATTCCCATCATGATGGTGCTCATGGCCAGGATGGACTTCCACATCGCCTCCATTACCTATCAGGTTCTGGCCGATGACGGCAGCCTCACCCCCTCGGACAAGCCCACCGACGTCGTGGAAATGAAGTACTTCAACCGCGAAGAGAATGTGATGAGGACCGTGTACTACCTGTACGCAAACCTTCGTGACGAATATTTCCGCAAAGGCACCCAGGCCCTCATCGCCGGCTTCGACCCCGAAACCACCGCAGGCTACACCAAGAGCTGCTCTTACTGCATGCACAAGCCCCACTTCTCGAAAGTGCGCGAAGACATGCTCAAGTATGCCTTCGCAGTGGTTCAGGACGATACGGGCGTTCCCTACAAGTATTTCAAGCCGGAGCAGTGGGATGTTACCCTTTATGGCGGCTATACCCATCCGCTCTCTTCCTTCG
>JAEEUZ010000192.1 GCA_016290725.1 Bacteroidales bacterium | reverse complement strand
ATCCGTGTTCCGTGCCCCGCACAGCTATACCGGAGAAGATGCCGTGGAAATCTCCTGCCATGCCTCTTCGTACATTGTCTCGGAACTGGTGCGGCGGCTGATGGAGGCCGGTGCGCGCTTTGCCCAGCCGGGCGAATTCACCCGGCGCGCTTTCCTGAACGGAAAGATGGACCTGGCACAGGCAGAGGCAGTAGCGGATGTCATTTCGTCCACTACGGCTGCTTCGCATCGGGTGGCCATGAATCAGCTCAAGGGCAGCGTCTCCACCGAACTGGCCGGCATCCGGGAGCAGCTGCTGGAACTGGCTTCCCTGCTGGAACTGGAGCTGGATTTCTCGGAAGAGGACGTGGAATTCGCGGACCGCGGGAAACTGCTCTCCCTCGTGGAGGAAGCCAGGCGGCAGACGGACAGCCTGGCTGCTTCGTTCCGCCAGGGAAACCTGATCAAGAACGGTGTTCCCGTTGCCATCGTGGGCGCGGCCAATGCCGGCAAGAGCACGCTCCTTAATGCGCTGATGGGAGAAGACCGCGCTATCGTTTCGGACATTCCCGGCACAACTCGGGACTCTATTGAAGAGGTCCTTAATATCGGCGGCATCCTTTTCCGCTTTATCGACACGGCCGGTATCCGGGAGTCTTCCGACGTGGTGGAGCGGATGGGAATCGACCGCACTTTCCGCAAAATATCAGAGGCGGACATTGTGCTGGGCATTCTGGATATGAGTGTGTCGGAAGAAGAGCTGAAGGACAATCTTGAACTGCTGCTCAGTAAGGTGAACTTCACTGCCCAGAAGCTGTTTCTGGTGCTCAATAAGACCGATTTAGAGGGGAAATCAGGGGTTAACAAAAATGTTATGAATATTAACAAATTTGTTTTAACATCTGAAAATAAAATTGTTGTGCTTGAATTGTCGGCCAAGACCGGAAAAGGCCTTCCGGAACTGAAAAATGCCCTCTTCCAAGCGGAAGAAGACCTTATTCCCAATGCGGACACCGCTTTCATCACCAATACCCGCCACCTGGAAGCGCTCCAAAACGCCTCGTCCGCCCTGCGGGAATGCTCCGCTTCCCTATCCGCCGGCCTCCCCTCCGAACTCGTCGCCTCCGACCTTCGCAACGCCATCGCCAGCATCAATTCCATCCTCGGCACCGACCTCGGCCTTGACCCCGACGTGGTTTTGAATAGGATTTTTCAATCCCATTGCATCGGAAAATAAGTACACCGAAACACCCTCCACACACTCCGTACAAAAGGGCGTAACTCTCACATAATCAACTGAAAAATGTTGAAAACTTTTCCCGAATAGTTTGGTCTAATTCGGGATATTTTTGCTATATTTGAACCACATTTGAACCACGTGTGGTTCAAGGTAGTGGAGGTGTTACGCCAAAGTGCAGAACCTTACACGGATTTACATAGATTTACAAACCTGTACCCAATTGGAGAGGTAAAACCGCATAACCGAGGTCCCAGACCTCATAACTGCCGAAAAGTTGTAAAACTTATGCACCCAGTCACGAGAAAATGCCCCTGCTGCGGCAGCGCGTTTACGACGGACAATCTGAAGCGGAAGTACTGCTCAGATACCTGCCGGAACACGCACCAGATGCGAAAGAAGCGAGCCCGTACTAAGGCCCGCAAGGCTCGCATCGAAACATCCGCCGCTCGGGAGGCGCTCGAAGGCAAGACACATCTCTCCATTTCCGAAGCCGCAAAGTTTCTCGGAGTAAGCCGGCCCACTCTGTATGCCAGGATCGAGCAAGGGGAACTCACTCCCCTGCGCGTATCCACTCGTACCGTAAGGATTCCCATCGAACAACTCGAAACAAGCACCCAGATGCAGCCCAAGCCTACGAAAGGCGACTTCTCCTCGCTTATTTCAAAGGCTGATGTCCTGAGCAAGTACGACATATCCGAGCGCTGGCTGTACAAATGCCTAAAAGAAGAAGGCATCAGACCCAAACTCATCAAAGGCGTCTCCTTCCTGCCCAAGCCGGACATCGAACGGATGTTCAAACCCAAGCCGGTCTACAATCCGGACGAATGGATCGATGCGGAGGACCTTATAAATAAGGAAGGGCTGGCCCGCAAATACATTTCCGATTTCGCACGTCGCAAAGCCATCCCCTGCCGCCGTATCGGACGGACGCTGCTTGTGAGCAAGAAGGAATGGGAGAAGGCGCACATCTTTCAAGGTGACAGAGACAAGAACTACCTCACCGTTGACCAGGCGAAGAAGCACTACCGCATCGGCCAGCAAACCTTCTACGACAAAACAAACGAGGCCGGAGTTGAAGGCATCCGCCAGGGCAACCGTGTCTATTATCGGATTGTGGACCTCGACCGCCTCTTCAAAGACAAAACCCCGAAAATCCCCGCTGAAATCCGCAAGAACTACATGCGCAGCGGCGACGCACTCAAATACTACCACCTCGGCCAGAAACGCTTCAGCGAAGAAACGCAGGCCGCAGGCGTGACCAAAGTCCGGACGGAAGGCAACTACGTCTGGTACAAGAAAGACGAATTGGATAAACTCTTCAAAAAGATAAGCGACAATGGGAGTAACTAAAGTAACACTTCGAAAGCGGCTGCTGCCAAGCGGCAAGATTACCCTCTATCTGGACTTCTATCCGCCCCTGAGAGACCCGCACTCACGCAAGTACGTCCGGCACGAATACCTGGGCATATACCTCGTAAACAAGCCCCGTTTCCAGAGCGACAAGGACGCCAACAAAGAAAAGATAGCCCAGGCCGAAGCCATCCGGTCCGAGCGCGAGCTGGCCATCATCCGCGGCCAGTACGACTTCCTGGACAAGACCAAGCTGAAGATGGACTTCCTCGCCTACTTCAAAACCAAGCTGGACACGAAAGACCAGAAATGGATTCGCGTCTACGACCACTTCAGCAACTACTGTGGCGGCGTATGCAAGATGGGCGACATCACCGTCCCCTTCTGCGAAGGCTTCCGTGAATACCTGCTCAACGCCAAGCAGCTCAAGCACCCCGACAAACAGCTCGCCCAGAACTCCGCAGCCGGATACTGGTCCACCTTCCGCGGCTTCCTCAAAATCGCTTATCAGGAGAAACTGCTGCAGGAGAACGTCAACGACTACCTGGAGACCATCGATGCCGTAGATGGCCGCCGGGAGTTCCTCACGCTGGAAGAAGTGCGCCAACTGGCCGCCACGCCCTGCGACACGCCCGATCTCAAGAACGCCTCTCTGTTCAGCTGCCTCACCGGTTTACGTATCAGCGACATCCTCGCCCTCAATTGGAGCAACATTGTAAAAGCGACCGACGGAGGCTGGTGTATCCGCATCAAGACCGAGAAGACCGACACCGAGGCCACCCTTCCCCTCTCCCAGGAAGCCTACGAACTCTGCGGCACGCCCGGCACCGGACTCGTCTTCAAGGACCTCAAGCGCCACTACACCCAGAAGCCGCTCCAGGACTGGCTCAAAGATGCCGGCATCACCAAGCACATCACCTTCCACTGCTTCCGTCACACCTTCGCCACCCTTCAGGTCAACGAAGGCACCGACATATACACCGTCTCCCACCT
>JAEEUZ010000041.1 GCA_016290725.1 Bacteroidales bacterium | reverse complement strand
ATCAAAGGCAGCCCGGATATCAACGATTACTGCGGGGCAGACTGCTGCCCGCAGAACGAGGCCGAAATCGGCTTCGGGGATTATATGAGCGGCGGGCATCTGCTGCTGGGAGTTGGTGTGCAGAATGTAACGCTCAGCGGCCCGGGGAAGATTGACGGCAACTCGGACGCATTCCTTCTGGACGCAGAGGGAAAACCATACTCCAAGAAATCAAAAGTTCCGGCCCGTCCGGGCCAGATGGTATGGTTCGTAGACAGCCAGGACCTCATAATCCGTGATATCGAACTTGCCAACGCGCCCTACTGGAGCTGCTTCATCCACAACTGCGAAAGAGTAACAATCGACGGCTGCTACGTTCACACTCACAGGAAAGATTATCACACTTTCAACGGGGACGGCCTGGACATCGACAGAACCTCTCACGTAACCATCCGCAATTGCCGGATAGACACTGCCGATGACTGCATCACCCTCCGCGCTTCCGGCGCCCACCTACTGGAGAATCCTCAAGATTGTGCCGATGTAAAGGTAACGAACTGCCATCTCTCATCCAGCTGCAACGCAATCCGCATTGGCGTTGGAGAAGGCCACATCCACGATGCCGTATTCTCCAACATCACCGTCACGGACACAAAGACCGCCTTCAACATCGTTGGCGCATACGCTTCGGAAAAGGGTACGGACATCGACGGAATCAAATTTAATAACTTCCGGGTGGAGGCAAAAGAACTTGTTCGCATCCACCACATGCGTTCCAGTGGCTGCACAATAAAGGACATCTACTTTATAAATATCAGGGGAACCGCTCCGGAAGACTCCCATATCTGGGCAAAAGCGGCAGCCCCCTTCACCAATATCGTTTTCCGCAGGGTACGGGTTCCAGCCCGCTTTGAATGCATCAACGCCGAAGTCAAACTCCGCTGCGGAAAGTTCAAAGAGCGGAATCTGTCCCCGGAAGAGCTCCAGAGTCGCATCAACGATATAGAAAACAACAAGCATTTGCTGTACTGAGTTCCTTCACTCAATGAAAAGACTACTTCTACTTACGCTTTTCCTGGCAGGGCTTCACTATGCAGCTGCGCAGGATGTTCGGCTTAAGATGAACCGGCTGGACGGGATCTATTCCAAAGGCGACACCGTACGGGTTTATGGCCGGTGTGCCGATGGGGCCGGGGCGAACCTCACAATGGAAATCAAGGTTGGAGGGATCACCCGCGAAACCGGGACAATACATCTAAGCGATGAATTCCGTGAAATCCACACCGAAATATGCGATTCCACAAAATGGGTGGCGGTGCTTGTTCACACGGCCGACGACAAGGTAATTGACATCGGCTATATGGTGAATCCCGAAGACATCCGGCCAGGATACAAGACGCCTTGGGATTTGCGATGCTACTGGAAAAGGGAAGTCGCAAAGATGCGCCGGAGCGAAATGACGGTGAAGGCAGACACGGTGGAGGCGTATAAGGATTATATCGGCAAAGTTATCTGCTGGCACGTGGAACTATCGATGCACGATGGCTTCCCGGTGAATGCCTATGTGAGCATCCCCATCGGAGCCAAAGCCGGTTCCCTTCCCATACGGATTCAGGCGCACGGGGCCACCGACATTACCGAAGTGAGGACGCAGAGCAAAAAGAAGGATGCCTGCTTTTATGCCTCCCAGGGCCTTATCGGAGTGGATATCAATGCGCACGGCATGCAGGACGGAGCCTCTGAAGAGTATTATAAGAACTTGGACGACGGTCCCCTGAAGGATTATGCCAAACGGCTTCCCGAGAGCCGGGAATCCTGGTATTTCCGCCTGATGTACCTCCGTCTTGTAAGGCTTGTGGATTATCTTGTCACTTTGCCGGAGTGGGACGGCAGGAACATCATGGTGGGCGGTCACAGCCAGGGAGGCGGGCAGGCGCTGGCTCTCGGCGGCATCGACACGAGGATAACACATGTGTATGCCGATGAACCTGCGCTTTGCGACCATGGCGGCATTCTTCAGGGAAGAATCGGCGGATGGCCCTTTTCCAAACGCAATCAGGAAGTCCCTGCGGAACGGCTTTCAAAGAGGATACTCCCCTACTTCGACGGAGCCCTTCTAGCCGGATTGTTCCACGGAAAACTGTACATCCGTGCCGGGCTTGCGGACTATACCTGCCCGCCGACAGCAGTTTTTGCAGTATACAACAACGCCGGCACAAACGATAAGACCATCACGGCATTCCGCTCCAGGCATCATACGAACGTAGTATGGTACGATAAAGACGAATTCAACGCCCAGGGCGCAGGATTCCCTGCCGTGGAGTGGCTCAGTACCGATTCTACAGAAGACAGTTATTCCGTGGTAATTCTTGGCGACACGCATTATGACGCGGCAGATACAACTCTGTATCACGCCGGATACACGGATCCGAATCCCGCACGGGAGGCCGCTCACCGCGAGGAATTCGTGCGGAACGGGAATATGTGGGCAGGAAGGTGCCCTCGCCTTGTCCGGAGGGCTTCCTGCCTTGTTGGCAAAGACACCCGTTTTGTATTCCAGGTGGGAGACCTCATTCAGGGAGATACTGCAGATTCAACTACCCACGTACGCTTCCTGAACGATGCCGTAAATCTTCTGAAGGCGGATGTCGCCCCGAACCTTCCCTTCGTTACCGTTATCGGCAATCACGACTTCCGGGGCAATGACGACGCCGTGGGCACCAAGGCCTACAAAGCGTACATGACCAGCCGCATGTCCCGTGAACTGGGGCAGGATTTCACCAGCACCAATTTCATTTTCCACCAGGGGCCAGACGTTTTCGTGGCTCTCAATTACAGGAGTTCTTTCGAAAAGGTTAAATCCCTTCTGGAGCAGGCTCGCGGCGCCAGACACGTATTTGTGCTCATTCATACTCCCGTTTTTCCTTTCGACGACCCGGAGATTTTCCACTGGTATTACCTTGGAAAACCGGACGATTCCCGTGCCGCCGAGCGCCGCGAAATGCGCGCCCTCCTGGCCTCGCTTAACGCAATAGTCCTCTGCGGCCACACCCATGCCACAGAGTTCCTGGACTGGGAAGGAGACGGCGGACGCATCACCCAGATGACCATGAGTAGCGTCTGGGCCGAAGAAGACCAGGCCACCTACAAGGTCGAAGCCTCAGGCCCCGACGGTTACCCGCATTACGCCCCCATCTTCGACGAATACCGCCCCGGCATCCGGGACTACAGCCTTTCCTGGGCAGCCGGCTCTTACAAACTGATTGTCCACGGCCCTCGGGTGTATGTAGACTTCTACGCAGGCGACTCCCGCCTCCTTTCCAAACGCTTTATTTTGAGATAAATTATTCGTATTTTTGCTGTATGAAGAAAGTACTCATACTGCTTGCCACCCTGCTGCTTGCACTGGCGGCTCACGCTCAAATTTCCCCGGAGTTGGATGCATATTACAGGGAGTTCCCCCAGAGGCTCGGTTTCAACCTGCACTCTTATGAGTTTTTGCCCATCCACGACACTCCGGCCCCATCCGGATTCAAGCCGTTCTACATCAGCCATTACGGCAGGCACGGCTCCCGTTCGGGCTCGGACCATGCATTCGTGAAGTTAAGCGAGTATATGCAAATCGCCTCGGACGAGGGCATCCTCACCCCGGAAGGAGATTCACTCTTTGCGGATGCCAAACGCTTCGTAGCATACCACAACGGCATGGACGGGCGTCTCACCCCAAGAGGTGTCAGGGAGCATGAGATGCTGGCAAGACGTATGTACAAGCGCTACAAGTGCGTATTCCGCCATGGCGAGGTGCATGCCCTGTCATCGGTGGTTCCCCGCTGCCTGGTGAGTATGAACGCGTTCACATCGGCCCTGAAATCATGCAAGAAGGACCTTGTGATAACATGGGACTGCGGCGAAAAATACCAGCGCTTCATTTCCAGGAGCAGCGGAGATTCTTTGAGGAAGTATTCTGCGCCCCTGGTTGAGGAGCAGGTATCCGGGTACGCAATAGATACCATGGCCGTTTACCAGAGGTATTTCACCAATCCGGAGCGGGCGGTTGAGATATTCAAGAAACCCAGGCGGCTTATCGCCTATATCTATTCGATTGCACAGTTCGCGGAAGCCTTTGACGTGGATGAAAATCTGTACAGCCGTCTCCCTTGGGAAGCCGTGGTAATCAGATCCCAGGGCCATGTCCTCAGCGCCTATCTTAACCAGTGCAACTCCCTTGAACTGGGAGACCTTCGCACCCCCAGGGCCTGCCTTCTGGCCGACGAGATAGTTCGGAAGGCCGATGAAGCCATCGCCGGCGCCCCCGTTGCTGCAGACCTCATCTTCGGCCACGACTGGCCCTTCCTTGGAATATGCTCATACTTCGGCCTGGAAGGCTACGGCTATCCCAGGCTCAGCGCCCAGGAAGCATTCCGCAGCTGGAACGGCTCCAAACTGTGCCCCTTCGCCGCCAACCTGCAGATCATTTTCTACCGGAACCGTAAGGGGGTTGTCCTTGTGAAATTCCTTGCCAACGAGCAGGAAACCCTCATCCCCGAACTCAAGGCCTACTCGGGCCCCTACTACAAATGGGACGAGGTTAAAGATTATATCGGCAAACGTCCCAGGCTGTGATGATATTTCGCGAAACGCATCATATGAGGGTTTGATGCGTTTCACAGCAGCAAATCGACAAGAAATAGCGCAATAAGTGCCACGAAACACACAGGATTGCAATTCTGTGCGTTTCGCGCATTTAATAAATATGAATCGCGCGCATTATTACGTGTGTGCGCGCAATGTTTCCGATTATTTTTTGCAGAAGAAAAAAATGTTTGTATATTTGTGGTGTGTGCGCACACATTACCTTTTGAATTACGGGAAAAAATGCACTACACCATATGAGAAAACTATCTGTAAAACTGCTTCTTGCGTCTATAATGCTGGCCTTTGCGGGGCCCGTACTATGGGCTCAGAACTCGGTTACCATCAGCGGAACCGTCCTTGAAGCTGGCACGGAAGACCCCGTCATCGGTGCTTCTGTGATGGTTCAGGGCACCTCAAAAGGCGCAATTACTGACCTGGACGGCCACTTCTCCCTCACAGTGGGACGTGGGGCTACTTTAGTTGTCAGTTATATCGGATATGACGACTATACCATTGTGGCAGACAAGGATATGAAGGGGCTTATAATCCATATCAAGGAGTCGGCCGAATTCCTGAAAGAGGTCGTGGTCGTAGGATATGGTACAGTAAAGAAGGAAAACCTCACGGGCGCAGTGGACCAGGTGAGCGCGGAAGTGTTCGCCGGGCGTCCCGTAGCAAACGCTACTCAGATGCTGCAGGGCGTTGTCCCGAACCTGAACATCGAACTGGTGGACGGCAAACCGGGCCGCAGCGCAGACTATAATATCCGTGGTGCCACATCCATCGGCGCCGGAGGTACAGCCCTCATCCTTATCGACGGCGTGGAGGGAGATCCCACCACCCTTAACCCGAACGATATCGAAAGCGTATCGGTGCTGAAGGATGCCGCGTCCGCTGCAGTTTATGGTTCAAGGGCTCCTTATGGCGTCGTTCTCATTACAACCAAGAACCCCGCCGGCGAGGGAAGGCCAAAGGTCAACTATACGGGCAGTTTCTCGCTCATGGATCCCACCGCAGTACCGGACATAGTTACTGATGGTTATGTGTATGCATACCTGTTCCAGGAAGGTTACTATAACGTCTCAGGAAAGTATCATACAACCATCAACAAAACCCAGCCTTTCTCCCGAACATGGCTGGAGGAATTCCGCCAGAGGCAGCTCGCCGGCATCACCCGCACCACGGAAGTGGGCCCGGACGGCAAGTATGTTTATTACGGCAACGAGAATTACTACGACTTCCTGTACAAAGACTTCACCACCGCACAGACACATAATATTTCAGTCAGCGGTGGAGGAGAAGACTTTAACTACTACGTCTCCGGACGTATCTACCAGTACGACGGCCTGTTCAATATGAGCACAGACAAGTACCGCACCATGAACCTCCGGGCCAAGATGAATGCGAAGATCAGTCCATGGCTCAGGCTCTCGGAGAACATTACCATGAACAACGAGTTCTATCACATCCCCAGCACCTCCAACCAGCAGAGCTCGGGCAACTTCTGGAGTGCCATCAACAGTGAAGGCCATCCCAGTTCGCCAATCTACAATCCGGACGGTACCCTTACAAAATCCGGAGCCTACGCAGTGGGCGGCCTTGTGACCGGGAACAACTACACAAACCGCACGGTCAAGAACTGGAAATCTACCACGGCCTTCAGAGCCACCTTCTTCGACAACACCCTTCGCCTGAATGCGGACTTTACCTATGCCGACAGAGGCAAAGAAGAAATCCGCAAACGCACCGTCGTTCCCTACAGCGAGGCACCGGGGCAGATCTCCTATCTGGGAACGCCGGGAACCGACGACTACCTGCAGGAGTATTTCACCGAAACCGACTATATAGCAGCAAATGCATACGCCGAATATGAAAACACATTCGGCGGAAAGCATTACTTCAAGGCGATGGCAGGTTACAACTACGAAAGGGAGAATTACAAGAACGTTACCGCAAAGCGCTACGATCTCCTTACATACGACACGGATTCCATCAACCTCGCAGTGGGTGAAAGCATGGACATTTCCCAAAGCGGAAGCCGATGGAGAGTGGCCGGATTCATGTTCAGGCTGAACTACAACTATGATGAGCGCTATCTCCTTGAAGTGAACGGCCGATACGACGGCTCATCGAAGTTCCCCATCAACAGCCAGTGGGGATTCTTCCCTTCAGCATCTGCTGCATGGCGGGTTTCCCAGGAAAAATGGTGGAAAGTATCTCCCAAGATCATCTCCAACCTCAAGATACGCGGATCTTTCGGAGAACTCGGAAATGGCAGCGTCTCCACTTACGCCTTTATGGAGAGGTTCAATTACAGCAATTTAGGCAAAGGAGTGAGCGAATGGTGCCGAAGCCTGGACGGTGTGAGCGGCCTGCGTTACACAAGCGCTCCTTCCCAGATTCCGGACAACCTCACCTGGGAGACCTCACAGACGCTGGACTTCGGACTGGACCTTGGACTGTTCAACGGCCGCATGGAATATGTCTTCGACTGGTACCGTCGCCGCACCTACGACATGTACACCAACGGTCCCACTCTACCTGACACCTATGGCACAGACGCCCCCAAAGGCAATTACGCCGACATGTATACCCGGGGATGGGAAATGTCCCTCTCCTGGCACGACAGTTTCCAACTGGGCACATCACCATTCTCATATGGTATCAAGGCCACTCTTGCCGACAGCCGTTCCTTCATCACCAAATACTATAACCCCACCTTCGACATCGGGGACTACTATGAGGGCTATGAAATCGGAGACGTATGGGGCTGGAGAGTGGAAGGCCTGTTCCGGGACCAGGAGCAGATTGACACCTACTGGATTGACATCAACACCGGAGAACGCATCCCCTACGAACAAACCCGTATTCGCATGCACGACGACGGCATCACATATCCCGGAGACGTGATTTTTGCCGACCTTAACAATAACAACATGATTGATTCCGGCTCCAACACGGTGGATGATCCCGGCGACCAGACAATCATCGGCAACACATCCCCTCGCCTCCCCTATTCCTTCACTCTTGACGCCAGCTGGCACGGTTTCTATGCAAACATATTCATCCAGGGCGTGGGAAAGCGCCTATGGTGTCCCACCAAGGAAGGCCCGTTCTGGGGGCAGTATTGCCGTCCGTACGCCCAGGCCTACAAATGGCAGCTGGACAACTGCTGGACTCCGGATAATCCGGACGCCCTCCTTCCCAAGTGGACAGGCTACTGTGGCGTTTCCTGGCAGAACAAGAGGATAGACCGCTACATGATGGATGTTTCATACGTCCGCCTGAAAAACCTGCAGTTCGGATACAACTTCCCCAAGAATATTATTAAGAAGATGGGCTTGTCCCAGATGTCGGTTTACTTCTCGGCAGAGAACCTCTGGACCTGGTCTCCCCTGCACAAGTACACCAAAGACTTCGACGTGGTAACCGTATGCTACGGCTCCGACAGTGACCTTGGCGGAAAAGAGGGCGACGGATACAACTACCCCACCATGCGAACGTTCAGCTTCGGGCTGCAGATTGGTTTTTAAAAAGGAGATGACATGAAAAACAATACAGTAAAACACCTTCTCGCTATGCTTCTTGCCGGAGCATCGGCACTTTCATGCACCCTCTACGAGCCCCTGATTTCCCAAGCGGACCGAAAGACCGTATTCGGCAGCGAGGCCGGTATCAAATCGTACTCCTATTCCCTCTACTCCGAACTTCCATCCATGGACGACGTGTTCTACCAGGAGTCTTCTCATGTGGATTACTGCGCGGCGCACAGCTATTGGGATTTCTACGTAAACGGAACATACAACCCGGAACAGACCACCTCCTGGAGTTGGAGCGGCCTGCGTCGCATCAATTACTTCCTGGATGCCCTGCAGAGCGAGGACTGCACAGTGGACGAGGCTGTCAGGGAGCATTACCTTGCCCTTGGCAAATGGTTCCGCGCATACTTCTATTTCTCCAAACTCCGCTCATATGGCGAAGTGCCATGGTTCGAACACGTTGTGAGCAGCACGGACGAAGCCACAATGTACAAAGGCCGCGACCCGCGCGATGTGATTGTGGACAACATGATTAAAGATCTGGACTATTGTTACGACCATCTCCAGACCACATCATCTGTAGGCAACTCGTTGGTTTCCAAATATGCTGCGCTTTTACTGAAGGCGAGAATCTGCCTGTATGAAGCATCGTGGAAAAAGTATCATCATCTTCCCGACAATCTCTACACGGCAGAAGAACTATACCGCCTTGCCGCAAACGCCTGTGACATCATCATGAAATCAGGCAAATTCTCCCTTCACACTGAAGCCGGCGCTAAGGGGGCATACCGCAGTCTGTGGTATAGCACCGAGATCCTGACCGACGAAGTAATCCTTGGCCTTTGCTCAGATCCGGACTACGGCATCTACAATTCCTCCAACTGGCATTTCAACGGCAGCAAGGGCAACGGCGACTGCATGTCCCGCGCCTTCGTATTCACCTATTTGAACTCAAATGGCACTCCTTTTACCAACAAGGAGAATTACGCCTCCACCCTGTTCAAAGATGAATTCTCCAACAGGGACCTCCGCCTCAAGCAGACCGTGAGGTATCCGGATTATGACATGACCGGCTCCACGGCCGCCGATGTTGTTCCGGACATCATCCACGAACGTGCCGCAACCGGATACCATATCATTAAGTTCTCTCTGGACGACGTCAAATACAACAATGACGCAAAGAACATCAACTCCATGCCGCTGATGCGGTATGCCGAGGTACTGCTCATTTACGCGGAAGCCAAGGCCGAACTTGGCGAAATAACTAACTCCGACTGGTCCAAAACCATAGGCAAACTGCGTTCGAGGGCAGGTATCACGGGAGGGCTCAACACCCTTCCCACCACATTGGATCCATACATGCAGGCAACCTTCTATCCCAACGTAACAGACCCTGTTATCATGGAAATCCGTCGTGAACGCGCGATTGAACTGTTTTTTGAGGGCTTCCGTACATCGGATCTGGACCGCTGGGCAGAAGGTCATCTGATAGAGGATCTTCCCTGGAGCGGCGTTCACATTCAGGGCCTGGATCAGGCAATCGACCTAAGGGGTAAGGGTAAGGAAGAGTTCTATTTCTCCATGAAGGAATTGAAGGACATCCCCGCCGCACATAAGAACTATTATGTTCAGATTTACCCGGAGAGTTCCACTGAACAGGGCCTCAGGGCGCATCCCAATCCCAATGGCGGATACGACCTTGAATACGTTTATGCGGTTCCCCGCATCTGGCATGCCGACGACCGCCAGTACCTGGAGCCTATCCCTCCCCAGATTATCCGCGAATATGCAGCCAAGGGCTACACTCTCACCCAGAACCCCGGCTGGTAATCCCTTAAATGAATGATGACTATGAGAATCCAAATCAAAGCAATCATTGCTCTTCTGGCACTTTCAGCCAGCCTTGTCTCCTGTCACAAGCCAAGGGACTACGACTATTCACGCTTCTACGTAGATCCGGCAGGAGCCGGAGGCGGAAGAACCATCACAGTAATGACCTTCAATGTAAGGGCCGCCTCCAGTGTGGCCGATGTGGGCGAAAGGGCATGGGCGGTCCGCCGCGCAGGCGTCAAGGAAATGCTTGCCAGCACAAGTCCCGTGCTGATGGGAGCCCAGGAGTGCGATTTCATCCAGCGCCAGAACATCATTGAAGACGATCCCAGGTATGCCGCCATCGGCATAAACCTGGACGGCCCCAAGGAGGAGTGTGAGGAATGCGCCATCTTCTATATGAAAGACTCTGTGCAGGTGCTTTCCCACGGCACATTCTACCTCACAAGCACACCGAACCTGCCCAGCCGCATGGACGGCGTGGGACATTATCGTGTCTGTACCTGGGGAAAAATGAAAATGGTCAAAGGAGGTCAGGAGTTCTACCACTTCAACACACACCTGGAGTATTCCGCCGCCTTTGCAAGGCAGCCGGAAATGGAGATTCTCCTTGAACAGGTGAAAAAGATCAACACGGAAGGCCTGCCAATTTTCATGACTGGAGACTGGAATACCGACGAGGACGATGCCATTTTCAAGGACATCAAGTCCTACGGCTTCGAGAGTGCCCGCCTGGAAGCCGTAATCGGGGATTCCTACAAGACCTGCAACAACTACGGAGACTATGGCAGCGGGCTCACCCTGGACCACTGCTGGTTCAAAGGCTTTGCCGGTGTCACCCGCTTCATCACCATCAAGGACAAGTATGCCGGGCTCACATACATATCCGACCATTATCCCGTGAGTATCACCCTGAAATTCTGACCCCTTCATGAACAAGTCAACGATACTTATTATTACCCTTGCGGCAGCAATGTCCTGCAGCAAGCCTGTGGTGGAAGTAACAGCCCGGTTCTCCACCAACAAGGACGTATATCAGACTGGGGAAGAACTGATTGTCCAGAACACATCTGAAGTAAAAAACAACACCCTGGCTTTCTGCAAGTGGGAGTATAATGAACAGGTCCATTACGGGCTGGAACTGGATGGCCTTTCTTTCGCAAATCCGGGACTGTACACAATCACCCTCACGGCGTATGCAGAGCAGGGCGCAGGCCATGACAGCTATTCCCGCCAAATCCTGGTTGTCGAAGAAAACGACATTCCCTGGGCCAATTTCAATTGTCCTCCTACCGCACGAGTCGGGGAAGAAGTTCTTTTTGAAGACAAATCTGTGGACAACATCGGCGGAATAACAACCTGGGCCTGGAACATAGGCGGAAAAACGTATTCCTCGGATTCGCCGATCGTAGTATTTGACTCTCCAGCCACCGGAGTTGCCGTCACCCTTACCGTTACGGACGCTTTGGGAGCTGTCGACAGCATCACGAAAACCATCGACATAACCTTGTAAGCCGATATGAAGATGAAAAGAATTCTTGCACTGATTGCTATCCTCCTGCCGCTGGCTGCATGCCACAAGGAAACGCCTGCACCCAAGGAGAAGGATGTGGTTTTTGTCTCCATCAAGGCTTTCGAGACCAAAGCCCGGATTGGAACAAACAGTCTACCCTCCTGGAGTGAAGGAGACACGATTGGGATATTGGCCGACGGGGCGGACTCCCCTGCCGAATTCACCCTGCGCTCCGGCGCCGGGTATTCATCGGCATCCTTTGAGGGGGTAATCCCCGGCGACGGGCCCTATGTCGTATACTCCCCCGCCTCTGCCGATTGCGATGGAACCACCTTCCAGGGTATCCTGGAGATGAACATCAGCTGCAAACAGCCCTCGCAGGCCCTGGGAGCCCTCCCTCTCTGGGGACGTGCAAGGGACCTGACCGACGTTCATCTGGAAAGCCCCTGTGGCATGCTCAGACTGAACCTCAAAGGCAGCACCACGCTCAAATCCATCACGCTGGATGCCGGCAAGCCCGTTTCCGGTGCCTTCCTTTGCAACCTCACCGACGGAATGTTCGCCATGGTGGGCGGTGCAAACATCATCATGCTGGATGCAGCCGGAGCCGAAATCTTCACCTCCGAATACACGCCCTTCTGGTTTGTCCTCCCTCCCGGAGAATATGACCAGCTGGAATTCACCATCACCGCCACCGACGGAGATATCACTTATTTCAGCGTGGACGACACCGTAACCATTGAAGCCGGCGTCTTCTCAAGCCTGTCTCTCACTATTGAATAATCAACCACTTAATATCAACACAATGAATCGCGTTCGTATTGCCTCATCAGTTGCGCTGGCAGTCCTTCTGGCTGTCACGGCGTGCCAGCAAAAGCCCAAGGCGGAAAAACTAGCCACGCCCGAGCCTGTGCTTGCATCGGCAGGTATCGACAATGCCACTATTATGTGGAAGACCGTCAAGAATGCCGAATCCTACCAGGTGGTAGTGGACGACGGTGCTCCCATTTCCGCTTCGGGAATCAGCATCACCATCCAGAACCTCAAATCCTCAACCACTTATTCCCTCAAGATGAAAGCTGTCGCTCCCTCAGGAAGCACGGAGTGGCTGGACTCTGACTTCTGCGTCCCCATTTCTTTCACGACGGCTGGAAAAACCGTGCTTGCTACACCTGTCCTTACAGTTTCCAACATAGTTTCCGGCGGATTCACCGTTTCCTGGAAAGCTGTTAAGAACGCAGAGAAATATGTGTATAAGGTTGGCGACGGAGCGGAGCAGGAAACAACGCAGACTACATTCACGGCAGACGGCCTGAAGAACTCCACCAAGTATACTGTTAAGGTGAAGGCCATTCCACCGGCAACAATGGCCGATGTGGCCGTTGAGAGTGAATGGGGCACAGTAGATGCCACAACGGCAGCACCCGCTAAACTTGCCACTCCCTCACTTACATCAAGCGCAATCCACACCAACGGATTCACAGTTTCATGGGCAGCCGTTCCTAATGCAGGCAAGTATATCTACAAACTGGACGGCGGAGCCGAACAGACCACAACTTCCCTCAGCGCAGCCTTCAATTCCCTTACCGCCAAATCCAACCACACGGTACAGGTTCGCGCGGCGGCATCCGACGCAAATGCGGGTAACTACACTTCCAGCGACTGGGCAAGCATCCAGGTAACCACGCTTGATCTTGTAGTCCTTGCCACGCCCCAACTCAAATCAGAGAATATTCTGGCAACCGAGTTCACGATTACCTGGCCCGCTGTAGAACATGCGGCCAAGTATATGTGTTCACTTGACGGAGCTGCTTTCACTGCGGTTAACGGCACCTCAGTCAAATACGATGGCCTGCACACCCTGACAGCATACAATGTAAAGGTATATGCCGTTCCTGCAGATTCAGAAACAGGCACCTACAAGCAGAGTCCCGTCGCGTCTATCGACGTCACAACCAAGCAGGGCGAGAGTCCGGACGACAAGGGCGGAAGCCTTTCCGATTTCGATGAAAACCCCATCTTCTAAGGAGGAACAGCCATGAAAAAGTTTGCATATATCATCATCGCGGCTATCGCGGCCGCATTAGCGGTTTCCTGCGCAAAGGAATTGGGCGCTCCCGCAGAAGATGGAGATATGGTAACATTTACCGCCTCCATGCCCCAGACCAAGACGGATATAGTGGACGGCCACACCGTATGGTCAATAACAGACAAGATCAAAGTCTACTATGGTGAAAGCAGCGCTGTTGCCAAACTAAAGACCGGCGAAAATACGGCCAATGCCACTTTTGAGGCCCAGGTGCCGGAAAGCAATGATTACTACGCAGTATATCCTGCTGAAGTCACTTCTTCAAAACCTGCGGCCGACCTTATCAAGGTCACTATCCCCCAGTCGCAGGAAGGGTCATTCGGCTCCGGTCACATCGCAGTGGCAAAAGGAGCGAACAAAGCTTTCGCGTTCTCCAATGTCAACTCCTTCCTGAAGATCGGCCTTCCGGAAGCCGGTTATACGAAAATTGTGGTGGAGAGTCCCTCCGGGCAACCCCTGTCCGGCGAAGTCTCCGTTTCCTTCACGGGAGGGAACGTGCAGCAGTCCCTTGGCTCCGCCCTCAACCCCTCCGTTGAAATATCCTCATCGGCAGGCTTCCCCGCCGGCAACGTGTTCGTCAGCATTATCGCCGGAGTTACCCACGAAAAGGGCCTCCTCCTGAAATACTATGATGCGTCCGGTCTCAAGGGTTCGTATTATCTTGACAAAGAACTCACAACCAAGGCTTCAACGATCCACAGTTTCGGCGAATTCGGCGTTACCGGCGAGTACTTTGCCACGCTGGAAGGAGCTGGCAACAAGATTGGAATCAACCAGGCCAACGCCATGGACCTTGCCGGTCTGAAAGCCCTTCTCACGAAACCGGAGGACGACGGCAAGCTTGCCGCCTGGGCCGCAGGCCTTGACGGGGCGACCATCCACCTGGGCGAGGGCACATGGGACTTCCAGGATTCCCTGCTCATCGCTTTCCCCGGAGTCGGCGCACCGGTTTCTGTCACCTTTGAGGGCAACAATACCGTCATCACCGGTGCAGATCTGCACAGACTCCTGAACATAGGAGAGAATACAAATGTCACGTTCAAGGATATATCCTTTGCAAACGGCCTGGCAAATGCCTCCAGGAATTCACCCATACTTATTAACGGCGAAGCCAAGGCGAGTTTCTATAATTGTACATTCAAGAATTGCGCAAACATCAAGGACGACGGATCATACGGCACAGGAGGTTGCTTATATGCGGAAGAGGGCACTGTCCTTTATTTCGAAAACTGCGAATTCGCTTTCAACAAAGGTTCCTATGGAGCAAACCTTCTTACCCTGGGAAAGGCCGATATCAAAGACTCCCATTTCCACGATAATGACGGCACATGGCCGGGCAGCGCAATCTACCTGGACCATGGCGATGCTGATGTGAACGTAATCAACACAATCTTTGAAGACAACACCGTAACCAAAGAAGAGGGCAAGAAGCCGGATGGCGGTGCTATCGTCGTCATTCATGGCAAACTCACTATGACTGACTGCTCCTTGCTGAGAAATAGCATTCCCACCAGAAGGGGCGGAGCACTGCGCGTCCAGAACTCAGACGGTTATGCCAAGCTCATCAACTGCACGGTAAAGGAGAACTTCAGCGACTGGGGCGGGGCCCTCAATGTAGTTGACGGAGCACTCCTCGAGATTCAGGGTGGCCTCTATCAGGAGAACTACTCCAAGGGCGGAGGCTGCATCCTTGCTTCCTCTAATGGCAATATCAGGATTGCCGATGCTCTCTTCAAGGACAACTACGTAAACAAAAACGGCAGGCATGGCGGGGCAATCCGGTTCGAGAGCAACGGGGAACTCACCATCCTGAGAACCACCTTTGAGGGCAACCACAGTGACTACAATGGAGAAGAAGAGGCCTTCGGTGGTGCAGTTTCCGTGGACTGGGGACAGAACTCGGCAGAGGTAACCATTGATGGATGCACTTTCATCGGAAACCACTCCAAATCCGGAGGCGGAGCGGCTCTTAGTTACCAGTCGGGAGGAGATCCCGGCACCGGTTGGCTAAAGGTCAGCAACACAAGGTTTGAGGGCAATTACAACGAATACCAGGGCAACAACAACAGCAATTACGCCCGACACGCAGGAGCAGTACGTCTTGGACATGATATAACCAACAGCTACTTCGACAACTGCGTATTCGTGAATAATTACACCATGACCGCCAGCGAGGAAGTCAAGAGTGCTTATGGCGGCGCCGTAACATTCTATGCCGACGGCAACGGCTACTTCAACAACTGCCACTTCGAGAACAACCGTGCAACCCGCGGAGGTGCCATTTCGGTGTGGAACTGCGTGGTGAGCGGTATTTATCTGAACGGCTGCTCATTCACCGGCAACTGGATTTCCTACAAGAACGGCACCAGCATATTCATCGAAAAAGCCAAGCACTTTGCCATGAACAACTGCAGTTTCAACGACGACACATATACTATGAGCAATGGCGAAGACGATGGATGCTGGGTTTATGTTAACGGCGACACCGACAAACTGCTGGAGGAATGCGTTATCAGCAACTGCACGCTTATAGGCTCTGCCAGGACCACATCGGCCCTTGATCCCCTGGCCGATCAGGAACTGGTCTATATCAAGAATGCAAAGAGCGGTAAGGACTACCATCTTTTGAACAATATCATACTCGCCGGGAACGACCAGTACTCCTGGTGGATCAACCAGAGTGGAACTTCCAACACATACGGCTACTACAACGTTTTCACAAAGAAGGGCGGCACCAGTCCGTATAACGGATCAGGCGACACTGAAGGCAAATCAAAGGCTGATCTTGGCAGTTTGTCATGGGATGCTGCCAGCCACGTATGGAGTTGGAACGGAACGGTTGCAGGAAGCAGCGCAAAGATTAGCGCAAGTGCATTTGCAACTGCCATGAACTCTGCAAGCCCCACTTTCAAGGCCTGGCTGGAGAGTATTGATGCTCTTGACAAGGATCAGCTTGGCAATGCCCGTGGAAACGGAGAATGGTGGCCGGGCGCTTATCAGAAGTAATGATTCACTCCATTCTCATATCACTCTTTATTGCCGCCCAGACGGTGGTGGGGCTCAGCCCTGCCACCGCTCTCGGGCCGGTAAAACCCATTAATGCGGGAAACAACGGCCCCCTCGACCCCACGATGGAGTCTTACACTGCCCTCCGCATACCCTTCGCCAGGACGCATGACACGGCCCTGGGAACCGAATACGGCGGCCACTGCATAGACATCAACCAGATTTTCCCGAATTTCAATGCCAATGTCAATAATCCCCGGTCCTACGATTTCACCAACAGCGACGTGGTGCTCCAGGATATATTGAAAGCAGGCACCAAACCCTTCTTCCGACTTGGCCAGAGCATTGAGCATCAGACAAAGAAGTACGGCATCTATCCTCCCAAAAACTATAAGAAGTGGGCCCGCATCTGCGAGCATATCATCCGCCACTACAACGAAGGCTGGGCGAACGGCTACCACATGGGAATCGAGTATTGGGAAATCTGGAACGAACCGGATCTGGACCAGCCGGAAGACCGCTGGAAAACGGATCCCCGCACATGGGGCGGAACCATGGAGCAGTTTAACAAGCTGTACGAGGTAGCGGCAAAGCACCTGAAAAAGTGTTTCCCCGATTTGAAAATCGGCGGACCGGCCTTCGCGAATCCCCGAAAGTACGGTCCTCCCTTCCTGGACTACGTAAAGGAGAACAACGTCCCCCTGGACTTCTTCTCCCACCACATGTACCACCGCAAACCCGCGCGCATCGTCGAAGATGTGCGCATCGTTCGTGAAATGCTGGACTCCAAAGGCTTCACCGCCACGGAGTCTATCCTCAACGAATGGAACTACAACCGCAGCTGGGACGA
>JAEEUZ010000191.1 GCA_016290725.1 Bacteroidales bacterium | reverse complement strand
CGCCTTGGCGATTTTCTCGTCGCGGCAGAGGAGCATTTTCCAGTTGTCTACGTCGAAGACCACCTTCAGCTGAGGCATCTTCTCCGGATCCATCTTAGCCCATTTATCGGCATTGGTGAAAAGGGCGATGCTTTCCGAGTGGTTCACAAGGCCCATCACGCTCTCCGGAGTAAAATCCGCAAGGATGGGGACGATGACGGTTTCGTATGTGTTCACGGCCAGGTAGGCAAAGCCCCAGCGGGCGCCGTTACGGGCGTTGAGGGCGATTTTGTCGCCTTTGCGGAAGCCGGCTTTTTCAAAGATTATGTGGAATCTCTCGATTTCGGTTGCCATCTGGGCGTATGTGAAGGAATCACCGCCGATGGTGTTGAGCGCAGGTTTGTTCCAGTATTTGCGTGTTGCATCCTGAAGACGCTGCAGATAGTGAGGATACTCTGTTACCATTATAAAAAATGTGTTTAAGTTTTTCAGTACAGTCCACAAATATAGCAATTTTTCCGCAATTTGATGTATCTTTGCGGTGTTATTACGACGAACGGTATGAAACGCAAACCCATTGTAGCACTTATCTACGACTTCGACGGAACCCTCTCTCCCGGCAACATGCAGGAGTTCGGATTCATCCAGGCAATAGGCCAGACTCCGGAAGAATTCTGGTCCAAGAGCGACGGCATCGCCATCGGCCAGGACGCCTCCAACATCCTCGCCTACATGAAGTTGATGTACGACGAAGCACACCGCAAGGGCATCCGTCTCACCCGTGAGGATTTCATGAGGTTCGGGGCCGATATCAAGCTCTTCGACGGGGTTCGTGAATGGTTCCGCAACGTGAACGCATACGGCGCATCCAAAGGCGTGAAGGTGGAGCATTACATCAACTCCTCCGGCCTGAAGGAAATCATCGAAGGCTCTCCCATCGCCGGCGAGTTCAAGCACATCTTCGCTGGCAGCTATATATATAATGAAAGCGGGGAAGCCGTATGGCCCGGCATCGCCGTGGACTACACCGCCAAAACGCAGTTCCTCTTCAAGATCCAGAAGGGCATCTTCTCCTCGCGCGACTCTAAACGCGTGAACGAGAGTATTTCGGACGATGAAAAGCGCATCCCCTTCACCAACATGATCTACTTTGGCGACGGAGAAACGGATGTGCCTTCCATGAAGGTCGTGGGCATGTTCGGCGGCCACTCCATCGCCGTGTTCAACCCTGCCATCCCGCACAAGCGCGACGTCGCCCGCAAGCTCCTGCGCCAAGGCCGCGTTGGCTACATGACACCCGCCATCTACACCCGCGACAGCCGCACCTTCCGAATCGTGTGCACCATCATCGACAAAATCAAGACAGACTCCGAACTCCAGCGCCTCGGCCGCTACGTCTAGCCGCCCCCGCAAACTGTAGGAATACTAAAAATAATTTATTATTTTTGCAGTTTGAAAGCCACTGCGGCTTTCGGGTATATGTTGAACCAATATCCATTTTATGGTAAGAGATGAAAAAAATCCTGGTTGTTTGCGCAGCGATTTCGCTGTCCTGCTTCCTTGTGCGCGCACAAGAGGCTGAAGACACCGGCAGTGGAGCCGGGTTGTCGGTTGTGTCCAGACTTGATGCTGGATTATCTGTTGATAGACTCGAAGGCACTTATTTCAACTTCGGCAACACATCCCTCTACACAATATTCGAGGGTAACATCTTGGAAAACCTTTCATTTACGGTAATCAACCATTGGATTGGCGCAGACTGGGGCGAGCCCGGTTTCAAGTACGGCCTGCTGGTTCCCACCGGAGACCTTTACGCCAACACGATCAACTTCCCCTTCACCGGAAAATCCGGCTACAGCATCTTCGACGAAGCCCACATCGACTATAGCTTTGGAGACTGGGTATTATCGGCAGGTAAAATGCCCCTTCTGGTGGGCGGACTCGAATTCGAAGAATACGACTTCGACGTTAATTCCATCGCCACCAGCGCACTGTGGAACTCCTTCACAGTGTACCAGTACGGAGCAAGCATTTCCAGAAGCATTCAGGACGGGGCACACACCTTCACGGCGATGATTTCCACAAACCAGTGCAATACCTCCCCCGCTTTCGGCTTCAAGTGGAACGGTGACATGGACTGGTGGACCACCAGCTACAGCCTGATGCTGTCGGACCGTAACCGTCCTTACCACACGGGCAATTCCATATCGGCAATCCTCAGCCTTGGCAACCGCCTCACCTACAGGAACTACTTCCTCAACATCGACTTCGTGAACCGCGCAGGAGACCCCCTGTACAATTTTTCCGATATCGACGGATACACTCTCCTTATGACCGTGGGAGTTAAGAGCTCCGAAACCCTCAACCTGTCGGCCCGCTACTGCCTTGAGAGATTCCACCAGAAAAACGGCGAGGACACATATTATCTGGACTATACACGTCCCAATGCCTCTGTTCAGGCAGAATGGTTCCCCATGGACGGCCTCAGGGTACAGGGATGCGCAGGTATCACCCAGGATAAGTTCTACGCCGTGGTTGGCGCCACCTACACCATCGACTTCAAACTCTGGTAGCCGATGGCGGAGAAAATCATCGAATTCAAGCACGTTTCCAAGTCGTTTGACGGCAAGAACGTGCTTAATGACATTAATCTGTACGTAAACAAGGGCGAGTTCATCACGCTGCTGGGCCCTTCCGGCTGCGGGAAAACCACCCTGCTGCGGATGATCGCCGGCTTCCTGGAGCCGGACGAAGGAGAACTCCTGCTGGACGGAAAGCCCCTCGCGGGCATTCCCCCGCATGAGCGCCCGCTGAACACCGTGTTCCAGCGCTATGCCCTCTTCCCTCACCTGGACGTGTACGACAATATCGCCTTCGGCCTCAAGCTGAAGAAAGTTCCCCAGGACGAAATCGACAAGCGCGTCCGCCGCGTTCTGAAACTCGTCGCCATGAGCGACTACGAAGACCGCGACGTGGAAACCCTCTCCGGCGGCCAGCAGCAGCGTATCGCAATCGCCCGCGCCATCGTGAACCAGCCCAAGGTGCTGCTCCTTGACGAGCCCCTTGCCGCCCTGGACCTGAAGATGCGCAAAGACATGCAGATCGAGCTGAAGGAAATGCACCGCAAACTTGGCATCACCTTCATCTACGTTACGCACGACCAGGAAGAGGCCCTCACTCTGTCGGACACCATCGTGGTGCTGAACGAGGGCCGCATCCAGCAGATCGGCACTCCCACAGATATCTACAACGAGCCCGTGAACTGCTTTGTGGCGGATTTCATCGGCGAAAGCAATATCCTCAAGGGCCGCATGATCAGGGACCGCCGCGTGGCCTTCATCAAGCACGAATTCGACTGCGTGGACGAAGGCTTCGGCGAGGATGTGCGCGTGGACGTGGTGGTACGTCCGGAAGACATCTACTTCACCACGGACCCGGCAAAATGCCAGTTCAAGGCCAAGGTGAACACCTGCACCTTCAAAGGCGTTCACTACGAGATGTGGGTTGATACGGATACCGGCTACGAACTTATGATCCAGGACTACGACCCTTATCCCGTGGGCACGGAAGTTATGCTCTACATAGACCCGGACGACATCCAGGTGATGAAAACGGAGCGCACCTGCAACACCCTTTACGGCACGGTTAAAGACG
>JAEEUZ010000190.1 GCA_016290725.1 Bacteroidales bacterium | reverse complement strand
TGCGAAGTGTATGGAATCCCCGTGACGATAGTGCTGTCCAAAGTGGATATGTACCGTGATTTCGCCGCGGAGCAGATCGAGGCCTTCCATCGCATATACGAAGGAGCAGGCTACCGGGTGGTGGAAACATCGGTCGTAACGGGGGAGGGTATTGCCGATATCCGCGAGTCCTGCCGTGGCCGCATCAACCTCTTCTCCGGCGAATCCGGCGTGGGCAAATCCTCGCTCATAAAGGCCCTGGACCCGTCCCTGAACCCGAAAACAGGCGAAATCTCCGAAGCGCACCTGCAGGGAAAACATACGACTTCCCTCTACGAGATGTACCCTCTCGCATCCGGCGGCTTCGTAATCGATTCCCCCGGGCTACGGGGGTTCGGGCTGGTGGACCTGGAGAAGGAGGAGATTGCCAAGTATTTCCCCGAGATGCTTAAGGCTTCGCATGAGTGCCGATTCACTCCCTGCACCCACACCCACGAGCCCGGCTGCGCGGTGAAAGCCGCGGTGGAGGCCGGCACGATAAGCTCCGAACGCTACAATTCCTATCTGGGAATGCTGGAGGAAGACCGCAAGTTCCGATGAAACTCCGCCGCGAAATCCTACGCCTGGCCCTTCCCAGCATCCTGGCCAATATCACCGTGCCTCTTGTGGGAATGGTGGACCTTGCCGTAGCCGGGCACCTTCAGGGCGATTTCACCAGCGCCGCATTCATCGGCGGCATTTCCATCGGGTCGATGCTCTTCGAACTGCTCTACTGGAATTTCTCGTTCCTTCGCACGGGAACCGGCGGGCTCACTGCCCAGGCCTACGGACGTGGCGACGTGGAGTATCAGGCCTTTTGCCTGAAGCGCGCGCTGAGGATTGCGCTCCTGTCCGGCCTTGCGCTGATAGCCGTGCAGTGGCTCATTGTCCAGGGAGCGTTCCTTGTTGTGAAATGCAGCCCTGAGGTGCGCAGGCTGGCCACGCAGTATTTCTATATAAGGATATGGGCGGCACCCGCCACCATTTCCCTCTTCGCCTTCAAGGGCTGGTTCATCGGCATGCAGGACAGCGTGCGCGCAATGGCGGCGGACCTCACGGTGAACATCGTAAACATTGTCGGCAGCATAACCCTCGCGCTGCTTCTGGGCTTCAAGGGCATCGCCCTGGGCACAGTTCTCGCGCAGTGGTGCGGCTTCGCATATTGCTGCATCGCCGTACGCAGACGCTTTGCGTCCGTCATTGCGGCCTGGGGAATGGAGCGAAGCGGCATGGAGTCCCCCGGGCATACTAGTCCCGCTCAAAAAGGCCACAACGACAATTTCTTCAAGATGAACCGCGATTTGGTGCTCAGGTCCATAAGCATGATTGCGGTGTATATCGGTTTCACGGTGATATCGGCCCGGCACGGGGATCTGATGCTGGCATCGGCATCCATACTGATGAAGCTGCTCATGCTGTTCAGCTACTTCTCCGACGGATTCGCATACGCGGGCGAGGCGCTTACGGGGAGGTTTGTCGGGGAACAGTCGGCCGACGGGGTGCACTCTGCGGTGCGGGGAAGTTTTCTCTGGGGTGGGGGATGTGCACTGCTGTTCCTGGGGATTTATGGCCTGTGCGGAGTGCCGCTGTTGAGGCTTTTCTCCGGAGATGCGGCCGTTGTGGACGCGGCCAGGGAGTTCCTCCCGTGGCTGATGCTGATGCCGCTCATCGGCATACCCGCATTCATCTGGGACGGCATATACACCGGCGCCACACGAACCCGTGACATGATGATTTCCGTGGTGCTATGCGCCATAGGCTTTTTCGCAACATATCTGGGCGGATACTACCTGCTCGGCCCGGACGACGTTACCAGCATCCATATCCTCATGGCCGCCTATTTCGTGCACCTTCTCATCCGCTCGCTCTGGCTCACGGTGCGCTGGCGCGGTTCGTCGCTGAAAATCGGCAGTTCACCCAACTAACGCGCCCGTGCGTTTTGAATAACGCGGACGAAAATGTAAATTTGCTAATCACGATAACTAATAACACCAGATATGAACATTATCATCCAGATCCAGTACAAAACCCAGTGGGGCGAGTCCTTGAGGGTTAAAGTGGGGAAGCGCCGCTTCCGCATGGATTACAATTTCGGAGGAATTTGGCAGACAGACCTCACGGGCCGCGAGCTCAAAGACGGCGCGCATTACGGCTTCGAGGTTGTGAGGGGGGACGAAGTGATCCGCCGTGAATGGCGGGACCACACGTTCAAGGCTCCCGCAGCAGGTAAAAGCGTGGTGCTCCGGGACCGCTGGCACGAGATGCCGGGCAACTCGGCATTCTGGTCATCGGCCTTCAGCGACGTTATCTTCCGCCGCCCGGACGGCGCATCGTTCCGCTGTCCGCGCGCCGAAGCCCCGGGGAAAGGCAACGTCACAATCCGCGTTGCAGTGCCGGAAGTGCGCACGAATCAGTGCCTTGCCATCGTGGGTTCCGGAAAAATGCTGGGAAACTGGAAAACCCCGCTCAAACTCTCGGACGCAGCCTTCCCCTGGTGGGAGATCACCCTGGACCTGCAGGAGGCCGTGGAGTATAAATTCGTGGTTCTGGACAGCGCCACGGGTAAAATCGACCTTTGGGAAGAAGGCCCCAATCACTTCTTTGCGGAAGTACCCCCGTCCGGCGCTCATCTGGTAATAGCGGATCTTGTTCCCCGCTTTCCCTTCAAGGCGTGGAAAGGCGCGGGCGTTGCGGTTCCCGTTTTCGCCCTCAAGACCAAAGACAGTTTCGGCGTGGGCGAATTCAACGATATCAAGAAACTCGTAGACTGGGCTGTGATCACCGGCCAGAACATCATCCAGCTGCTCCCCATCAACGACACCACGATGACTCACACCTGGCAGGATTCCTATCCGTACAACGCCGTGAGCTCGTTCGCCCTTCACCCGCAGTTCATCCATCTGCCAGATGCCGGCGTGCGCAATGATGCCCACTACCGCGCCCTGAAGGCGGAGCTGGAAGACCTCAAACAGATAGATTACGAAAAAGTGAACTCCGCCAAGCTGGAGCTCCTCCGCAAAGTGTACGACACCAAGGGAGAGAGCATCATGCAAACCCAGGAGTATCACGACTTTATATCGGCCAATGCCGAATGGCTCATGCCCTATGCCGCTTTCAGCGTTCTGCGGGACATCAACGGCACTCCGGACTTCTCCACCTGGGGCGAATTCTCAACCTATCGCGCCCGCAAGGTGGACGAATTCATCGCCGGACACATTGAAGATGTGAACTTCTACTGCTTCCTCCAGTTCCTTCTGGACAAGCAGCTCCACGAAGTTGTGCATTATGCCCACCTCAAAGGCGTTGCCCTGAAGGGAGACCTTCCCATCGGAGTTAGCCGCTGCAGCGTGGATGCATGGCAGAACCCCCATCTGTTCCACATGGACAGCCAGGCCGGTGCGCCGCCGGATGCCTTCAGTGCCGATGGCCAGAACTGGGGCTTCCCCACATACAACTGGGAGCGTATGGAGGAGGACGGCTTCGCATGGTGGAAAGCCCGCATGGGCAAGATGGCGGAGTATTTCGACGCCTTCCGCATAGACCATATCCTGGGCTTCTTCCGCATCTGGGAAATCCCCTTGCAGTACAAGAGCGGCCTCATGGGCCACTTCAGCCCGGCTCT
>JAEEUZ010000189.1 GCA_016290725.1 Bacteroidales bacterium | reverse complement strand
CAAAGCGAGGCAATTCCCGGTGAGTGAGCCCCGAGACTCAGGAGCACGACAACTATCTATCTTTCAACAACTTACTAATTTTAAGTCGGCGTTTTTTGCCGACACAAAAGCAGCATCTCGCTGACCATCAGCCAGATAACGTGCTCCTGCCACCACGCCCGTTGCCGCACCATTCCGACACCCGGGACAGCCCCTCCACCAACAGTAGCCGTGGCAGCTATCTCATTGGCTATCAACGAAAAGCCAATAATCGGTCAGCGATTTTGACTGACCGATTTTTAGCATCTTGCTGACTCCCAGCCGTTTATCTGCCACGCACTTTTGAAAGGGAGTCGCCGCCTAAAGGATAAGTGCAAAGAACCCGGGAGACCCGGGCTGGGCCGTGCAGCATATTCAAGGCCCGATCGCCAAGCGACAAGCGGAGCACCTCGGCCGCAACGTTCCCAAAATGAGTACCTTTGTGCGTGCAACCCTGATTCTTGTCCCATGAACATGAAGAAGCCTTTGATTCTCACCCCGGATATCTCGCTCAAGGTGGGCTACACCCAGATGATCGGGACCGAGACCATGGCCATCCTGAAACGGGAGGGTGTCAGCAAGAGGGCCAACTGGGGCTGGTTTTCACTCGTAGTCTCTCCCACTTTGTTTTTCGGAAAGTGGTGAATTTTTTAAATCTGTTTGTATCTTTGCGACCATTAAAAAAGAACACCATGAAAAAGACACTGATCCTCGTCGCATCCCTGCTGATTTCCCTCAGCGCCGGAGCACAGAACCTTTTTGATTTCAACAGCAACAACGGTCGCCTGGAAGTCGGTCTCATTATCGGCAAGTCAGGCATGACCACCTCGTACGAGAACTGGGGCGCGGGCGCTTCCCTGGTAGCCTGGGGATTCCAGCTCGACTACCTGCAGGCAGGTCCCGAGCATAAATACGATCATCACATCACCGATACCAAGTGGAACGACAAGGTGGCCTTCACCATCAACGCCGGCTATCAGATTCCGGTCCTTTCCTGGCTGCGCATCACCCCGATCGTGGGTTACTGCCAGACCAACGACGGCATCACCGACGGTTCTTCCGTGAATGTCAGCTGGTCCGATAACTCCTCCACCCTCTACCACGACTACGACGTGACGCCGGGCAGCCGCACCCACTACTTCAACTACGGCGGCGGCATCTCGATCCAGCCCCTGCCTTGGTTCAGCCTCAACGCGGTCTATTCCCGCTATGCAATCTACGGCAGCATCACCTTTGACCTGCCGTCCCTCGCAAATCTTTAACAGACGTCTGAAAATCAGGGCTTAGGCTTCCGGACCCGATTGGGCATGTTTTCCGGAAGCACGATGGAGATTTCCATAAAGCCGGCATATTCCTCGCCATCATACCAGGGACACTGGTAGATGAGCTTTTTGACCCCCTCCTTCTCTACCGTATAGGCATTGGTCCGGGGATGGGCCAGCATATCGGCCAGCATCGAGCGGGCCGGCTCCGGATGGCAGTCCAGTACATTTTTGCCCAGAATCGGCTCCGCGCCGGGCTTGAGGAAGGTCCGGCAGGACTTGGCGTTCATATCCAGGATGGTACCGTCTTTGGCACAGACGGTGACGGCCACGTCGGCCTTCTCGAAATAGTCTCGTTTCATAAGAACGCTATTTGTGGATGTCGGGCACCAGCCGCCGGACAGCCTTATGTTTGTAGAAAAACCGGCCGGCCGCCACGATGGCAAATATCCCGATATTGATCAGGTAACCGCACAGCCGGTCCAGGTTTCTTTGCTTTTCCATAAGCGGGGCGTTTTTGCAAAGATACGTTTTTTAACCGCTCATTTGGATTTGGTGCAAGGATTGCTTGTCACTATCTTTGTAAAAAAGGGGACAGTTATGAAGACAGCACTTATCACGGGGGCGGATTCGGGGATTGGGCTGGCGTATGCCAGGGAACTGGCGCGGCAAGGCTGGCAGACCGTTCTGGTCAGCAACCGGGAACGGGAGCTGGCGGAGGCTGCGCGGGCGCTGCAGGCCGAAAACGGCCTGGAGACGCAGCCCCTCTGCGTCGACCTCGCGGAGCGAGGCAGCGCCCAGCGAGTGCTCGACTGGTGCGACGCGCAACAACTTGAAATCGAGTTGCTTGTCAACAATGCAGGCATCTACTTTATGGAGTATCTCTCCGAGGAAAACTTGCCAAAGGTCCGGGCTATGATTGCTCTCCACGTGGAAAACGTCACCGAAATGTGCATCCTTTTCGGGGCCCGTATGAAGGCTCGCGGCCACGGCTATATCCTCAATATGTCCTCGATGACCGCCCGGATTCCGGCACCGGGCATCGCCGTCTATTCCGCCACGAAGGCCTACCTGAAGAGTTTCGGCAAAGGTTTTTCCTATGAAATGCGTCCCTTCGGAGTGAAGGTCACCACCGTCTGTCCGGCCGCCGTGGATACAGGTCTCTATCAACTCAGCGACCGCACGCGCCGCACAGGCCGCAGGCTGGGCCTGATCCAAAGCCCGGAGGCACTGGTCCGCCGCGCCCTTCGCGCCACCTTCCGCGGCCGGCGCGTCATCAGCCCGACGCCCGTCAACAAACTGCTGCCGCCTCTGATTGCCCTGCTGCCCAGCCGCACCATCGACCGTCTCGGGATGAAGTGGATCTATCGCAAAAGTAACTCAACAAAGCGCTGAATATTATGAAGATACTTTTTGTCGTCAATAACTATTACGCATCCGGAAACGGGCTTTCCGCATCGGCACGCCGCACGGTGGGCTACCTACGCGAGGCTGGAGAGGAGGTGCGTGTCCTTTCGGGGCGCAACCACGAGGCAGAAACACCGCAGCCCGACTATGTGCTGGGCGATTTTCACGTACCGGTATTCGACGGTCTGGTCCGCTCAAACGGATACAAGTTTGCACGTGCGGATATCTCCGTCATCAAAGAGGCGGTACAATGGGCCGATGTAGTCCACCTCGAGGAGCCTTTCATCCTGCAACTGGTCACCGCGCGCATCGCACGTCATTATCATATTCCCTGCACCGCGACCTATCACCTGCATCCGGAAAATCTCTTCTGCTCAATCAACTTGGGCGACTGGAAGTTCCTCAACTATAACATGCTCCGTGCCTGGCGCGACCTGGTGTTCAACTACTGCACGGATGTCCAGTGCCCCACGGAAAATGTGATGGAGCGGCTGAAGAAGTTCGGCTTCAAGGCGCGGCTTCACCTGATTTCCAACGGCATCATCCCGGACGAACCGGTTCGTGTGGAGAGGAACTACGACCCTTCGCGTCCCTTCCTGATTGTCTGTATCGGCCGTCTGGCGGTGGAAAAAGATCAGCCCACACTGCTTGAGGCGATGAAATACTGTCGCAATGCGCAGCGAATCCAGCTCTATTTTGCTGGGCGCGGCCCGGAGTCGGAGAGTATCGAATCGCAGGCGCACGAGCTCTATGAAGAGGGCGTGCTCAAGTATGATCCTATCTTCAAGTTCCACACCCGCGACGAATTGCGGCAGCTGGCAGCACGGGCGGACCTGTATATTCACTGTGCCACAGTGGAGGTCGAAGGACTGTCGGCACTTGAGGCGCTGCAACAGGCTGTCGTTCCGGTAATTGCCGAGGGCGAACTGACGGCTACCTCACAGTGCGCACTGTACGAACGCATCCTCT
>JAEEUZ010000040.1 GCA_016290725.1 Bacteroidales bacterium | reverse complement strand
GCGTTGGGCGAAATGAAGGTCCGCCTGGAGCTGGACGAGAAGAAAAAGACCTTGAAAGTCATCGATGAAGGCATCGGCATGACGGAAGAGGAGGTCGACAAATACATCAACCAGATCGCTTTCTCCTCCGCCGGAGAGTTCCTGGAGAAGTACAAGGACCAGATCGGCAACATCATCGGCCATTTCGGCCTGGGCTTCTACAGCGCATTCATGGTGTCGAAGAAGGTCACCATCGAGACCCTTTCCTGGAAGGAAGGCGCCAAGGCGGTGAAGTGGTCCTGCGACGGCTCGCCGGCCTATGAGATGGAAGAGATCGACAAGAAGGACCGGGGTACGGTCATCACCCTTTACCTGGATGACGATTCCACGGAATATGCCGCGAAATCGCGCATCGAGGGCCTGTTGAACAAGTACTGCAAGTTCATGCCAGTTCCCATCGTCTTCGGCAAGGAGCAGGAGTGGAAGGATGGAAAGTATGTCGACACCGACAAGGACAAAGTCATCAATTCCGTCGAGCCGCTGTGGGCCAAAGCCCCGTCCGAGCTCAAGGAAGAGGATTATCTTTCCTTCTACCGCACCCTGTTCCCGATGAACGAGGAGCCGCTCTTCTACATCCATCTGAACGTGGATTATCCGTTCAACCTGACCGGTATCCTGTATTTCCCGAAACTGAAGGACCGCGTGGCCGTGGAGCGGAACAAGATTTCCCTCTACTGCAACCAGATGTTCGTCACGGACCATGTGGACAATATCGTCCCGGACTTCATGACCCTGCTGCACGGTGTCATCGACTCCCCGGATATCCCGCTGAATGTTTCCAGAAGCTATCTCCAGAGCGATGCGGCGGTGAAGAAGATATCCACCTACATCACCAAGAAGGTCGCCGACCGGCTGGAGGACATCTTCAAGAACCAGCGGACGGACCTGGAGGCCAAGTGGGACAACCTCAAGCTCTTCATCGAGTACGGCATGCTCTCCGACGAGAAGTTCTGTGACCGGGCCGTCAAGTTCGCCCTCCTCAAGAACACCGACGGCAAGTTCTTCTCCTTCGACGAGTACAAGGCTGCCGTGGAGGGTGCCCAGACTGACAAGGACAAGAAGCGTGTTTACCTGTACGCGACGGATGTCGAGGCCCAATATCCCTACATTGAAGCAGCGAAGGCCAAAGGATATGACGTGCTCCTGATGGACTGCGAGCTGGATTCCCATTACGTCAACCTGTTGGAGCGGAAACTGGAGGATACCCGTTTCGCCCGTGTGGACTCCGACGCCGTGGAGAACCTGATTCCGAAGGAGGAAAAGGTGAAGCTGGAAATGAAGGAAGACGAACGTTACGACCTGGAGAACCTGTTCAAGGCCGTCCTGCCCGCCGGGAAGGATTACTTTGTAACCGGTGACAACCTGGGTGCCGACGCCGCTCCGATCCTCATTACCCAGAGCGAATTCATGCGCCGTTACCGCGAAATGAGCGCCCTCGGCGGTGGAATGAACTTCTACGGCGAAATGCCCGAGAGCTACAACATCACCGTCAATATGGAGAATCCGCTGGTCGCGAAGATCTGGGCTGCCAAGCAGGCCGATGTCGCCCCGCAGGGCGAATTGCCCGCAGAGGCCCCGTCCGATGCCTCCGATACGGAGAAGGATGCCGCCCGCAAGGCGCGCGAGGAGGTCCGGAAAGCCCACAAGGCCGATGTGGAAGCCTTTGCCGCCGGCAATGAGATCCTGCACCAGATCACGGACCTGGCGCTGCTGGCGAACGGCATGCTGAAGGGAAAGGCGCTGAGCGACTTCATCGCCCGCAGCCAGAAGGTCGTCACGGACGCCTATCTGAAATAAGCTGGGAGCGGACGGCTTCGAGGTAGAAATCCCGCCGCATGTCCCGGGTGACCGGGTAGCGGAGCATCCGGGAATCCTCGGACAGGCCGTCGTCCAGGTTGCAGACATAGAGGTTGGTGGCCTCCGCGAGATACAGGCGGTTGTACCGGATGTCCTGGTATTTCTGGAGGCCCATCACAAAGCGGTAGGCTTTGATGGCGTCTGCGTCATTGATCGGGTCTTTACAGAAAACGTAAAGGCCCATTTTTTCGTACGTGCCGTAGAATCCGTTGCCGGCCTTGGCCACCTTGCTCTGGAGGATGCGCTGGAGGGGGAGGGCCAGCCGCCAGTAATCCAGTTCCTTCCGGCCGACATAGTGGCCCAGTTCCAGACCGAAGGAGTAACCCGTCTCGATGATCCGGTCCAATTCGTCCGGATCGTCCTTGATGTCGGTGATGCCGGAGATCGCCTTGAGCATCTGCCCGGCGGAATCCTTGTTCTGTTCCATCGCCCGGGTGACTTCGATGCCCAGGCGCACGCCGTCCGGGCTCTGCAGGTCCGGACGGTCCCGGTTGACCAGGTCGTCGAACTCGTGCCCGAGGATGCTCGAGAGCGAGATGTGCGCATACTGCTCGAAGAAACAGGTGCCGTATTTGCGGATCTCCATAACAAGACAAAAATACGGATTATTTCGGAAATTATGCTATTTTTGTATTGGTATGAAACGAGTCCTATTCTTCCTTCTTTCGCTGGCGGTGCTGCTGCCTTCCTGCCGGCGCTCTCCCCTCATCGGCATCTCCTGCAGCCGGTATGAAACCGGGATGTCCTATTTGAATACAACCTACACGGATGCCATCTCCCAGGCAGGCGGAATCCCGGTCATCCTTCCGACCATCACCGATTCCCTTTTGGCCGTCGAGACGGTGCGGAAACTGGACGGGATCGTTTTCTCCGGAGGACCGGACCTGGATCCTTCCTACTATGGTGAAACCATCTGGAACGAGACGGTGGAGGTCGATACGCTCCGGGACTGCAGCGACCTGTTGCTGATGCGAGTGGCCCTGGCCTCCGGCAAGCCCATCCTGGGCATCTGCCGGGGTGAACAGCTTCTGAATGTGGTGCTCGGCGGTTCTCTGTATCAGGATATTCCCACGCAGATGGACACGCTGGTCATTCACGGCGGTGGTTCCCGGCATCGGATCGGTGTGGAGAAGGAGAGTGTGCTCTACCGGTTATTCGGACAGGATTCTTTGACTGTCAATTCCTACCATCATCAGGGCGTGAAGCGGGAGGCTCCCGGTATCCGGGTGACGGCCCGGGCCGACGACGGTCTCGTGGAGGCCTACGAATACGGCCGCCTCATCGCGGTCCAGTTCCATCCGGAAGCGATGGTACGTGGCGATGCGTCGTGGCTGGCGTTATTCCGCCATTTTGTCCGGATGTCCGGGGGAAAGTAATTATCTGCGAATCAGTTCGAGGAACTCGTTCCGGGTCTTGTCCGACTTGAGGAAAATGCCGGAGAAGGCCGAGGTCGTGGTGACGGCGTTGGATTTCTCGACGCCGCGCATGGACATGCAGGTGTGCATCGCTTCAATGACGACGGCGACGCCCAACGGTTTCAGGGAATCCTGGATGCAGTCGCGGATCTGCTCCGTCAGCCGCTCCTGGACCTGCAGGCGGCGGGCATAGGTCTCCACCACGCGGGCCACCTTGGAGAGCCCGGTGATGCGTCCGTTCGGGATATAGGCGACATGGGCCTTGCCGATGAACGGGAGCATATGGTGCTCACACAGGGAGAACAGTTCGATGTCCTTGACAATGACCATCTGGCTGTAGGGTTCCGTGAAAACGGCGGACTTCACGATGGTCTCGCCTTCCTGGAAATAACCTTGAGTCAGGAACTGCCAGGCTTTCGCCACCCGCTCGGGCGTCTTGACCAGTCCTTCCCGGGTGGGATCCTCTCCGAGAAGCTCGAGAATGGCCCTGACATGCCCTGCCAGTTCTTTCGTCGTCTTCTCGTCGTATTCCTCTATCTTTCTGTATGCCATGGTATTGTATTTGCTGTGCTTTCGCGCGGATTTGGGACTGCAAAAATAGCGAAAAAAAATCTATTATATCGTTTTTTTGTATATCTTTGCAGCCCCTAATGAAGGGAGTTACTTGTTGTGACTCTATAAATAATTGATTATTAACAATTTAAACGAACGCCGATATGTATTGGACCCTTGAACTTGCCAGCAGCCTGGACGATGCCCCGTGGCCGGCCACCAAAGAAGAACTGATCGATTACGCCACCCGTACCTGCGCCCCCGACGAGGTGGTAGAAAACCTGGAAGAACTCGAAGACGACGGTGAGATCTACGAATCCATCGAAGATATCTGGCCGGATTATCCGACGAAGGATGATTTTTTCTTTAACGAGGAGGAGTATTGATTATTAATCAATTATGCATAAACCAGGGGGCCTTCCCTGGTTTTTTTGTGTCCGATTTGAAGGCCCGTCGTTTAATATCCAGCGTGTCATCAGCGCGTCAGAGGCCGGACAGGTAGGTTGGGAACCTCTGAGTTTGCAAGATATTGATAACTAGTCAATTATTTAATTGCGGGTTCCAAACCCTCTTTCTGGTGGGCGGGTTCGGAACCTTTTGCCTGATAACCTGTTCATTATCAATATTATGCAGCAAGAGTGGTTCCCGACCTCTTGTGTCGTCCTGGGATATGTTTACACAGAGGGGGAATCAATCGATTTCTCACAATGTGAAATCAACCTTTTTTACGCCGTTCCCGGCCCCATTGGTATATTGCGCTTTTTTACTTATTTTCGTGAAGAAAACCCAATGGATATGAAAAGGATACTTGTAAGCCTTCTTTTTCTTGCCGTAATGCTTCTTCCTGCTTCGGCGCAAATCAAGTTTACCTCCAATCCGCAGATGCCGCTACCGGACAATATACACCTGTATATGAACCAGGAATCGGGGTTTGACGGCCGATTCGTTTTTATGAGCCCGGTGTGGTGGATCTTCCCCGACGGCCCCTGCGATGCTTCGCAGGCGGAAGCATTGGTCGATGAACTCGGACTGAACGGACCGCTCAAGGATTATGTGGGCATGATGGTGGCGGTCACGGGTCCGGTAAACGGTGCGGCATACGACAAGGAGAAAGATTTCGCCGCCTACGAGGCCCTGTTCAACAAGATCCGCGTTTTTACGAATCTCAAGGTAGTTGGAATAGGCAGCGGTGCCACCTTCGTGAATGAGGCAATCGCGCCCGTTGCGAGTGAGGTGGCAGATATCTTCTGTTTCGGTGGCAATGCTCCCCGCGAGACGACGGGAACCTCCACCGTCCCGGCCTATCTTGCAGGAAAGAATGCCGCGAAGGCTGCCAAGGCTTATATCGCCAGGGACAAGGCGGTGCAGACAGTGAAAGGCAAGTCGCTCAATGTCTATCAGAATGCCGATGAGCCCCTGCTGCAGGTCATCGTCAACACGCAGAAGAACCTGAGCCTTAAAGAGGCCTTCGCAGATGCCTGGGAGCGGCTTTTAAGCCGGAACTACCGCTGCAGCAACCTCGGCCATACCGGTTATATGGGCGGTCTTCGCGGGCAGTATGGGGATTATGAGCTGGAGCCGTATCTGATCTGGGAACGCCTTGGTACGGAGCGTATGAAGGTGGAACAGTCGCTCTTCAATTATAACGGTGGCAATCATCCGTACCTCTGGTTCGAATACATTCCCGCTTGCCTGAAGGATGCCTCTCCCGCGAGCGTGCCTATGGTAATCCTCCTTCACGGCCACAACAATGACCCTCGCACTCAGGCAGAAACCAGTGGTTTTGTAGAGCTGGGTGCGTCCGAGGGATTCTTCGTAGCCGAACTGGAGTGGCAGGGAAAACCCGGATACGAGTATATGGACGATAACGGCATCGAGGCCGTCGTTCGCGAACTGCTGCGCAAATATCCCCAGCTGGATCCTTCGCGTGTTTACGCCGAGGGCCTCTCGGCCGGCGGCTTCTCCGCTACTGCGCTCGGTGTGGGCAAGTCCCATCTGTTTGCTGCCGTCGGCGCACACTCCGGTGGCGTCTTCGGCCAGGGGCTCAATCTGGGCTTTCCTTTCATGAACCCGGAGATGCTCTGGAACGAGGCCCGTCAGAAGAGCGGAAAGATCCGCATGCCTTTCTTCTCAATCTGCGGTACGGCCGACGATGCCGTCCCCTTTAATGCCCCCGGAGCGCCCAACGGCTCCATGATTACGGATTCCTGGCGTCTGTATCAGCTGCTTAACGGCTTGACTGTGAGCGGTCCCACGGATTTGGAAAAGTATCCTCTGTTTGGCCTTGAACTCAAGAACCGCCGCCGCGTAGAGACAAACAAGCACCATGCAATGGAAATGGGCGACATCCTGGATGCCGCCCAACTGCCTGTTATTCGCATTGTTGCCGTAGAGAACTTCGGCCACTGGAATTTCGTTCCCGGATCTGCCCTGATGTGGGATTTCTTCAAGCACTGGCGCCGCGACCCGGCAACGGGCGAGTCCGTGTACTCCGAACTATAGGTACGGGTAGATGTAGTCCCAGACGAAGTCCATCTCCTTCTGGGTGTTTGACATCCAGCCCGTAACGGCAACCACGGCATTCTTCTCAGGGAGAACCAGGATGAACTGGCCGCCGGCGCCGTCGGCACGGAAGCCGTCCACCTTGTTGATCCAGGTCTGATAGCCGTAGCCCTGCCGCCAGTCGTTCTCTGACGGCGGGAGCATGGCGTCCGCTTCTTCCGGGCTCAATTGCGCCGGGGCGCATTCGATGTGAGCTTTACCCATCTCTTCGACCCAGTCGGCAGGAATGAGTTGTTTGCCGTTCCATTCGCCCTTTTGTAGCAGAAGCAGGCCGAATTTGGCCATGTCCTCGGTTTTGAGGGACAGTCCCCATCCGCCGCAGTTAACGCCCATGTTGTCGGCTTCCCACTGTGGTTTGTCAATTCCCAGGGGCTCGAAAAGACGGGGCGTCAGGTAGTCGAGCAGGCACTCTCCGGTAACCTTTTGTACGATATAGGAGAGGATGTAAGTGCCCAGCGAGTTATAGCAGAAATGGGTCCCCGGCTCATGCACGAAGGGGTGTGAGAAAAAGACGGACGGAATGTTGACGCCTTCCTTCAGCTTGCTTGTCATGGTCTTCCGGTCTATGTCAAGCACGGGCAGTGTGGGGTCCGTGTCGTGTCCGCCACCCATCATCAGGAGGTCCTTTACGGTCGCTTTGCAGGGATGGTCTACGGCAGGGAGATCTACGTCCTGGAAGTAGTCGACGACCTTGTCGTCCAGAGACATTTTTCCGTCGGCTATGGCCATGCCCACGGCGGCGGCAGTGAATGTCTTGCTCACGGAATACATGGTGTGGGCGGAGTCGGGAGTGAAGCCCTGGAACCATTTTTCCGCAATCACCCGGCCGTCCTTGACCACCATGATGCTGTGCAGGTTCACCCACTCGTTCCATGCCGTGGGATCTGTGAGGCTTGCCGCCACGCTGTCCTGGAAGGCTTGGAACGCAGCGGCGAATTCAGGAGAGGCCTGGGCGCGGGGTAGGTCCCGCGGGGGCTCGGCGGTGCAGGCGATCAGTGCCAGGCACGCGCAGACAGACATCATTTTTCTCATAGTGCAGGAAGCAGATAATCCCAGAACGCCCATTCCTCAACCTGATGGTTCACCAGGTTGGCGCGGGCGGCGATGACGGCATTCTTCTCCGGCAGCACGATAATCATCTGGCCCCAGGCGCCGTCGGCACGGTAGCCGCCAACAGTGTTGCGCCAGGTCTGATAGCCATAGCCGGCAACCCAGTCGTTCCGCTCGATGGGATAGAACGGAGGCTGGTCAATCTGCTCGCGGGTGAGTCCGTTGGGATAGTTGTCGATGTGCTTGCGGGTCTGCTCGTCTATCCATTCGGCGCTGATGAGCTGCCTGTCTCCCCAGCGGCCTTTCTGCAGCATAAGCTGGCCTGCCTTGGCCATATCCTCCAACCGCAGGTGAAGGCCCCAGCCGCCGCAGCATACGCCGGCCTCGTCCATGTCCCATTCGGGTGTTTGGATGCCCATGTACTTGAACACGCGCTCGTCAAGATAGTCGCGGATGGTCTTGCCGGTCACTTTCTGAACGATTGCGGACACCATGTAGGTGCTGAGGGAGTTGTAGCAGAAGTATGTACCGGGCTCGTGCAGGAATGGATGATTGAGGAAAGCGGCGGCTAGATCCACTCCCGGTTTGAGGGGGAGCTCCATGGCCGTAGTGTCGTAAGCGGCCATGGTATCCCAGGTGGGGTCTGTCTCGTGACCGCCCTGCATCGTAAGCAAGTCCTTGACGGTCATTGCTTTCAGGTTGTCGCTAACCTCAGCGGGCAGCTTGTCGGGGAAATAGTCGATGACCTTGTCCTCCACGGTCATGAGACCATCGTCAACAGCCAGCCCCGCGGCCAGTGCCGTAAAGGTCTTGCTGGCGGAGAAGACGTGCTGCGGCCTGTCTGCCGGCCACTCGGGGTCGAAGGTCTCCTCGATGACCACTTTCCCGTCCTTTACGATCATGATGTTGTGGAAGAACATCTGGAAGTCGGGATTGGGGTTGAAGGCGGACTTGGCAACCGTGTCTTTGAAGGCGGCAAACGCCGTCTGCAACTCCTGGCTTGCTTCTGCGCGGGGAAGGGGACCGGTACCCTGGCTATTGCATGCGATGGCGGCACCCAGTGCCGCCATCGCAAGGATGAAAGATCGTTTCATGGGATCAGAAATAATAGCCCATCAGATTCCAGATGCTCAGGCCCTTGGCGGCCATTCCGCTCAGCAGGGGCTCGGGCAGGCTGTAACTCATATTCGTAGGAGCGAAGAGTCCGACGACGACTCCCTGAGCCCGCTGTGCATTCAGCACCATGGCAAATCCCTCGTCGAAGGGAATGTCATATTTCACACCTTCCCATACATAGTAGCAGGTAGGGATGATGGCGGATTTCGGGGAGGCGGCTCCGCTCAGGTAATCTGTATAGGACACGGGCATGAAAGCCACACCTCCGGTGCTGTCTCCATCTTTCTGCAGGGGCTCAAGTATGGGATTCGGCGTGTCCGTAAGCCCCGTGAATGACAGGAACTCGTCACCTGCGGTGTAGTTCATCTTGATGGTCAGTTCATACAGCCCATCAACCACCGGGGACGGAATGGAATAGAAATGCAACATCATGAAAGACATGTCTCCGGAGCTCGTGGGGGCGGCGGGGACGATGTCCTGCTTCTTCTCGCAGTAATTGAAATCGACGGATGCGTTTTCCGTGAAGTTGAACTGGTCGGTGAAGGAGAAATTGAGTCGGTCGGGGAAGGTGCTGCTTACGGAAACTCCTCCGTGAATCATCAAATAGGTTCCATAGGAAGGGTCGAAGAACCAGCATCCGTCATTGACCGAGCCGAAAACCGCCGTTCCCGCTTCTCCGGTGGGGGAAATCTGATAGTCGCCTTCGCCGGTTCCCACAACTGCCAGCTGGGCAATCTGGACGGAAGTGGCCTTGTCGTAAAGCTTGTAGACGAGTGCGGGGATTCCATTGCTGCTGCCGGCTTCTTCGGTATAGTAATAATTGGTAGGGATATCGTATTCCAGTTCGCCCTTGGCGCGGATCTTTACGATGGTTCCCTCCTCGTCTTTCAATCGGACGGTTCCGGAGATGGCAAAGTTTTTCACGCCGTCAAGCGTGACGGTCAGCATACCGTTGTTGATGTCGCCTTCCACGGTGTTGCTTTTGAAATGACCGTTGAAATGACTGAGGCCTTCACCTACCGTGTAGGCGCCCGGGGAAAGGAACGGGATGTTGGAATAGAAATCCAGATTGAGGGTGCCCGCATCGGAACTGGCAGAAACGGGAACGGTTACAACTGCTTCGCCCGTTTCCTGGCCCTTGGTAAGGCTCGAGTAATTGGCCTCAATCACGTTGTATCCTGGCATTTCCGGTTGGGAACCGTCACGGCAGGAAGCAAGAATCAGGCTTGCTGAAACTGCGAGGGCAAAATATATCAACTTTTTCATATCCTGTAAAAATCGAGATTAATAACCGGGATTCTGCTGGTCTGCCAAGGCCTTGTTGGTCTGGATTTCAGACAGCGGGAAGGGAAGAAGGAGGTCACGCTCCTGGAAACCGGCTGAAGGGTCGGGGTTGTCGACATACTGGACGGTTCCGCTCGCCATGAGGGTGGGCATTTTCTTGCCCTTGTCGGCGCATTCCTTTGCAAGGTCGCCCCAGCGCTTGAGGTCCTGGAAGCGGACTGCCTCGAAGCAAAGCTCCAGAAGGCGCTCTTTCTTTACGTCCTCGAAAGTGACGCCGCTCTTGGCAGGGAGCTTGGCGCGGGCACGGACTTCATTTACGTAAGCGTCAGCACTGCCGCCGCCACCGCGTACCGCAGCCTCGGCTGCCAGAAGGAGGACATCTGCATAACGCATGCAAGGCGTATTGGTGAGGTTGCCTGTCCAGGCATTCCACATTTCATCTTCCAGGCTCATGAGCCATTTGAAGCGGAACACACCCTCGTTTCCGCTCCAGGATGCGCCATTGGTGAACTTGACACCGAAAGAGGGAAGGTCTTCAAGCACAAGGCAGGACGCGAGCCGCCTGTAGCTGCTGGGGCCTTCTTCTGCGACAAATGCATCATAAACCTTCCTGGTGGGGTTCATTCCGCCCCATCCCATCTGGTCTACGAAGGGGAATGTCTGGGTTCCGTCCGTCTCGAAGCAGTAGGGGAACGGCCAGTTGTCCTGCAGACCGTACCATCCGTCCTGGACGGCGCTTGCCTGGGGATCGGGATTCCGCAGGTTCGCGGTATCCCACTTGCGGACGTTCTCGAAAATGTACTCGCGGCAGCCGTTGGCCTGCATGTGATAAAGGTCGTTCATGTCGGGAATCAGGCCATAGAGTCCCGAATTGATGACCTTGTCGAGGGTGGTCTTTGCTTCCGTGAATTTTTCTTCGGTAAGATAGACTTTTCCAAGCACGGCAAGGGCGGCCTCCTTGGTGATGCGGGTACCGGTCTCCTTGTCGTCGATACCGGTCTTTGAAGGGAGTTTCCCGGATTCGATGGCCTCGTTGAGGTCGGTTTCGACGAACTGCCACAGCTCGCTGATTTCGGTCTTTCCGATGTTGTATTCCTCAGGAGAGAGGATATGGTCGACTTTAGGGACAGCGCCCCAAAGGGTAATGAGCTCATAGTAGCAGACGGCCCTGAAGAACTTGGCTTCCGCAATGCAGCGCGACTTGACCGCGCTCTCGGGCTTGAATTTGTCCAGTACGATGTTGGAGAAGTATATGCACCTGTAGAGCCCGTTGTAATTGGCTTCTATCCAAGTGTTTGAGGGAGTGACTGTACTGTAGGAGATCTCTGCCTGGTTGGCACTGCTGTCGGTCATGTCATCGGCCATGCAGTTGAGCATCCAGAACATGTTGACATAGCACGGACCAATGGTGTAGCCGCATCCGGACCATACCGCACGCCACGCGTGATAGATGGCCGTCGTAGCTGCAAGGCAGTCGTCGTCAGTGATGTAGGAGTTGTCCTCGCTCTGGACGCCCTGCTGAGGGATGTCCAGCAGTTTCTCGTTGCAGGCGCCCAGGATCAGGGATGCGCCGGCGAGGATGGCGAAAAGCTTGAATATTGTTTTCATACTGCCTTCAATTTAGAATGTTACGGTAACGCCGAAGAGCATTTTCTTGGTCGTAGGGTAAGCACCGAAGTCGAGGCCTATGCCGGTGATGGCATCCGTGGAGATTTCGGGATCAAGGCCAGGATACTTGGTGAAGAGGAAGAAGTTGTCCAGGGATGCGTAGATGCGCAGACGGTCGATGAAGATGGAGCGCGTCCAGTTCTGGGGAAGGGTATATCCGAGTTGTATCTGACGGATGCGGAAATAAGAACCGTCAAAGGAGAAAACGTCGGAAAGCATGTAACGCTGGACGTTCTCGGAGCGGGTCTGAGGACGGGCGAACACGGTATTCTTGTTCGTGGAAGTCCACCGCTGGTCGTACAGGGATTTGAGGTTGTAGAACAGCGTGGCGTTGTTGTAGCACATGAATACGTCGTTACCCTGGCTCCCGTTGGCGAAGACGGTGAAGTCGATGCCCTTCCAGCCCAGCTGAAGGGTAAGTCCATAGGTGAAATCGGGCAGAGGCTTGCCGATCATGGTCTTGTCATTCTCGTCGATGACGCCTTCCGGATCGCCGGAGAGGTTCTTGAAGACCGGATCTCCGTTTTCGTCAAGCTTGTCGAGCTGAAAGCCTCGGAAGTACCACACGGGGTAACCTTCCTCGAAAGCCGCCAGGCTGCCTACGCCGTTGATGTTGACGCTGCTCATGATGCGGCTGTCGCTCACGTTGGGGTTGAGCCAGGTAACCCGGTTCTTGAGGGTGGCGATATTGCCGCTGATGGAGTAGAAGAAGTTGCCGATCTGGTCTTTCCAGCTGAGGTCGACCTCTATACCCTCATTGCGGATATTGCCTCCGTTGATCGGGGCCGCTGTGTTTCCTGCTTCAAAGGGAACCTTGATGCCCTGGATGATGAGGTCCTTGGTGTCTTTGCGGAACCAGTCGGCCGAGATGGAGAGCCTGTCGGCCAGGAAGCGGGCATCCAGACCGAAGTCAAGCTGCTCGGAAGTCTCCCACTTGAGGTCGGGGTTGTAAAGCTGTCCGGGCCGGAACATGGTATTGTAGGAGATCCCGTTGTTGGTGAAGCTGTAACCTACCGCATTCGCGATGATGGAATTGGAATACTTGTAGTTGGACAGGTTGCTGGTGGAACCGTTCTGGCCCCAGCTGGCGCGCAGCTTGAGGAAGGAGACGACCGACTTGGCAGGGCTGAAGAAGTCTTCGTTGGAAATCACCCATCCTGCGGAAGCGGAGGGGAAGAAGCCCCAGCGGTTGTTGGCAGGGAGGACGGAAAGGTCGGCCGCATCTGCGCGGAGGGTGGCCTCGAAGAGGTACTTCTCGGCGTAGTTGTAATTCACTCGGCCGAAGTAGGAAAGCTTGGTGTTTATGAGCTCGTAACCTTCCGTGTCGCGGATGGCAGTACCGGACGGGTAGCTGATGTCGGCAAAGAGGGGATCGTCCTTGGCGGCGCTGCTGATGCTGAGGTTCTCATACAACATGGAGTTGCGGCTGAAGGACATACCGGCCATGATGCCGAAGTTGTTGTTGCCGACGGAGAAGTTGTAGTTGGCAAAGTTCTCCCACTGATAGTAGGTGGTGGAGGTGTTGGACCGGGTTACCGTAATGGCCTCGTCGTCGTTGAAGTAGTTCTGTCCGCCGTAGTAGTTGTGGCAGTTGTAATAAGTGTGGTCCCCATAAACCTTGTATCCGAGGCGGGAGGTGAACACGAATCCCTTGATCGGGGTAAAGTTGGCGAACAGGGTACCGGACAGGCGGCTGCCGAAGTTCTTCCGCTCGGCGCTCTTCACGGCAACCATGGGGTGGAGCAGGCCGTCGACGGAATAGTAGTTGCCGTTCTCGTCCGTGAACAGGCGGTAAACACCCTGATTCAGGATGGTCTGCATGGTTGTGGTGAGTTTATCCGGGGCAAGGGTGTCCGGCATATACGGCGGCTGGTACATGGCCTGGGCAAACAGGTTGGGGGAGCGTACGCCGCTGCCGCCCAGGGGGACGCCGTCCACAAGCGGGGAGGCCAAATAGTAGGCGTAGTCGGCCGTGGCACCCGCTTTGAGCCAGGGCTTGATCTGATAATCTGCATTGAGAGCCACGCTGTAGCGCTTGTAGGTATCCTTGCTCAGGCGGACGATACCGTCCTCGTCGTGGGATCCCAGGGAGATGTAGAACGCACCCTTGTCATTGGCGCCCTGCAGGTTGACCGTGTGCTTTTTGGTGATGCCGTTGCCAAAGGCGACATCCAGCCAGTCTGTGGAGGACTTGCCGTCCCAGATGCCCTGGTCTATGACGAGAAGGAGGTTGTCATCGGTGAATGACGGATTTGCTTCCTTGGTCTCGTTGATATACTCCATGGAGTTGATGAGCTTGGGTTTGATGGAAAGGCTGCTGATGTGGTACTGGAAATCGTAACTCACCGAGCCTTCGCCCTTGGCACCCTTCTTGGTGGTGATGAGCACAACGCCGTTACCAGCCTGTGCACCGTAGATTGCGGCGGAAGCGGCATCCTTCAGGACCTCCATGCTCTCGATGGAGTTGGGGTCGATGGAGGAGATGTCGTCCATCAGCAGACCGTCAACGACATACAGCGGGTCCGAGGTGCCGTTTGATGCAATACCGCGGATGCGGATGGTGGGAACTGCACCCGGCTGTGCGGAGGTGGTGATGAGGGTGACGCCCGGGGTCTTTCCCTGAAGGGCCTGTTCCAGGTTGGTGATCGCGCGGCCCTGGATGTCGTCGGCACCTACCGAAGAAATGGCGCCGGTGAGGTTGGCCTTGCGCTGGACGCCATAACCCACGACGACCACCTCTTCCAGAAGTTCGGTGTCATCCTGCAGCACGATGGCCATCTTGGGCGATGCCTCGACGTCCTGGGTTTTGTAACCGATACTGGAAACTGTCAGGATTGCGCCCTGGGGGACGCTGATGCTGAACTGACCGTCCATGTTGGTGACGGTGCCGTTTGCGGGTACGTTTTTCTGGACCACGCCGGCGCCCACGACCGGGGCTCCGTGCCTGTCCGTTACCGTACCCTCGACGCGGATTTGCTGGGCGAGCAGCAACGGCGAAACCGTGAGCAGACACGTTGCCAGCAAAACCTTTGCGAGATTCATGATAATTCTCATTGTAAAGGTATGAATTGGTTATGAATAGTCTTTTGTGCATTACAAAAATACACAAAAACTCATATTGGTGGACTCTATTAGCGATTTTTTTTACTAAATTGCGTTCGACTAACTGTTTACCAAGATGAAACGCACCCTCTTTTTGTTATCCTTATTCATTGGTTTTCTGACACTTACGGCCTCTGCTCCCTCAGATACGTTATCAAAGTACCAGATCCTTCAGCAGATACAGGAAGACCCTGCCAAAGCGGGCGGCAACCATTATAATTATCCTTTCGGATCATATTCAATCGCCCAACCTCCAAAAGGTTACGAGGTGGTTTACCTCAGCCATTACGGTCGTCACGGGGCACGCTACATTACCGACTCCGCCAAGTACGACCATGTCGCCAAACTGCTCGGGAACGGACACGACAAGGGCGCCCTCACTGCCGAAGGAGAGAAGCTTTACAACGACTACATGGCCATTTATCCCCTTCTTCAGTACCATAACGGAGACCTTACCGTCAAGGGGCAGGAACAGCACAGGGAGCTAGCCCGGCGCATGATAAATGCCTATCCGTCCCTTTTCAGGAAAGACGCTGCCGTAGATGCACGCGCATCCGTTTCCCCGCGCGCCATCGTATCAATGATGTCATTCTGTGACGAGATCCGTCAGCAAAGGCCCAGGGTTTCCATCCGTTACAGCGCAGACTACAGCGAACTCGATGTCACTACCCTGAAGGCCATGGACCAGGACGAGGATGCATATGCCCAGGAATTCTATTCCCTTTTCCGCAACGAATACTTCGGTGGCAGCTATGCAAAGGCTGCGGCGGAGATCGGGCTGGACGCAGATGCTTTTTTCCTCCGCTTCTTCAAGGATATGGATGCCGTAAAAGAATGCGGCAAGCCCGCTGACCTTTTCGGGGAACTGGCCGAGATTGCCTACAACATCCAGTGCCTTGATTTCGAGGCCGACCTTACCCGCTACTTCACCCCCGCAGAGCGCTTCCAGAGCTGGGAAAACGCCAACATTTACGCGGTGCTCATGTTCCTGGACAATCCTTATTCCCGCGGACTCATCGCCGCCCGAGCCTGGCAACTGGCAGACGATATGATCGAGCTTGCGGATTCCGATTTGGCGGAGGGCAGGACCAAGGCGCGTCTTCGCTTTGGCCACGACACCATCGTGGGCCCGCTCCTCGGCTTCCTCGGCGTTCCCGGCTGGGGGCCTCTGGGAGCGGACGTAAGTTCCTGGAAATACGGCTTCCAGAGCTGGAACCTCCCCATGGCTTCCAATGTACAGATGGTATTCTACCGCAACAGGAAGAACCCTTCAGACATTCTGGTGCGCGTGATGTACAACGAGCACGACCAGATTCTTCCACTTGATAACCAGAGCCTTGCGCCTTATTACAAGTGGGGCGACTTCAAAGCCCATTACCTCCCCGAGATTGAACGTGCCCGCGCGTTCTGCGATGGTTTCCGCAGCGGCAATCCCGTCCTGAGTATTGAGGGCGGCCGGCTCCAGGGAGTGAAAGATGGCGACGATGTGCTGGTCTATAAGGGCGTTCCCTTTGCAGCTCCGCCCGTAGGAAACCTCAAGGGCAAACCCCTTCAGCCCGTCAGTCCCTGGGACGGCGTCCTGGTGGCAGACAAGTTCCCCGCAGCAGCCATGCAGGCACCGTTCCCCAAGGACGATCCGCTGTACTACCGCGAATTTTATACCCAGGGAGACCCCGAATACAGCGAAGACTGTATGTACGTCAACATCTGGACTCCCGCTTCCGCCGCAGGCAACACGCTCGCGAAACTCCCGGTAGCCGTCTGGATTCACGGCGGCGCCCTCAATCACGGCTACAGCTTTGAGAAAGAGATGGATGGCGTCGAGTGGGCGAAGCGGGGAGTGATCCTTGTCACCATCCCTTACCGACTGGGCGAACTGGGCTTCGGAAAGGACGGCCAGCTCGGTTTCCAGGACCAGGTATCGGCCCTGCGCTGGGTGCAGAAGAATATTGAAAACTTTGGCGGAGATCCGTCGAACGTAACCGTATTCGGTCAAAGCGCAGGCGCAATCAGTGTCAAGTTCCTGCTGTCCAACCCCGAGGCGGAGCCTTTGTTTGCAAAGGCCATCATCCAGTCCGGCGGCGGTGTGAACGACATGTCGGCTTTCCCTGTCCTGCCCAAGGGTACCAACGGTGAGGACGGCTATTTCGTCAAGGCCATGGACAAAGGCTGCTTTGACAGCAAACCCATCATGATCGGCTGGGTGGCCCAGGATCCGGGCTTTCTCGGTGCGGAGAGTTCGCTCGAGTTCGCGGACATGAGGGCCGCGCGCCCGGCCGAGGCTCCTCTGTATGTGTATGATTTTCAGCGCAATCCTCCGGGAGAGAAGCCCGGGGAGATAGACTTCGGTGCCTTCCATACGGCGGAACTTTGGTACACCTTCGGTACGCTCGGCCGCGCCTGGCGTCCTTTCACCGAGGCCGATTACGAACTAAGTCGCCGCATGCTCGACTGCTGGACCTCCTTTGCCCGGAGTGGAAACCCTGGCTGGAAGGCGTATGACAGCAATGAAAAGTACGTAGAAGTTTTTGATATCCAATAGCTTATGACTATTCTTTGGCTTCTTGCCGCGGCCCTTTTGGTTGCCGCCCCGGCTCCGCGTGCAAAAGCGCCTTCTTTGGAAAAGCAGGTGGACGAAATACTCTCCGGCATGACGCTGGAGCAGAAAATCGGGCAGATGATCCAACTTGAGGTCACCCAGCTGGCCTACAATCAGTATGATCTCCGCCTGCTTGTAGAAATGGGGCCGGAAAAACTGGAGCAGATCGTTGCGGAGAAGGGTCTTTCCGATCAATATAATGCCAGGGAGATGTTCGCTGACTTGAAAGAGAAAAAAGAATCTGCTCTGTATCCTTTTTATTTCCTGTCCCTTGCCTTGTCTGCGGGCGAAAGTTTCTCCGTCGATCCCGGGAAGCTCCAGACCGTGTTCGGAGAGTACAAAGTGGGCTCTATCCTCAATATGCTGGGCACGGAAGCCTCGAGTCTCGACCTATGGCGCAGGACTATCGCCCAGATGGAAGAGGCCTCCCTGCAGTACAACGGCATACCATTCATTTACGGTCTGGACCAGGTGCATGGCCCTACCTATGTCGCTGGCGGTACGATGTATCCCCAGCAGATAGGTTTGGCCGCCACCTTCAACCCTGAACTTGTCAGGGAATTGGCGGAGATGAACGCATACGAGACACGCGCCGCCGGTGTCCGCTGGTGCTTCGGCCCTAGCATGGATCTATCTGTAAAGCCTTCGTGGTCACGTGTTTACGAGACTTGGGGCGAGGACCCGTACCTGACTTCCGTCATGGCTGGATCCTATGTCAAGGGGCTTCAGGGACCGGATCCTGACCATGCGGACG
>JAEEUZ010000001.1 GCA_016290725.1 Bacteroidales bacterium | reverse complement strand
CGGAATGCCCGTCATCTCGGAAGAAGGCCGCCTGAGCCTCCGGAAAGCCCGCCATCCCCTTCTGGAGCGCAATCTCCGCAAGGAGCACAAGCAAATCGTCCCCCTCACCATAAACCTCACTCCGGAGAAGCACATCCTCATGATTTCCGGCCCCAACGCGGGCGGCAAATCGGTGTGCCTCAAAACCGTTGGGCTTCTGCAGTACATGTTCCAGTGGGGCATGCTCATCCCAACCTCCGAAACATCGGAACTCCCGGTCTTCAGCCGCATAATGGTTTCCATCGGGGACGACCAGTCCATCGACAACGACCTCTCCACCTACAGCTCCTTCCTGGCCGATATGAAATCGGCCCTGGACAAGGCCGATGAGGACACCCTCGTCCTGATCGACGAATTCGGCTCGGGCACGGAACCCGCCGCCGGGGGCGCCATCGCCGAATCCATACTCGCGGAACTGGACCGCAGGGGCACGTACGGCGTGATAACCACGCACTACACCAACCTCAAGCTATACGCCTCAAGCGGCAACAACGGCGTTGCCAACGGCGCAATGCTCTTCGACGCACAGAACATGGCTCCCCTCTTCCGTCTGGAAGAAGGCCTTCCCGGCAACTCCTTCGCCTTTGAACTGGCCCGCAAGATGGGGCTCCCGGAGGAAATCGTAAAAGACGCGGAAGAAAAGGCAGGCCAGGAATTCGTGGGCATAGAGAGGAATCTCCGCAAGATCGTCCGCAGCCGCAAGGCCCTGGACGAAAAACTCACCCGCATCCGCGCCACGGACAAAACCCTGGAAAGCATCACCGACAAATACGAGAAAGAGCTCCAGGACATCAAGGAAACCCGACGCCGCATAATCGACGAGGCCAAGGAAGAAGCCCAGCGCATCGTGAAAGACGCCAACGCCCAGGTGGAAAACACCATCCGCACCATCAAGGAGAGCGGGGCCGATAAGGAAGCCACCAAAGACGCCCGCGGGCAGCTCCAGGGCTTTCTGGGCGCACTGGAGGAAAGCCGCCGGGAGAGGGACAAATACCTGGACGACAAACTCAAGACCGTGCGCCAGCGAAAAGACAAGGCCACGGAGCGCAAACTCAGACGCGCAGATCCGGAAGAGCTCAAACGCATGCAGGAAGCCCAGGCGGAGCAGGCCCGCATCGAGGCCTTCCGCAAAGCCCCCCTGAAGGTTGGCGAAAAGGTGCGCGTAAAGAGCAACGGCATGATGGGCGAGGTGGCGAAAGTATCGGCCAAGGCAATCACCGTAATCATTGGCAACGTGAGCACGAAAATGGCCCCGGACCGCGTGGAAAGGGTAACTTCCAACGAATACCGGGAAGCGCAGCGCAAGGCCCCCAAACCCCGCCAGGTGGTGGACGCCTCCATCGCCAAACGCCGCGCGGAGTTCCGCACGGAACTGGACGTGAGAGGCCAGCGGGTTACCGAAGCGCTGGACAATGTGGTGAGATACGTGGACGACGCCCTTATGCTGGACGTTGAATCGGTGCGCATCCTGCACGGCAAGGGCACGGGCGCGCTCCGCGAAGAAATACAGAAATTTGTAAGAACCATACCCGGAGTGGTCTCCGTCCAGGACGAACACATCCAGCTGGGCGGCTCCGGGGTCAGCGTAGTTAAATTCAGATGAAGATCAGAGGACGCAAGGCAATGGGCCAGAAAAGCGAAGAGCTGGCCTGCGACTTCCTCCTTTCAAGGGGGCAGAGAATAGTGGAAAAGAACTGGCGCAGCGGCCATCTGGAGGTGGACATCATCTCCGAGGCGAAGGACGGCCTCCATTTCGTGGAGGTGAAATCGCTCCTCTCGCCCATGGACATCCTCCCCCAGGACAAGGTGGGCGCAATCAAGCGTCACCGCATCACGGACGCCGCGAACGACTACATCAACTCCCATCCCACTCCGGACGGCAAGGAGATATTCTTCGACGTGATTTCAGTGGTGTTCGACAAAGAAAAAATTTCGCTGAAATACTTCCCCCAGGCCTGGATTCCAATGCACACTTAGAACCATGAACCATAACCACTACTGCGTAATCATGGCCGGCGGCTCCGGACGCCGCTTCTGGCCCATCTCCAGAGAGGAACGCCCCACCCAGTTCCTCCATGTGGCCGATATGGGCCGCACCCTTCTGGACCTGACATTCGAGCGCTTCGCCAAAATCGTCCCGGAAGACAATATCATCGTGGTCACCCTTGAAAAGTATGCCGGTGCCACCCGCGAAATCCTCCCCCGCCTAAAGCCCGAAAACCTCATCCTTGAGCCCTACAGCCGCGGAACGGCGCCCTGCATGACCTATGCCGCATACAAGCTTCTGAAGCGCAATCCCGATGCCGTTATCGTAGCCACCCCGTCGGACCAGGTGATCCGCGACGACTTCCTCTTCACCCGCACCATCAACGAATCCTTCGCCTACGTGGAGCAGAACGACGTCCTGATGACGCTGGGCATCGTCCCCAAGAGTGCCGATGTGAACTTCGGCTACATCCAGGTGAAGGAAGGGAAGAATGCATATCTGAGCAACAAGCCCCTGAAGGTGAAAACCTTCACGGAAAAACCCGACGAGGAACTGGCGAAAGTCTTCTTCCGCACCGGCGAGTTCTTCTGGAACTCCGGCGTGTTCCTGTGGAGCGCAAAGGCCATCGTCCGTGAACTGGACCGCCTCCTGCCGGAGGTTACCTCGCAGTTCGCCGGCTGGGAACAGGCAATCGGCACTCCGGAAGAGACGGATTTCATCCAGCGCTCATATGGGGACTGCCCCAAGGTTTCCCTGGACTACGGCGTGATGGAGCGCACGGACAATGCCTGGCTGTATCCCGCCAAATTCGGCTGGACGGACGTGGGCAGCTGGGAGGCACTGTACCGCCTCATCCCGGAGAAAGACAGCTCCCGCAATGCCGTGAACACATACGCCCATATCCTGGACGACTGCACGGACAGCATCGTGATCTCCAAGCACAAGGACAAGCTTCTTGCGGTTAAGGGCCTCAAGGACTATATCGTAGTGGACACTCCGGACGCCCTTCTGATATGCCCAAAGGACGAGAAGGTTTTCCACGACTTCATGGCCGGCATGGCGATGCCGGACTACGAAAAGTACCGCTAGTTGCGACAAAACAAAAAATAACGTATCTTTACATTCATGAAGCGCTTCCTTTCGGTCCTTGCAGCCCTTGTGGCGGTGTGTTTCACATCGGCCTCGCAAAACAATCCTTATGGTATAGACGATACCTGCTACCCGCTGTACACAAGGACTGAAGTGCTTGTGGGAAAGCCCGGCTTCCAGGCCGTGAACGACTCCCTGCTCACCCAGGCCATCCTGGTCGGAGACACCAAGGCGCAGACTCTCTATTACGTGATGCGCCTGAAGAACCTGTCCAACCTTGGCCGGCAGGAAGGCAGCGGAATCACCGAAGAAGACGTGAAGAAGGGCTACGAAGAGCTCAAGACGATGGCGGAAAAGTTCGGCCATGTGCAGTACTTCTACTATGCGTACAATTTGTACATGACCTACTGCTACAACTGCCACCAGATCGAGAAAGCGACAACCCTTGCCAGGGAAATGCAAAGTATCGCTCTTGAAAGAGGGGATGATTACGGCCGATGGATGAGCCTCAAGTTCCTGGTGTCGCTGTACATGGACATGTACGATTATCAAGCCGTGCGCCGCTTCTGCCGGGAGGTAATCAAGATTTACAACAACACGGAGGATCCACTGATAAAGCGCCAGTCGGTGTGCCGGTCCTGGTTCGACCTGGCGGATTCCTATCCGGTGAACAGCGACTCGATGCGCCTGTGCGTTGCCAACGGCGCGAAAGCGGCCCTCGTGCAGATGGATACCCTTCGGACAAATTACTATCTGGCCGTCCTTGCCGCCCTGGACAGGGATACCCGCTCATACAAAAAGTACCGGGATTACTGCATGAGCGACCCGAAGATTCTTTTCATCGGCAAAAGTGTCCCCACCACTTTTGATGCCATGGATGCGGTTATCGCCGGAGAGTCCATCGACACGCTCATGGCCATCACGTCCCGCATCGAGACCTTCCGCGGCATGAAATTCATCGCCAACGTAACGGAGGCATACGGCTATGAACAATCGGCCTTTGAGCTGGAGAAAAAAATCGTCCAGTGGCTGGAAAGCAAACTAACCGACGTGAACCACCAGAGGCTTGTGGAACTGAACGCAAACATGGGCGTGGCCCGGCTCAACAAAGACCTGGAAGAAACCGTCCGGCATGAACACACTGCCAGAAATATCATAACAATCCTCTCGGTGGTTATCATGGCGGTTATCCTGGGCTTCGCCTTCTTTGAAATGGCCACGATGCGCAAGCGCCGAGACAAAGACAAAAAGATGATTGCCGACCTCACGGAAGCCAACGAGAAAGTCAAGCTGGCCGATGCCGCCAAAACGCGCTTCGTCCAGAACATGAGCCACGAGGTTCGCACCCCGCTGAACGCCATCGTGGGCTTCTCCCAGCTGCTCTCCCTGCCGGACGGCAGCTTCCCGGAGGAAGAAAAGGAGGAATTCGCCAATCACATTGTGAACAACACCAAGATGCTCACAATGCTGCTGGATGACATCCTGAATGCATCGGCCATGGATTCCGGCAAATACAATATAACCCTGGAGGACGGGGAGATGCATTTCATTGCCCGGTCGGCAATCTCCAGCGCGGAGCACAGGCTTCAGCCGGGAGTTACCATGACTTATGAATCGGATCGGGAAGAGCCGTTCAATTTCATAACGGACCCCCGCCGCTCGCAGCAGATCCTAATAAACCTGCTCACAAACTCCTGCAAGCACACCTCGAAGGGCAGTATCGTCCTGCGCGGGACAGTGGACGAGGAGCGCGGCCGCGTGGTTTACACGGTCACGGACACCGGTCCCGGCGTTCCCCCCGACAAGGCGGAAGCCATCTTCGACCGCTTTACCAAACTGAACGATTATGTCCAGGGCACGGGCCTTGGCCTCAGCATCTGCAGGGACATTGCAGAGCACATGGGCGCATCGGTATACCTGGACACCACATACACGGATGGCGGCGCGCGCTTTGTCTTCGAAATTCCAATCGTCCCTCCGGAAAACATCGACAAATAAAACCTTTAACCATATGACACCTTTATACGCACAGTCCCACGACTATTCCCGCTTCAACGTGCTGGCGGTAGACGACATTCCCCTGAACCTTCTTCTGGTGCAGAAAATGCTGTCGCGTTTCAACTTCACCATCCGCACCGCTTCCGGCGGGCAGCAGGCCTTGGACGCCGTAGCCGAGAAGAAGCCGGACCTTATCCTTCTGGACCTCATGATGCCGGGGATTGACGGCTTCGAGGTTATCCGCAGGCTTCGCGAGGATCCCGCCACCGCAGACATCCAGATTGTAATCCTGAGCGCCCTCAATTCCAATGAAGACGTGGTCAAAGGTTTCAACGTAGGAGCCAACGACTTCATCATGAAACCCATCATCATGGAGAAACTGCTCAGCTGCGTGATAACCCAGCTGCAGCTGGTGGAAGCCAAGACGAAGTGATGCGCCGCCGGCTTGTTATCGCCCTGCTGTTTGCGCTGCTTTCCCTGGATGGCAGCGCCCAGATCGTGAACCATCTTAAGGCCGACAGAAGCACCTATCTCACCTACGCGGATTGCCGCATGCGCCCTTTCCGCGCAGAGAATCTCCAGATTGCAGACTCGCTGTATGCGCTTGGCACCGCCGCCGGAGATTACCGGATAACAGCCTACGCCCTCCATATCAGAATGGCCCTGGACTATGTGAATGGGGACATGGAAGGCATGAACGAGTGCTTCGAGGAGATTCGCTCCCTGGTTGGAGAGCGCAAGGAAGCGCGCTTTTTCTGGCTGGGGGTGGAGCAGGAATGGTGCATAGACCTTATCCGCACCGGCCACGCCGCGGAAGCCATGCTGGAAGCCCGCGCGATGGAGCGGCAGGCGGTGATAGACAAGAGCGCCCTTGGTAAGCTTTATGCTTATAAAATCATCGGCCTGATCCAGAGCGAGAGGACAAACCACACGCTTGCGGCGGAGAATTTCCTCAGTGCCGCAAACTTCTGCCGGGATGCCCGGGCAGAGCACGAACTCCCCTTCCTGTACATCCTTCTGGCGCAGGAATTCATCGAACTGAAGCAGTTCGGAAACGCGGAACAATATTGCCGACTCGCAGAGCAATATTTATCGATTTACAATAAAACCTTGCCGATAAAGACTATGCGCGTGCGCACTCTTCTGTGCAACGCCCGCGGCAGGAACACCGAATTCTGGCAGAGTTACGAAGAGCTCTCGCAGGATCCCATGTACGCCATCCAGCTTGACGCGGAAGACCGCCATGCACTGGAAGTACTGTATCTACGCTCCAAAGGGCAGCTGCGTGAAGCGCTCGCCGTGGCGGATTCCCTTGGCAACGACCGCATGAGGTACGACCTCAAGCAGGGCCTGTACGCCTCCCTGGGGGATTATCCATCGGCCTATGGAGAACTGGAACGGCTCATGGTGAACAAGGACTCCACATACATCCGCGTTCAGAACGAAGACCTTGCCATTCTGGACAAGGAAATGGACAATGCCCGCCTTCGCGAAGAGGCCCAGAAGCTCAAGGCGCAGAACCAGGCAACCATATTCATCGGCTTCCTTGTCATGTTTGCCATCGCATTCATGGCCATTCTGCTAAGCCAGTGGCAACTGCGCGAGAATCTGGAGGAGATGAGGCGCAAGAACTCGGAGATGCTCCGCTCACGCCGCAACTTCCAGAAAGCCATGGAAGCCAAGGAGGCGGAAGTGAACTCCAAACTTCAATTATTGCAAAACCGCACAACCAACGTACTTACAGGCTATGAAGAATACCTCGATTATTAAGCGCCACGGCAGCGAACTAATGGCCCTGGTGCTGTTCCTCGCCGGTTCAACCCTTGCCATGCTGGGTCTTATCCAGAAGGTTCACCTTGTGGTGGGCATATTGGGCGTGGTGATCCTGGCCTCGGGCCTGTTTTTCTTCTGCATCCGCTACACCTCGGAGAAAGTGTACAAGGAGTACTATAAGGACAGCTACGAAATCGAGCACGAAACCATCGAGGACGAGATTCGCAAATCCATGGTGTACCACCGCTATCAGGAAGCCGTCCTGGGCCGATGGGAATCCGCCTGCCGCGACCTTGGCCTCGTGGACGAGCAGAAAGACTGGCTCCTGGACCTTCTGATGGCCGAGAAGAAAAAAGTGGACGATGCCATCGCCGCCGAGGGCGGAGGACATATTTAAAACTATAACACCCGCCATCGAGGCGGGTGTTACTGTAATTAGTTCTCCGTGATTGTGAGGTTCTTGATTTCCCAGGTACCGGCGCGGCCGTCATCAAGGGTAACCCTCACGGGATAAGGTGTAACCTCATGCGTGTAGGTTGTGGTCTGGCGCTCTTCGCTGCCCACAGTGATTACTTTGTAGTACACGGGGTATGCGGTTGCCGTAGTGGTTGTGGCGGTGTACGTATTGTCGGTATAGTACAGCCGGCTGAAGTGATCCGGGTGGCTCTCGCACTCGAACGCCACGCGGAAGTTGGACACCAGATAGTCCGACGGGATCTGGGCCTGGGCCTTGATGTAGATCCAGTTGCTTCCCGGAGGATAGTTGATGTTCACCGGGGCGCTCCAGGTATTGCCGCCATCCTTGCTGAACAGCATGTGGGCGTCGGACCGCATGTTCTCCCTGCTGTAGAAATAGTTGCCTGCGTGGTAAAAGGTAATCGTCGCCCCAGCGGAGCAGGACAGGTCGATGTCCTTTGACGATATCATCGCGTAACCCGCAAAGCGCTGGTTGTGGTAGTCCGTCTCCCACCAGCCTTCACTCTCGTTCCAGCGGCTGGTAGGCTCCTCTATGGCACCCCAGGCCGACTGAGCCACGCCGTAGGACAGGCCTGTGCCGGGATTGTAGTAGGGATACCACATGTGCCTGTAGCAGCGGCCGTCGTTGAACCAGGTGAGACGTACGAAATCGGCCGTCCTGTTGGTTCCGGTCTGCCAGGTTTCACCGTCGGTGATTACTTCACGGACTATCTCATAGTCTCCCATGGTGGGGCCAAGGAAGGTTTCCTCGTGGTGGATGGTGCCGGATGCGGCCTTGTTCGTTACAACCTGGATCTCGTAATGCACCGACTGGGAGGTTGCCGCATAGCCGTTAGCGGCAGGAATTTCCACGGTATAGGTGATGAGGACATATCCGGCGGATACTCCGTGCACGGTGCCGTTGGAAGATACGGTGGCTATGCCGGTATCGGCCGACGAGTATGTGACCACGGGGGTTCCGGTGTATCCGGAGTCCACGGTGTACGTGCCAGGGGTCTGTACGTCCGAGCCCACCTTTACCACAAAGACGGGTTCCCTCTGCCATTTCACCGCAAGGCCGCTCAGGTTGTCGTTCGTAACGGAAACAGTGTAGCTGACGGGGTCTGCCGCAGTGTAGTTCTTATATGCGTCGGCGGTGGCGGTGATTGTGGCGGAGCCCACGCCCACGCCGGTAACCCGGCCCTCACGGTCCACGGTTGCCACCGAGGTGTCGGAGGACGTGTATGTAATGGGTGCGCTGGCGTTGGAGGTGGCCTTGTTCACGGCGCTGCCGCCCACCCGCAGCTGCATCCCGTAGTAGTCGAAGTAGAGATTGCCTTCTTCCTGGATGTTGGCGAAGGTGTCCCTGTTGGTGGAGTTGTGCGTGGCATCCACGGGATAGTAGAAGTCGTTGTCGGGAGACGCTACCACCCACACGGTAGTGGCGCTTTCTGGAACCATCGTCAGGAAATAGCTCCTGAAGGTCTTGATACCGTTCACATCCGTAGGGGTGGCCACATACTCATCCCAGCTGATGGACCGGCGGTAGTAGTAGTTGTTGTCGGTATGGCCGGGGATAAGGCTGGGGCCGTTTTCAACCGTGAGCGTTTCATTCGCTTCGGAAGCAAGAGGCTTGGGATACATTGTATTCTCCTCCTGTTCAATGTAGAAGTACAGCGGGAAACGCGCTACGGTAAGGCCGGCGGGAACGTTGAAGTCCACCGTCACCTCGGTTCCCTTGACGGGAACCACGTAATCCTGCGCATCCACAGACAGGGAGAAAGGCCTTCGCAGCGTGATGATGACCGTTCGCGTGAGGCCGTTGCCGTTCTTGAACACAATGGGCTGCTTCCACACTTCGCCGGGCTGCAGGCTCTCGGGATCCGCACAGGAGATGGTCACTTCCCGCCAGTCGCTGTATATTCCGCTTCCTACATCAGAAGAGGCGATGGAAATCTTGCTGGCGGAGGATACGATATTGTTTCCGCTGGTGGCGTCGCGAATCTCGGCCGTTATGCTGTTGTTGTCATTTACGTTGAAACTTGCCCCCGTAGCGCTCTTGACATACATCTTGAACGAAGTTCCGAATGTCACCAGGATATCGGTCTGGCTCACGTACAGACGGCTGTCGTCGTTGGCGATGTTTGTAAGCTCCTGGGCCATGGTGGAACCCTCGAAGTTATTGAGGGCGATGCTGTTCACGGCATCGTACACGGAATTGCTTCCCTTTCCGTCCACGCCCGTGATGTTCAGCGTATAGCAGAAATTGCGGAGGATGTTGTAGTAGATATTGTCGCCGGTTCCAGTGACGGCATGGGTAACGGGATCTTCAAACAGGTCCTTATACACGAAATCGGCCTTGTAGTAGTATGTCTTCCATGTGCTGCCGTCGTTAAACTCCGCCTTTAGGATTATGAACGGGTTCTTATCCGGACGGTAGGAGCACTCGTACATGTAATCGGCCTCCTGGGGGTCCAGCCACAGATTGTTGGCGTCCATGGTGTCGGTTCCGTCAGACGAGTAATATGTGTTCCAGGAATTATACTGGATTACCGGTGGCATAAAGCCGTAGTACATGTCCGTATTGGTGAGCCAGGAGTACGGCGTCTCCTGTTCAGATGCCAGCTCGTATCTGGCAAAACGGTCGAAATTGATCTGTGTTTCGCCGCCCACGTTTATGTAGTCTTCGGTATTAGTATTGAAGGGGGCAATAGTACCATATACCGGAGTGTTGAACACCTTGAATCCAAGGATGCGGAAATTGGTCACATTGTCGGCCACGCTCACCTTGACCTTGGAGAAGTTGCGGATCATCTTGATCCCCTTCATGTCCGTGGTTTCGGTGATTGAACCGAAATGGCGCCTGCCCCAATATGCCAAACCGCTGTTTGTCGTGACCAGGGTGCGCACGAAGGTGCCTTCATCCATCAGGTTCATCTCCGTGTTTTCGAACTCGGGGATGGCCCTTGTGGTGGCGATGAAATGGATGTAACGGTCGCCGGAAGGAACTTTTGTAAGCCCCTCCACGTGGAATTTGGTAAGGTAGTTCTCCTGCGCCGTACCGCAGTTGAAACCGGCCTCTTCCGCTGTGGGGTGGGACTGGGTTCCGGGCTTGGCCTTGACTATCTCGTAAAGGATATCACCTGCGCTGAAAACCGCAAGGTAAAGGAACTTGACGGTAGGGACTTCCTCGCCCATCGTTGCCGCCTTGGTGCCAATCCAGTCGCCCTGGTCCTGCGCAAGGGGAAGGACAATGGTTCCGTCCAGGGAAATCTTGCCGTCATCGGCCTTCCCGGCCTGCCTGCCGCTGAAGATATCGTCTTCGCGCATGCATGAGGGGGCAAGCAGCACTGTGAGTGCAGCCACTATGGCAAGAATATGTGTCGTTATCTTTTTCATGGGCTCTTATCTTATCAGTGTTGCATTGCCGGTAGCATCGTAGTCGTAGAGATGGCCGTTGGGATGATATACATTGGTGGTAGAGGCATCGTCACCCCAATACCAGAGGTCGTAGACGAAACGCACAGACTGTTTGTCTCCGTTTCCGTCTTTCATGGTGATTTTTGTTCCGGAATTTGAAATACTCATAAGTCTTCCGCTGCCGGACCAATAGTCGGAACCTGATACATAGAGGTCCGGGATAGTGCCATCCTGCTGCCGGGCCACAATGAAAGCCATCTCTGCCTCGGTCGGGATTCTCCATCTTCCTGCAGGATATCCTGTTTCCTGATAAACCGCGGCTCGGGAGACTGCCTGGTCGAATGTAGGCAGATTAGAGGTGAGCATAGCGTTCAAAGAGGATGATACCAGGAACTTTGGAGCCACTATATTCTGGTCTTCCGCATTCTGTGATGTGGTGAGAATCTTAAGAGGCTCCTGCCAGGCATCATTTGCGCCTTGGGTCGTGTTATTGTAATACAGGTAAGGATGCAGCGACCAGGAAGAGCCGTAGACTTCTTCTGTGGTCTTGCGGGGATCTCCGATACGGTACACTTCCGTATGCTCACTGCCTCCGTATGTATATGTGTACTTGTTATTGCCCGTATTGAATGAAGAGATGCGGACTTCGGTAGTATAGTAAGTGGACAGACTACCGGAGGTTGCTCCAGCATAAATGGTTGCGCCATAATCCCTTGAAGGGTTGGGCATAGTAACCGCATTGGAGTTGTTGTAGGTAGACCTGGGATCCCTGTAATAATAATTGCCTCCCTGACTAAATCTGGTACCGAAAGGAGAATTGGCAACACGGGCAAAATAACCGTTCACGAAGACGTCCCCGGATTTGGCCTTACGATAAAGACTGATGGAAGGATTCTGCTCAACTTCCACATCCTGTGAGCAGCCATCTTCGTTTGTGATGGTTGCATATATTGTGAGGGCGCTGTACATATTGTTCAGCGAATGCTGGAATGTCACATATCCGGGATTGGATTTATCTACGGTAATGGTTCCGGCATTTGTGCTGATATCCTGGCTATCCGCCGTAACAGTCCTGTTTACATTCTGTGTAGTCTCAGGATTGGCGTTTGCGTTTACGTAATACTTGATAGTATTAATTCTGACGGAAGCGATAGGGGAACTGCTGACGTATGAAAAATAAACTTTAGGCTCATTGTTGATGGTCTGCTCCGGGTGGTCTATTACAAGGTACTTGTACCTAACCAGTTCTCCCGGGACCAGGCCCTGCCCGGCCGATGCTCCTTCGTTCATCCAGGGAATGATCTCGTAATCGCAGTCAGGAATAATGATTAAGCTCTCCTTGTCGGCACCACCCAGCGAGCGCACATTCACGAATGTGCGGTAGTATTGGTTTCGCTTAAGATCCAGTGTGGAGATATTGGGGCTGAGCTGATACTTCTTCCACTGGTAGTCCTGTTCGCCCTGGATTCTCCATGCTATACGGAACACAACCGTGGCGGCGTAATCACTCAGATCGCTCCAGGCACAAGGGTAAGAGTAGAACGGTACGTGGGTGTATTTGTATTCCTCATGTCCGGTAACGACCTCTCCTGCGCCCAGAGCAGTCAACGCCCTTGATCCATAGGATATATAATCGGCCGCCTGCACAGTGTAATCTCCATCAACTTTTCCCTTCTTCACGGCGTTGGACATGCTTATGCCTATACCGGCATCCAGTACCGGTTCCCACATCTGGTTTGATTCATCCACAAACTCGTCCGGAATAAGAAGAAAGAACTGTATCTTTGCCGCGGCGCGGGAAACCTTGATGCGCCCGCGGGCTGTCCTGTTGTCGTTTGCGTCGGTAGTAAGGGTAACGGTGGACGTTTCATCGGCAGACATCACAAAACTGCCCTGAACTGTCTGGGCCGTGAAATCGTTTTCCACCACCAGTTCCTTCAGTTCACTTACGGAGGAATGATTAAGGTCATAGCTCAGAGGCGCGTTGCAGATAACGTACAGCTCACAAGTACCGGAATTTCTGTCCCCGAACATCCTCATGGCGTCGGCGTCAGTGAAAAAGACCTTTACTTTATAGACGGTGCTGTCTCCTTCGGCAACAGGATCTGCGCCTCGGCCAAGGGCGGAGAATACGGCGTTGGAACCGGTTGCACCGTTAGGGTAGAAGAAGCAGTCGACACTTTTGACGAGATTCTCATTGTATGCATCGTCACCACGGCTGCTGGCCTTGGTGGAAAGCACAGGATTCAGGCCGCTGAGGGTTATCTCTATGCAATGGTCCGGAATTCCCGCTTCAGGTATGGATTCCCTTCCGCATCCAGTCCAGAAAAGGAGCGGGAGCAGCAGGGCTGTCATTACTTTGAATATGCTTTTCATCGTTCCTTTCATTTTAGTTCGCATTCTGCCAGATGGTCCATTCGGTAACGCCGGCCATATTTACCAGGTTCAGGGCAACCACGGCATCGCCTGTGGCGTCAATGTAGTAGATTCTCAGCTTCGCGTGGCTGGTGACGGTTGCCTCCGTGTTGATGGGCTTGATGTAAATGTAATTCATCACATCGGGGTCGATGGCGTTACGGATGGATGCAACACGGTTGCCGTGCTCGTCCACAAGGAAGTTGCCGTTCTCGTCGGTGAAGCCGAATGCCGCATCGCCAACCAGTGAAGCCTGCCATGAGGCATACTTTCCTGCGCCAAGCTTAAAGTAGAACTTGCCCATGCGGTTGTTGATGTAAACGTTGCCATGGGCATCGGCATAATCAATAAACGAAGAGTCGTACGTGAGCGCCTGGATTACATCATTGATGTTGGCGTTGTAGTCGAAGTCGAATTCCTTGAGGTCCCACGGCCGGGGAACCACGTCAAGTTCTATCTTGTCGCCCGCGACAATCAGGTTGATATCATAGACGCGGCCGCCTTGCAGGGAGGTAATGATTTCTCCGCTCAGATGCGGGGCGTTGTCATCATTATAGTTTACCGTCGCTCCGGTAAGAGATTCGCTGGTGATGTTCCAGTCCGTGGCGGAATCGTCGGTCCACTCTCCCCAGGATGGATTGCTCCAGGCGCTCCAGTCGCCCCATGCACCCCAATCCGCAGAGAAGGTATAGTCGGACTCATGGCTGGCATTATTATTAAATGCATTCGTCCAGTAGTAATTATAATTGTAGTCCACAGTTACCGTAATCTCTTCGGAATTGCGGGATCTGGTACGTGTGCGGGTGATGGTTCGGGTCTGTTTCTGAACAACCTGCCTGGTCTGGTTTGCGGTGAGCGCGCCGGAAACGTTCAACTTGTGATAATCGATAGTAACGGCTATACGGTCACCTGAGGAAGATTCCCTTGGAATTGCATAAAGGAAGTACCCGGACATCATTTCGGCAGGGTTTTCGGTAATGCCGGTATAGGTGGAAAAGTTATTCTGAATCGTAGCCGCCGATACATACTGAAGCGGCTGAGAAAGTACATTGCTACTGTTCAGGACATATTCCGGAGTTGAGCCGTTAAATTTTGTAACATTGGTCCACAAAGGCAAATACGACGTGGAGTTGTCCAGAACAAGCGTTCCGGTTTTGTTGAAACCTTTCAGCGTTACCTCTTCCACCATATATCGCTGGCCGCTCACAGAATATCTCACGCCAGTTGCCGTCTCCGTTCTTGTACGGTAGCGTGTCTGGATTATGGTTTCCGTTTCTGTCTGAGTCTGGGTTGCGTGATAGTACCTTGTTCTGTTATTGTTACCTTGCCTGTAATATGTTGAATTATTCGCAACGGCGAACACCGGATCACCGACAGAGGATGTGGTAGCCCCGTTTTCAGCATCTCCAGTCGCGCCTGTGGAAGAACTGGTGCTTCCCGCCGAAGTCATATTCCTCACCTCTCCGGGCAGTGAACCCTTCACGTTCAGGCGCACCTTGGCCACAGCGTGGCGGAAGTGGAAGTCCACGGTGCCCTCAGTGGCGTAGTCGTCCTTGTGCATGTCCTTGTGTGGGTTGCCGGAGGTGTTGGTTCCCCAGAGGATGTCCCTCTGTTTGGACAGTTCGCTCACGGAGAGGTTCTGGGCCACGTAGGCGTCGTACTGGATGGTGGGAACCTTGCCGTCGTATGCCACAACACTGTTCCAGGTGTCCCACGGGGCGTATGCGAAGAGGGAAAGGTTGTCGTCGTCGGCCGTGGGCCAGAACTCCGCCTTGCCGGAGTTGCCCCAGGCACCGCCGGAATAGGAGAACCAGCGGTTGTTGAGAACCAGGCCGAACTTGTTGTATGCCGACGAGTCCTTGGCCGCGGAGTATCCTTCGCTGCCGGTATAGAAAGCGTAAACACCGAATCCTCTGGACTGCAGCTCCGCGTTATTTATGTCGGTAATGTCCCCCACGGCCTTGGTCATGGGAAGCCAGTCCTCCGGAAGAACCGCAGAGGCCCTTACTTCAACATCGCTCCTGTAGTAGCCCTTGAGCCCAAGGTACGGCAGTTCCTCCCTCCTGCAGGAGAGGGCGGCCGCCGCCAGCAGCAGCAATGTCATTATTCTGAGAGTCTTCATAAGTGTTCCGCTTTAATTGTCCATAATAACGTCTTCGCCCGCATCCAGCCAGTCCACCACGTCGGCCGTGACTTTGATCTGCCTGAGGTTCAGATTAATATTATAGGTATATATTTTCCCCGCCTCCCATTCGTACACGTTTGTGGTGGTAAGGGGCGCGGAAAGGGTGTTGCCCAGATACGAGTAGTATTCGCCGCTTGTCCCGTCTTTCTTGCGGGTGACGTCGAAGTTCACCTCGATGGTGGCTCCGGTGAAGAACTGGTGGGGGATCATCAGGAGGAACTCCTCCACTTTCCACTGGTGAGTATCCTCATCGTAGCACACCTCGGCGGTTACGCCGGAGGTGAGGTTGGGGCGCCTGGGCACCAGCGAACCGGCGGGCCATGTGGGCCTGACGGTGGTGCGTCCGGTGGCGGTGGTGGTGCTGAAATCAGGCACGGGTATGCACTGGCCGTACACCGCCACGTTCCTGAAGACGATATAGTTGATCTTCACGTCCACATCGTCGTTGCCGCCCTTGTCAAAGAATACGCTCTTCACGCGGATCTGGCTGAGGGCGTGGTGGAAGAAGAATTTCACCTTTCCGTTGGTGTTGCCGGTGAGGCCCTGTGCGTGGTTGTCCGTCCAGACGGCCTTGCTCTGCTCCAGGCAGAGGTCGGACACCATGAAGTCCACCTGGTCGCCGGAGTCCTCCGGAACCACATAGTAGAATCCCACCATGCCCTGACGCTCCGAGCGGCTGTCCAGGAAGGGTTCCACGATGGTGTTCTCCGTTGCGCCTCCGGTGGTGTTCAGCTGGTTCCAGGGGTAATAGGCTATGAAGGAAATCTTGTCCAGCTTGTTCCTTGGCCAGAAACGGGAGTTGGTGTAATCGTATGAATAGGTGCCGGAGTTCTCGGTGATGCTTACCGGCTCGTTATAGAACAGGTTCGGGGCGTTGTATGCGCCGGCTCCGGTCTGCCAGGTGCCTGCCGCGCCGTGGTCCTGCGGGTGGAAGTATCCGAACACGCCCATGCTGGTGCCGGTGTTCAGATGCCTTTCCACTCCCGTGGTGGTAGGATCCCCCACGAAATAGGTGGGATCCGCCTTCGTTACGGCGTTGCCGCGGTTGGTATACCAGGAAAAGTCAATGGCCTCTTTCTTGCCCTCGTCGATAATCTCGTTCTTGACGCAAGCGGCCACGACTACCGCAGCGGCCGCGATCAGCAGCCCCTTCAAGGGAAAGATATGTATGATTCCTCTCTTTTTCATTACTCGGGTACTGATATGTTGGCGTTGCCCACGGTCCAGTCCTCACCGGCTTCAACGATCTCTTCGAACTCGATGCGGTCCAGGCCGGCGGTGATCTTGTAGATGTAGTGCTTTCCGGCTTCCCACTCCGTTACGCCGTAACGCTTGGACGTGTCGGGGTTGGTGTTGTCGAAGAGCTTCACCGAGAAGGAGTCGCCGGTGTAGACGATGGGATCCGGATGCGTGGGATCCGACGAGGCGAAGGTGATGTCGTAGTTGAGGGTGAACGTAGCATCCGCGCTAATGGTCTGGGGGACCGCAAGGAGGCGGAGAAGGGTGGTCTCGTTGACGCTCAGGTTCTCAATGTGCGTGGTATATTCGGTGCTGACATTACTCCACACGAAGGGAACCGTACCGGGATCTTCTATGGTGCCGGTTTTCTTTATATTGGTGAGGTCCAGGGTGTTCAGCGTGGCGCCGGTACCTTCCGTAAGCTGGAATTCCACCAGTGCCAGGGCGTGCTTGAACACAAGAGTTACTTCGCCATTGGTGATAGCCCCGTGATTCTGTGCATCGTTCCTGTAAAGGTCTTGCAGGGGCGTTGTGAACATGAGGTCCACCTGGTTCGCCGGGTCGGTTGCCTGTGTAAAGCTTATCTTGGGAAGACCGTTGGTGTTGTTGTCGTAGGCCGTGGTGGTACCGCTCTTGTAAAGGTTCAGGCCGGAGGCATTACGGGGATAATAGCCCCAGAAGCTGAGTTTATCCACGTCCACGCTGTTGGCTCCGGTACCGTATTCGTTGGGCCAATACTTGATGGGGCTGTATGTCCAGGAACCGTTACTCTGCTTGGTGAGGGCGGTGTGGTACATGAAGTCGGCGATGTTGGTGCCCGCGGCGTTCTCCGTGGCCCAGTCAGAGGCGTCGTGGTAGAAGCCGTACACGCCAACGACGGAACCGACGGCGAAATCTGCACCGGGAGCCACGTAACTGGTATCCGCCTTTGTCAGGGCGCGCTGGCCGTAGGTGGAGAACAGAACGGGAACCTTATCTGAAGGCACGCTCACTTCCACCTTGGCGCACGCTGCCGCCAGCAGCAGTGCTGCCGCCGCAAGTATCCTGTATGTCGCTTTGCCGAACATGATCGTGTCGTTATTGTTTTTTGGTACCCCGGTGGGCGGTCAGGCCCGCCGGGATAAAAGCATTATTGAAAATTAAAGATTATTCGGGAGACCAATCTGCTGATCGGAACCGGTAAGCTCACCGGGATCCACAACGCCGTTGTTGTTGGCATCAACCCAAGTTGAACCGGTGTCCCAATCCTGGACGGAAGCCTCAAACTTGACATCGTTCAGGCCAAGGATGATGAGAAGGTTGTACTTCTTGTTCTCCTCGATGGTGGGGAATTTCACGCGGCCCCAAACGGTCTGGGGAACATCGGTGTAAGTTCCGGGAAGCTTCGCGTCGTATGTGCGCACCATATAGGTAATGGTAACGTCGACAACGGGAGCGGTGCCGGGAACGAGGATGATGGGGCTGCTTTCGTCCTTGTACACGTTGACTGCGGTTGCGGTCACGCCCTTGGGAAGAGCTGCGAAGGAAGCGAAGGAAGCGGGCTCGGCGATACGGTCTGCAAGCTGGCTGTCGGCAGTGCCGGCGGTAATCTCTGCAGGATCGTTGGTGATGGTCTGCTTGAACTGGACGGGGTTGGCGGCTGCATCAAGGGTGAATTTGCCGGTGTAGAGGTCCAGCTTACCAGTCTGGATGCCGGTAGCGTAAACAACGGGGTTGCCGTTTGCGTCAAGCACGGGGGTTCCGGCGGGATCCTCCTGGGGTGCACTCTCGATGATGAGCTTGGAAACGGTGATCTTGGTGCCGTCATCTGCGCCGAAGCCGTTGGTGGGAGCGATGGTCTCTGCATTTGCCTTGATGATGAGACCGTTTGCCACATAACCTGCAGCTTCAGGATCGGTAACTGCGCCTTCCTGGGAACCGCCGAGCTTGGAAAGGAGGTGCCTGAAAGTGAAGGCAACCTTGTCGGTGGTGCGGGTGAGGTTCAGGTTGATGAAATCAGGATCGTTGGTGCCAAGAGTCCAGGTGGCAATGGCTGCGCCGGTCTTGTAACCCCACATAAGATCCACGTTAGGGGTGTTCTTATCGTTGGAGAAACCGTAGTGAACCAGGTTGTGCTTGGTTGTACCGTCGATGGAGAAACCGGTGATACCCACAGTCTCGGTGGCGCCGGGATTTGCATAAGGGGCATAGGCGAAGAAGCTCACTTTCTGAGCGTCTGCATCCTTGCCGTTGGTGGGATTAGGCCAGTACTTGACGGGGCTGTAGGACCATGCGGAACCGTCCCAGGTGATCTTTTCATTGGTCATGAAGTTGTCATTGGCCTCGGAGAAGTCGGTGGTGGCGGAGTAGGTGGCGAACACGCCGAAACCGGCGTCGGCCTTCTTGAGAGCATCGAGGTTCATGTCGTCGGTGGAACCGGCTTTGGTCTGAACCCTGCCGCTGTAGGCGCCGAAGGAAATTGCATCCTGTTCGGGCGCAATCACATAAGTTTCATTCTTGGCGCAAGAGGCAAGAACGAGGGCTGCGATGGCAGCGAGTGTGAAGATCTTTTTCATAAAGCTTTGTGAAAATAATAAATTTGTTTCTATTTTAAAAATCGGCACCCGGACGGGCGGTCAGACCCGCCCGAGCAGGATATTGATTAGTCAACGTTCTGGGGAAGGTCGACATCGGTTGCAGGAGTAATCACATCCCAAGCCTCAACAGTTGCGGTGAGGTCGATGGAGGTAATGCCAAGGAGGAGGTTCAGGCCATACTGCTTGCCCTTTTCGATTGAAAGAGCGGTGGCGAAGTCCTTGGAAATCTTGTTCTCAACCACGGATACGCCGCCGTCGAGCTGGAGGTCCTCAGTGCAGACATAGTAGACAATCTCCACACCGGTAATCTGGCTGGATGCACCGGGGATGAGCATGAGGTCCACAGTCTTGTCAAGACCGTCCTCATCCACACCTGCGATTGAAGGATATGCGGTGGGTGCAGCGTCAACGGAGATAGCGGCGGGAAGGGGTGCTACGGTGAATTCGGTAGCAGTGGTAAGATTGCCCCAGGCACCAGTGTAAAGGTTCAGGTCGCCCTGGGAACCGATTGCAGTACCCTTAAGCTTAACGCTCTTGACAACAACCTTGGTACCGTCGGAAACGGGGCTGACGGTGGTGGTAGGATCTTCTGCATCAACAACTTCCTTGATGTCGATGGCGATCTTGGCGAGGGCGTGCTTGAACAGGATATTGATCTTGCCGTCGGTCTTCTGCTTGGTGAGGTTCTCCATAGGATTGCCAACGGTGCCGATGGTGTTGCCTTCAACGTCGACATAAGTTGCACCCAGAACACCGTAGAGAAGGTCGATCTGCTCTTCGGAAGAGGCGGGAACCTTGAAGGTGAGGGTTGCGTCGCCGGCAACGTTGTTGGCGGTCATGGCGATGATACCTTCGTCGGCTGCTGCGGAACCGGTCTTGTCGGTAATGGAAACACCCTTATCGGTTGCAATGGCGTTATTGGCTACGAAAGGAGCATAGGCAAGGAAGGTGAGCTTGTCGGTGTCGGTGCTCACTGCGGATGCGCCGTGCTCGTTGGGCCAGTATTTCACAGGGTTGTAGGACCATTTGCCGCCGCTGTATTTAACCTGCTGGTTGTACATGAAGTTAGCCTTGGTGCTGCTTGCATAGTCGGCAGCATCGGTGTAGTAACCGAATACACCGAAGCCGTTGGCGGAAGCCTGAAGGGTTGCGGTGGTTACGGTGCTGAAGTCTGTACCGGAAACAGCCTTGGTGGCGGCTTTGCCGGTGTACACGCTGAAGCCGATGGCCTCGGGGGTGTTGTTGGTGATGGTCTCAACCTTTGCGCATGCGGCAAGGGCGAGGGCAGCAGCTGCTGCGAGGATCATTGACTTTTTCATAATGCTTTTGTTTTGTTTGTTGTTAATATTTTTCATTTTCATTTTTAATCACTTGGTACCCGGGCCGGCGGTCAGGCCCGCCCGGATAATAATACATATTAGTTGAGAGGGAGATTGACATTGGCGCTGGTGCCGTCGGCCCAATCCTCAACTTCAGCTTCGAACTTAACCTCGGAGATACCAAGGATCATCTTGATGGTGTTCTTGGTGCCGGCTGCGAAACCGCTGGAGAAGACAACGTCCTTGCTGATAACGTTCTCTACACGGCTGTAACCCTTAAGAAGGTCGGAGTCGGGAGTGGAAACGTAATAGGTAACCTTAACATTCACTGTGGTGGAAGTGGCCTTGGGGATGACGGTGTAGTACTTGCCGTCAACAATCACGTTCTGCTCAGATGCGGTAACACCTGCAGGCTGGCTTGCGGGAGCAACGTCACCACCGTCAAGAAGGGCGGAGTTGATGTTGGAACCGCTCACGGTAAGAGCAAGGTCTGAAGAACCGGAAGCGCTCTCCCAGAGGGGAGTGTCGGCAGTGGTGTTGTTGAGGTTGAGGACTGCGGTCTGGGTCATGCCGGGAACGCTGAGTTCAACCTGCTTGATGGTGATCTTGACACCATCCTGGGCGGTACCGCCGGCTGCGGCCTGGTTGTAAGCTGCGACAGCCTTGAGGGTAATCTGTGCAAGGGCGTGCTTGAAGTAGAAGTGGATAGCGGTGCCGATAGCGGGCTTCTGGAGATTCAGATAGGGCTTGCCGCTGGTAGGAGTGTTGGTGGTACCGGCAACGTTGGTCCAGGCTGCACCCTTGGAAACTGCCCAGAGGAGGTCTACCTGCTTGTCAAGGTCTGCGGAAACCTTATAGGTAACCTTAGGGTCGCCTGCAGTTGCGTTGGTGGTGAGGGCGGTAATGCCTTCGTCAGTGCCGCCTGTAACTGCACCGGTGGAAGCGGTGGCTGCTACATGGGGAGCATAAGCAAAGAAGGAAACCTTGTCTGCCTGGAAAGCGGTAGCGGGCTGGCTGTCGGTATTGCCGGACTGGATCTGGTTGGGCCAGTACTTGATGGGGCTGTAGGTCCAGGAAGAGGTGCTCACCTTCGTGTTGTACATGAAGTTGGGAGTAGCACTTGCAGAGTAGTCACCGGTGGTCTGGTATGCGAACACACCAAAACCATTGGTCTGGAGAGAGGTTGTGGTCTCCTCACCGTAGGCACCGGCCTTGGTGAGAGCGTTTCCTGCGTAACCGGCAAATGCGATGGGCTCATCGACATTCCGATCGATGGTTTCGATCTTGGCGCAAGAGGCAAGAACGAGGGCTGCAACGGCAGCGAGGGTGAAAATCTTTTTCATAATGCTTTTAGTTAATTTGTTTGTTTATTTTTGTTTCAATTTCAAATTCGTTACATTGGTATTTCTACTGTTTCGCCTTCTTCCCAGTCGCTCACCGTGGCGTCCATGCCACTCTCCTTGCCCTGGGCGGGGCCGACCGGCGGCAACTCAATGATAGGATTATCCTTGTCTCCGAAGATAAGCCGGTAGAGTGCCCTATAGCCCTTGTTGGGCTGCAACACCTGAATCTTGTCTCCCACATCGAAGGTATAGTCCATCACCGTGGTATTATCAATAAGAAGGGTACTTACATTAAGCGTGGAGTCTCGCAGCACAGTGGGAACCTCGCCGTTCGGCAGACCGAATGTGGTGATGAGGCCGTCGATATGGCCGATGCGGTTATCGACATCGTCCATTGAAAGCTTCCATTCGTCGATAATCTGAATCGCGGTTTCATTGTTGGTGGTGAACTGCGTCAGTTCGAAAGTCTTGGCCATGCCGCTGGTGGATGCCCTCACGGACTTGAGAACATCTGCGTTCTTCGCATATATTGATACCCAGAACTGGGAAACCACATTCTGAGGATATATAGGAATTCTTATAGTATAGTATTCAACCAACTCCTCGTAGTAAGAGATTTCATCCTCCTCTGCCTTTGTCCTTGCGCCAGCGGCGGATGCCCTCAGATTCTTCAGCTTCCTGTAATTGGTCTGATACTCCTCGGTCATTTCCTCGGTTATCTCGAAGAAGTTGGAAACGCCGGCATACAGGATCTCAGGATTCTCCACAACCGAAGGTGAAGGGGTTGTTGTGCCGCGGGACACCCAGTTGGGCGTTGTTGAAGTGCGCAGGGTGGTGGCGGCGTTATCGAAGTCGGTCATGTTCTCGAATTCCATCTTCCAGAACTCTTCCGGGCTCTGGCTGATCATATACATCTGATACTGACCCTGAGGAAGCTGCACTTCGCAGGAATCCACGTTTGCGGTTGTCATCGATGTGTAGAATTCGCCGTCCCTGAAGAAGTAGAGCGTAATACCGGAGGGCTTAACGCCGTCGGGATATACGGAAATGTTCCAGATGCACTTGACGATCACCCTTACGGAGGAGCGATAGACAAGTTCAAGTGGACGCCTCTGGCATCCGCCCATCAGCAGGGTGGCCAGAATTGCAACAAGCAGGAATATGGTCAGTCTGCGCTTTCTCATCTCTCTCCCCTCCTGTTTGTTGTGAAAATATACTTGATGGATACGCCCAGCTTGGTGGGACCCATCCAGTTGAGTTTACCGGAGTACTTATAGATCAGGTGCTGGTCTGTGGGATCCGCCTCATAATATCTATAGTGCGTACCAAGCCAGCCGGCGCCGATCACGGCGTCCAGCCTCCAGTTGTCGCCAAGTTTCCAGGCATAGCCGTATTCCAGGCTTGCCATCTGGAACTCACCCTGATAACCCTTGTGCAGAGGCTCGAAGTCATAGTAGCCGGCACTGAGGTCCACTCCCACAAAATGACCGCTGAGGATATCCATCGGATCATTCTTGTCGAAGTTGTTGCCAAGGCGATAGCGTGCGCCGATATCCCACTTGAGCATTTCATAGCACCACTCGTTGCTTGCAGGCAGCCACCAGGGGAAGGTGTATTCCCCGTAAACGCTCCACTTCTGGCCGATGGGAACTTCGATTGCGAAGTTGGGTGCGGCCACGGCGTCGTAAAGCAAATTGGTGGAAACGGCAAAGAGGGGATAACGCTGGGGCTCCGGTGTTGTATTGTGCTCCAGGGTATCTGTCTGAACGGCGGTGGTGTCCACCGGAGTGACCACCTGGCTGCCGATGGCACCGGTGGTGTCGACCGGGGTGACGGTGGTGTCCACCGGAGTGACCACCTGGCTGCCGATGGCGCCCGTGGTGTCGATCTGGGTGCTGACAGTGTCAAGCTGGTGGGTGGCGGGGTCGTCAGGGACATTGTCGCCCTGAGGCTCTGCTACAGTTTGTCCAGTACGCCCCGCAATGTCGGTCACGAAGGATGCGCAACGGATGTTCGGGAGGTACTTGTGCATGATCCTGCGATAGGACGTTGTCCCGCGGAGGCGCGCCTCCTTGGTTTCAGGATTGGCGTCGCTGTTGATGATATTCAGGATCTCTGCCTTCTCGCTATCAGTGAGGGCGGTGCCGTTTTCAACCTGCTCGCGGAGACCGCTCCAGTTTTCACCGCCATTTACAATGGTGATCTTGTTTTCCAGTTCGGGGAACAGATTCACCAGATATCTCTTCAAAGCCTTAGCGCGGCGGAGGCTCAGGCTCACGTTTGTTCTTACGGGACCTTCAGGTGAGGAGAAACCGGCAATTGTGAAGTCGGTGATCTCACCAGCCTGGATCATGCGGACGATTTCCTGAAGATTTTCGGCGTTGTGCTTGAAATCCGGGCGGATAAAGTCTTCGTTGTAGCGGAAATATACGACAGGGACGCCGGCGACGCTTGCAACCGTGGGTTCTCCCGCGTTATTAGAAGAAGAAACGGCGGAAGCGCTACTTGAAGTAGAACTTGAAGTAGAAGAAGTGGAGCCGGAATGTGAAGCTGAGCCAGAAGATGCAACCGAGGTTGAATCGGAAGCAGTGGCAGCGGAACCGGAAACGGCAGTAGTATCGTTGCTGGCGTGTTCTGCAGTTTCGGTATTGTACACGGATTCCTCGAGTTTTTCGGAGACGTCGCTAATAACAGTTGAGGTAGAATCTGTGGCGACTATCGCGTCGGCACATTCCACTCCGTCGGTTCCGCTGGCTGCCACCTTTGGTGTTTCTCCCACGACAGAGATCTGGGCATAACGGAGGCTGCGGAAGAAATGTCTGTAGAATTTCTTGTAGCCTTCCATGTCCCGGAGTTCCCTTTCCTTGGCGTCCGGTGCTTTGTCGCTGTCGACAATCCGAAGAATTTCAGCACGGGAGCTTTCAGAAAGACGCCTGTCGCGAGAAACGAGGTTATGTAGTTCTTCCCAGGCTTCGGCATTGGGATTAATCGTAATATTGCCGACAAGCTCGGGATATTTTCTTTCGAGATAACGCTTCAGGGATTTTGCCCTTCTGCGAGAGAGCTGGAGGTTATAATTCCAATCACCTTCAGGTGAGGAATAAGAAATGATTTCAAAGCAAGGGACAACTTCGCTGTTGCTTGCTATAATTTCGGCGATTTCTGCAAAAGCATTGGCGTTGTCCATGTAGTCACGCATCAAAGTTGCGTCGTCGTACGGGTAATAAACACGTACGGTGCGGTCCTGCGCGTAAGAAAAAATTGACGCCGCGAGTGATAACACGAAAGCCAGGACTACTCGCAGAGTAATCCCATAAAGCATTGATTTTAAGCTTTTCGTGTACATTAATTCACTGTTATTAGCGTCCTTGATTGCAAAGCTCCACGCCAGCATTCGAGTTACTTTGACAACCAATTGGGTGCAAAGATATGGCAAGATTTTTAGAATACAAAATTTTTTTTCACATTTTTACAAATTTTTTTATTCTTGACGTCGTTCCTAAAAAAAATTAAAAACCGGGGCAAAAATGGCACCCAGACCGCTGTGGTGGATTCTTCACGACTTGAGGTTTTGATTCCTTGGCGGATATTAACAACATTATCAACAACAGGAGGTGCAAAATGCGTTCCATTATTGCCCCCCCCCCCCCGCATTTATGAATTCACAAAAGTTTTTGATTTTTGGAATTTTTTGTCGATTCTTGATGTTTTAAACCGTTTCGGCATGTTTCGTTTTGGTGGGTAATTCGGCGTTTCGCCCCTAGTGTTTGCGTATTTCTGCAGAAAAACAAGTATGCGCAACGGATTTATCATCCGATTGCGCATTTCCTGGCCGATTGTTTTTGCAGTTATGTTTCGCTAAATCGCCCTTTAACTATGCGAAATAAACTCAGACGGGGAGATATTATAATAATCCTTGAATGCCGTTGCGAAATAAGAGGGCGTTGAGAAGCCGCACATGGTAGATATTTCAGCAATACTCTTAGTGCCTTCCTTAAGAAGTTGGGCCGCAAGCGCCATTCTGGCATCTTTAAGAAGCACAGAAGGAGATGCGTCTGCCTCTGATTTCAGCCTGCGATTGAGATGAATGCGGCTCATGCCCATCGCAGTGGCCAATTCTTCAACGCCAAAGCCTGAATCTGCGATATTTTCCTGGATTTTGGCCTTTACCTGCCCCAGGAACGACAGATCTTCAGCTGAATCAGCCGCCTCTGAAGGGAAAATAACCGGCTCCTCTGGGGACTCGGGAATCTCTAAATCTTCTACGGGCGCAACAGGTGGCTGAATAGGCTCTTCGGGCCGATTATCTATATTATTATTAATAAGGTCGCGTGTGCGCTTGCGCTCGCGCGCGTAGAGGGCACCGAAAACAACAGCTGCTGAAGCAAATAACGCCATTACTGCATAGGCCCACCCTGGAACCTTACCAGACGAATTGGCGGATGTGGTTGAAAGCGGATTAACAACGGAGTTATTTGCCTGATTATTAGAACCTTCCGATGTGGAGACAACAGGGGTCACGCCACCAGAAAGATCATTATTATCATATATAATAGAAATCTCTGAACGGCGAAGCATGGGATAAATATTATCGGCAAGATAACGCCATACAATACCATCTTTAAAATGACGTAGCGCTTCTTCCGGATCGCTCCCGCCTTTACGAAGTAAAGAAACGGCCTCCTGGGCCCATGGTTGGCCACTTTCGAGGATTAATTTAATAGCGCCATCAATATCTTCGGATAAGGAATTGACGACAAAAATTGAATCCGGGAGTGAGGGGCATATCCTTTTAATAAGGTTTACAGTAGAATGCGACCTCTCAACTGACAGCTTCTTATTCAAAGAATAAGGACCATCAGGAGATGCGGCTGAAAAAACTTCTATTTTAGAAGGGGTATTATGATCAAATAACTCCTGGATAGCTTTAATCTGTTTAAGATTATCCATCCAGTTCTCATCAAGATGAGAATCTGAAATGCGAAAATGAAGAAAATGACTGAAATTCTGGGCTGAAACAAAATTGTTACTTGCCGATAATAACATAAAAATTATAGGCAAAATAGAGAACAATATGTAAAGCCGATTTTTCATTGCAGCACTAAGTTAAAAAAAAGCATCTACTTGTGCAACAATATCAAAAGAGCGAATTTACAAATTTACAATTTTGATACTTTAACAAAATTTTATCAATTAGAAATAGCAGAATTTGGGTATGATGGGCGCCGAAAAGGGAAAACTAATACAAATTAAGTGGAAAAGATTCTGCAGGAAGCACTCTAATGGTTAACGGTAATAAAGGCTCAAAAGGAACCAAGACCCATTAGTCGGATACCGGATTACTGACGGGGAACATTAATATAATATTCTGGAAAAGAAGGTGAATTTTGATCGGTATAATTAACCCAAAAACAAAGCGTCTGGCAGACATCCGAAGGTGCATAATTAGGCTTTTAATTTTGATACATAAACAAATCGGCGTGCGTAGAATGGCTATTTCGTTAAAATTAAAAGAGGATACAAGAATGTGAGATCAACCGTTTCCGGAAGTGTTTAAAACGTCATTAATAAAAGATGTCCATGGCGGAAAGTTACGAGAAAGGCGATAAGATCAAGTATACCGCCATATCCAATAATGTGCGATCTATCGGGATTATGGTTTATTAAAAAAGGAGGAGATAACGTTTAGATGGCTCCCTGAACAAAGAGTATAACAAAAAGACGGCGCGTTTGTCTATTTCTGGACGCCTTTGCAATATAGGGTCATAAGGGGTTCTTTATCTTATCGGGGATGCAGAATACTACGTGTACGGCATTCTAACGGGAACATGTATCAATTTCAAAATTGATACATGTCGACAATTGGCGACCGTACGCGAGGCATTTAACTATTCCAAAGCATAACCTGCCCCTGATGGTTAAATAGAGAATAGAACCTGTTTTTGATGACCCTTCTGGATTTAACAGTTCGTTGATTACTCTCTGGACAAAGCCTATCCTACGACTTTTGAGTATAGCATGAACGCCCCTTGATGCATGACGCCCATATACCTATATATATTGCGCGTGCGCGCGTACTACGCGCTTGAAAATTTTTCTATTTCAAAAACATTTTTTGAATTTATAATTACTTTTGGAACTCACTTTAACTTTATTTATCTTTGTCTGTAGCATTTATATTTGGCGCAAGGATTGATTGCAATGTTGGCTTTCCTCATATTGATTTTGCCGTCTTTTGCATGTCTGTTCTGTTCAGTGCAGAGTTTTTTATTCTCACGCAGGACAAGCACATTCGTCATATTTCAGATTCTTCTTCTGGCAACCGGTGTTTTCTGTCTGGCAGATTCTCTCTATGCCGCCCCGGCGATTAACCCTCACGCGCTTGGTGTTGCAAATATTGTAAAAATCGTCGCCGCCTCCTGCCTTATTCCGCTGGCGTGGATGTACCTGCGTAAGCTAAAGAGCGATTCCCGCTTTGCCTCATGGCAATACCTGTGGCTTGCCATACCGGTGTACCTTCTGGCTACCGGTGCCATTCTGCATGGCTTGTCTGGATCAAAAGCTATAGCCTCTTTCCTGGACGAGCTGAATAATAATGGTACAGGGGTTGTCTCAAAGTATAAAGGCGAAGCGGAATATTTATACTACGTCTTCACATCCGTCGTTTTCAGGGTTATTGTGACAATTGAGGCGTTCGGGGCTGTCGGATATCTGGTTTGGTATCTGATTAAAGAAAAATTGTCCCCAGGCGACCTTCTCCGGTTTGCAAGCAAAGGCGCAAAATGTTCCCCGCTGGAGCTTCAACTTTTCAATTTCATCCTTCCCATTATAATCGTCTTCGTAAAAGTCATACTGCAAAACGGTGCTCCGAGAGATCATCTTTGGCTGAACATAACCCTGGCGATTATAATCACTTTATGCATTCTCAACATCTCCTTTACTTCTCTGTTTGGCGCAATCGACAAAATCTCATTAAACAACATGCGCTTTATTGTGTTCTACAACCACAATAAACAGAACAAGTCTGCCATCCTTGAGTATTCAATGAACGAGATTCTGGACCATGCAGACGAGAATAGCCTTGAACGTTTACATAGGAAACTCGATGAGCGGAACCCCAAGAAAGCAACGGACAGTGCAGCGGATACGGGCGAATCGGCAACTGCCGGGCGGTTGTTTGCAACAATGGCTGGCACCTGGGATGATGAAAATCTTCTTGCCCGCTTTCAGAAACTTGTGGTTAAAGACAAATTATTCCTCAAGCCAAGCCTGTCTATAACCGAAGTGGCGGAGCAACTGCATACCAACAAGACTTATGTGTCAAAGCTGGTGAACAACACCTATAACATCGGGTTCCCGGAACTCTTGAACGCTCTTAGGATAGATTACGCAGAACAATACATTCTTAGTCATAGAGGTGCAAAACAGGCTGAAATTGCCGAAGCTTGCGGATTTCTGAGCGCTTCATCATTCAATAACATATTCAAAAAGGTTAAAGGAATACCTCCGCGGATGTGGATTGAAAGCCTAACCGACAAGAATCATAAAACCGACTGAAGCCCGTCATTTACGGTTTTTATGCTTTTTTGCAAATTTTTGGCAAAATTGTCAAGAATTTGCAATTATTTCTTGTTTGTAAAATAATTTTTACATATCTTTGCACTTGAAAACAAAACTATACTATGTATAAGCACCTGAACCCCGCCCTCCTGGCCGCTTCGGCCGCGATCATCTGCCTGTCCTCCTGTCTGAAGGTGGACGAGATCGGGCTGAACAATTCCGGCGGTCCGGCGCTCCCCGGCTCCAACGAGAAGAAAGAAAAGGTGGAGTTCGAAATCACCGTCACCAGGGACGGCGAGGTTATTCCCCGCAGCAAAATCGCCACTAAGGGTGGAGTAGACGTGGGAGACAATTATGCCACCATGGATACGGATAGGCCTATCGGCGTCGTGGGCATGGATTTCTATACCCATGAAGTGCTCATCGACAATGAGCGCGCGCAAAGCACCGGGGATACTTATACTGGTTGGTTCAATCCGGATATGTGGAAAGGAAGGGACAAAATCGCAATGAGCGCTTATTATCCCTATGTGGAAGGCGTGAAGTACGAGGACGACAATTCCGCATATTCAATTCCATTTGCAATCAACGATGTGGACGCAGGTCCGCTTGTATCAAAAACTGTAGAGCAGGCAATCGACCGGATCAATCTCATTCCCTTCGAATTCCAGCACATTACCAACGACATCGGCTTTACGCTGCAGGATGTGACGTCGGATCCTCAGCTGCAAGGCCTTATCCATATTCGCAAGGTTACCGCTACCAATGTAGCGTCTGCTGGCGTATTCCTTAACAATATGGGTGCTAATCTTGGCCTCTGGAGGCGTCAGGGGTATTTCAGGGACGTGGTGGTATTCGAAGGGGATGCGAAGCTGGAGATGGAAGAGAATTTCGTCGGAAGGGACCGCCTGGTACCCAGGATGTCGGAGAGCAGCCGCTACTATTCGGTTCCGGACGAAATCCGGCCGGGAAAACAGTGCGTTCTCGTGGAGTACGATGTGGAGGCATTCACCATCGGCGGTTTCACATACAGCGCCCTTACCGGTCAGGTTGCCCGCTTCATGCTGTACAACGTAATACCCGGAAACGTGTTCGAGTATGGAAAGCAGTACACTTTCCATCTTGGGCTGGACACCGGAGATATCTATCAGTCAATCTCCTTCTCCGCCAGCGTATCGGATTGGGAAACCCATATTTATGAAGACAACAATGTATTTTAGGCCGCTATGATACGACTACTGTTTCTACTATTGCCGGCTGCGGCCTGCTTCGGGTGGATATTGTTGAATTATTTCGTATCCCGAAGAACGTGCACATATGGTATATTTGCACTCTTTCTGATAATGCTTGGGCTATTCCTTGTAACAGACTCAAGCTATGCAAATCCGGATGTGAATCCGGAATTACTTGTTTATATGACCTTGCTGGAACTATTCGCCGGTCCATGCCTCATTCCTCTGATGTGGATGTACCTGTACCAGCTCAAACATAAGACAAAATTCACATCGGCGCAATGGTCCTGGGCTATAATTCCGGTTGTATTTATCACGGCCAGCGCACTGATAACACACCTTAAAGGAGTGGAACCTATTGCCAATTATCTGCACGACATCTACAACGAAGGCCTTCCGGTTCGCCGTCCAAGAGAGGATAAAGTGCTTTTTGCCTATTACCTGTGGACTTTTGTACTTTTCAGAGTCGTCATTGGAACGGAACTGTTGCTGGGATTCATCATGCTTGTGTACCATGCCCGGAAGAATAGGTTCAAAATCAAAGATTTCCGCGACTTCTGGAGAAAAGGCGAGCCAATCTCTGTGATGCAGATTCAGTTCTCGAACCTGTTCCTGCCTATTGTTTTGGTATTGGCAAAAATCCTTATCGGCAACCGGATACTTCAACAACATCCATGGCTGCTGATTATTATTTCGCTCGCGATGGCGGCAGCTGTCTTCAACGTAGCCTTTACGGCGCTATTCGGCGCAAGGGAAAAGGTTACACTAGAGAATATGAGGCACGTGATGGTGTACAACTACAACGACAAAATCAAGTCGATTATAGTTGAATTTACGCTGGACGACCTTCTGGACGAGGCGGAGGAAGAAGGCCTTCGACGCCTGAGGGAGAAAATCGGCGAACATATCCATGAGGATCCGGATGCCATGCAGCAAGGCGGAGCGAAATCCACTCTTGTCAAGGAGAATCTTTTCGCCTCCATGGCAAGAACCTGGGACGACGACAGCCTCCTCTCCCGCTTCCAGACGCTTATGGTGAAAGAGCAGCTCTTCCTGCAGCCAAGCCTCACCCTGGGCGATGTGGCAGACCGCCTGAAAACCAACAAGACCTATGTATCCAAGCTGGTGAACAACACCTATAACCTTGGCTTCCCGGAACTGCTCAACACTTTGCGCATAGACTATGCAGAGCAGTATATCATCAATCACCGCAGCGCCAAGCAGGACGAAATAGCCGCGGCATGCGGCTTCCTCAGCGCATCGGCATTCAACAGCATCTTCAAGAAAGTTACCGGCGTAACGCCCAAGGTGTGGATCGCAGGCATTCGCGAAGGCAAACCCGACCTGCAGTAATGGAAGACCTCAAACTGGACCTCAGCAAATACAGCATCCTTGTGGTGGATGATGTCCCCCTGAATGTGATGTTGGTGGAGAAAATGCTTTCACGCTTCGGATTTCGCATTCTCAAGGCGGAAAATGGACTTGAAGCAATGCGGGAAATCCTCGCAGACAAGCCTGATTTGGTGTTTTTGGACATTATGATGCCCATCATGGACGGCTTCCAAACTCTGGAGCAAATACGCAAGAATCCCGAATTGTCGGATCTTCGCGTCGTTGTGCTCTCGGCCCTCAACTCCAACGAAGACATCGTGAAGGCCTACAACCTCGGCGCCAACGACTTCATCACCAAACCCATCATGCTGGACAAGCTGATCAACAGCGCCGCCAAGCAACTGGGAATAAAAATCTAAATGGAAGGGGACACAAAATCGGAGGCCTTGGCCGACACAGGGGGTTCGGGGGGTTAGCCCCCCGGTATCTTCGAAGAAGAAGGGACTACAAATATGGCTTGCACAAATTGTGCAAGCCATATTTGTGGTCCCTGGGGGACTTGAACCCACGACCCACGGATTATGAGTCCGCTGCTCTAACCGACTGAGCTAAGGGACCGGGTGCTATCTAATACAAAGATAGCAAAAAATCGCGTGCTCTATCACACTTTGATTTCCACCTCGACACCCGAAGGGAGTTCCAGCTTCATCAGGGAATCGACGGTCTTTGCGTTGCTGTCGTCGATGTCCAGAAGACGGACATAGGAGTCGAGTTCGAACTGCTCGCGGCTCTTCTTGTTAACGAAGGTGGAGCGGTTCACAGTGAAGATCTTCTTGCCTGTAGGAAGAGGAATGGGACCCACAACCTTTGCACCCGTTGCCTTCACTGTATCCACGATCTTGGCTGCGGACTTGTCCACCAGCATGTGATCGAATGATTTCAGTTTGATTCTGATTTTCTGGCTCATATTGCTAAACTTTTAAATTTTTGCTAAAGTGTGTCGTCAGGGAACATGTTCCTGGTTGAGTAGCCGCTCTTTTCCACAATGCCCTTTGCGAGCGTTGCGGGGACTTCGGCATAGTGGTCAAATGTCATGGTGCTGGTAGCACGTCCGCTGGACAGCGTACGCAGCACCGTGACATAACCGAACTGTTCTGCAAGAGGAACAAACGCCTTGACGATGCGTGCTCCGCTCCCGCTGGAGTCCATTGCGACAATCTGGCCGCGGCGGCGGTTGAGGTCTCCCACAATGTCGCCCATGTACTCTTCCGGAGTTACTACCTCGAGCGACATGATGGGCTCGAGAAGTACCGGATGGCACTTGGGGCAGGCATTGCGGAAAGCCATCCTGGCGGCCAGCTCAAAGGAGAGCTGGTCTGAGTCCACCGGATGGAAGCTGCCGTCCAGAAGGGTAACTTTCAGGGACGGGACCTCGTTTCCGGCAAGGACGCCGTTTGCCATTGCGGCCTGGAATCCTTTCTCCACGGAGGGGATGAATTCCTTGGGGATGTTGCCACCCTTGACCTGATTGTCGAACTGGAGCCCCTGGACGCCTTCGTCCGCGGGACCGATTTCGACCACGATGTCTGCGAACTTTCCACGGCCGCCCGTCTGCTTGCGGAAAACCTCACGCAGCTGAGTGCTGGTGGTGATAGCTTCCTTGTAGTTGACGTGCGGAGCACCCTGGTTGATGTCTACGCCGAATTCGCGGCGCAGACGGTCCACGATGATGTCCAGATGGAGCTCTCCCATGCCGGAGATGATGGTTTGCCCGGTTTCGTTGTCCGACTTCACCGTGAAGGTGGGGTCTTCCTCCGCCAGTTTACCAAGCGCCACGGCCAGCTTGTCAAGATCCTGCTGGGTCTTGGGCTCTACCGCGATGCCGATAACCGGATCCGGGAAATCCATGGATTCCAGAGTGATGGGATGGCTCTCATCGCACACCGTGTCGCCCGTGTGGAGTTCCTTGAAGCCCACGGCTGCGCAGATATCACCCGCCTCCACGAACTCGATGGGGTTCTGGTGGTTGGAGTGCATCTGATACAGGCGTGCAACCCTTTCCTTCTTGCCCGTACGCGTATTATATACGTAGGAACCGGCATCCAGACGTCCGGAATACGCCCTCATGAAAGCGAGGCGGCCCACGAAGGGATCCGTCGCAATCTTGAATACGAGAGCGCAGAAGGGTTCGTCTGCGGAAGGTTTGCGTTCAAGTTCGTCTCCGGTACGGGGGTGCGTTCCTGTTACCGACCCCTTGTCCAGCGGAGAAGGCAGATACCTCATAACGGCATCCAGGAGGAACTGTACGCCCTTGTTCTTGAAGGAGGAACCGCAGCAGGCCGGCACGATCTGCATCGAGATGCAGCCTTTGCGCAGCGCGGCGATAATCTCCTCGCGGGTAAGGGAATCCGGATCCTCGAAGAACTTCTCCATAAGCGACTCATCGCATTCCGCGGCCGCTTCCAGAAGGATATCCCTCCAGCGCGCGGCCTCTCCCTTGAGTTCCTCCGGAATGGGGCCTTCGTGATAATTCACGAGCTCCTCGGAAGAATTGTAGAAGATAGCCTTCATGTCGATGAGGTCGATGATGCCTTCGAACTTGTCTTCGGCACCGATGGGGAGACAGACGGGAACCGCGGTGGCTCCGAGTTTGACCTTGATATCCTCCACACATGCGAGGAAATCGGCCCCTACCCGGTCCATCTTGTTCACATACGCGATCTTCGGCACATTGTATTTATCGGCCTGACGCCAGACGGTTTCGCTCTGGGGCTGAACCCGGCCGACGGCGCAGAATGTGGCAACCGCTCCGTCCAGAACCCTCAGCGAGCGCTCCACCTCCACGGTGAAGTCCACGTGCCCGGGAGTGTCGATAAGGTTGATCTGGAAGGTTTCGCCCTCATAGTGCCAGAATGCCGTAGTTGCTGCGGAGGTGATGGTAATTCCCCTCTCCTGCTCCTGCACCATCCAGTCCATGGTGGCCGCGCCTTCGTGTACCTCTCCTATCTTGTGGGTTTTCCCGGTGTAATAAAGGATACGTTCGGACGTAGTGGTTTTACCGGCATCGATGTGCGCCATGATGCCGATGTTACGTGTGTACCTGAGATCTCTCTTGGCCATTCAGTTTACAGATCTTAGAAACGGAAGTGTGCAAATGCCTTGTTGGCCTCTGCCATTCTGTGCATGTCTTCCTTACGCTTGAAGGCGCCACCTTCGCTGTTGTAGGCGGCTACGATTTCCGCGCAGAGCTTTTCTGCCATCGAGTGTCCCGAGCGCTTGCGTGCGAACTGGATAAGGTTCTTCATGGCTACGGAGACTTTGCGTTCCGGACGCAACTCGGTCGGCACCTGGAAGTTTGCACCGCCGATACGGCGTGACTTGACCTCAATCTGAGGAGTCACGTTCTCCAATGCGGACTTCCAAATATCGAGAGGAGCCTTGTCAGAATCTTTCATCTTCTCGCCTACCATGTCGATAGCATCATAAAAGATCGAATACGCGATACTCTTCTTCCCCTGGAGCATAAGATTGTTCACGAAACGGGTAACCTCCACGTCGTGAAACTTAGGATCAGGAAGTAGAATCCTCTTTTTAGGCTTCGCTTTTCTCATTTTGAAAAATTGTTAGGTGATTTGTAAATTACTTCTTGGCTTTCTTGGGACGTTTGGCGCCATAGAGGGAACGGGACTGGGTCCTGCCGTCTACGCCAGCTGTATCCAAGGCACCACGAAGGATGTGGTAACGGACACCGGGGAGGTCTTTTACACGGCCGCCGCGCACAAGCACGATGCTGTGCTCCTGGAGGTTGTGGCCTTCTCCGGGGATGTATGCGTTGACCTCTTTGGTGTTGGAAAGCCTCACACGGGCTACCTTACGCATAGCCGAGTTAGGTTTCTTAGGCGTGGTGGTGTACACACGGAGGCACACGCCGCGCTTCTGAGGGCAAGCATCCAACGCGCGAGACTTGCTCTTTACTTCAAGTTGCTCGCGTCCTTTGCGGACAAGTTGTTGAATTGTTGGCATAAATGTTTGTTAATAAATAAGTTATAGTTACGCCCCAAATCCGCGGGTCTTATGTCCCGCTTTTTTGGGGCGACAAAGATAGTAATTTTTAATTAATTAACAAAGTTTTCAACACGATTTCATGGCGGCCTCAACATCGTCCGGGGCGATGGGGAGGCGGTGATGGCCAAGGCGGCGGGCGCCTTCTGCCGTTACCAGCACATCGTCTTCCAGACGGATGCCGCCGAAATCGTAGTAGCCTTCGAGCGCGGCGTAATTCACAAAGTCGCCGCCAAGGCCTTCCTTCTTGAACTTTTCGATGAGTGCAGGGATGAAGTAAATACCCGGCTCATCGGTGATTACATGGCCGGGAACAAGCTTCCTTGCCATGCGCAGCGAACCGAGGCCCAGCTGCTTTGCGCGCACCTGGCCTTCATCGTAGCCCACATAGTTCTCGCCCAGATCCTCCATGTCGTGCACGTCCAGGCCCATGTTGTGGCCAAGGCCGTGGGGCTGGAACAGGCCGGCGATACCGGCGGCAACCATTTCGTCCAGGTCGCCCTTCACAAGACCAAGCGCGGAAAGCCCCTCCAGCATCTTGCGCGCAACAGCTAGATGCACCTCGCGGTATGTGATTCCGGGCTGTGTGATTGAATACGCCAGCTCGTTGCAATCGGCCACAATCTGGTAAATCTCCCTCTGTTTGGTGGAGAACTTCCCGGAAGTGGGATATGTGCGGGTGAAGTCCGACGCATAGTGCTCGTTGCTCTCGCAGCCGGCGTCTATCACCATCAGTTTTCCAGGCTCTATAATCTTGTCGTGCAGGTGGTTATGCAGCGTTTCTCCGTGCTGGGTGAGAATCGTGGGGAACGATACGCCCCAGCCCTTTTCAAGGCAGAAGCCCTCCATCTTACCCACAATGTCCTGTTCGATGATGCCGAGCTTTATATTATCCCGGCCGATGCTGTGCATCTCGTAACCCAGGTCGCAGGCCGCGTCCAGCGCCGCAATCTCGATGTCCTCCTTGATGAGCCTCATCGACACAACCGCCTTGATAAGCGGCAGCGACGGCTCCGCTCCGGGCATCAAACGCGCCAGTTCCATCGTGTTGTAGTACCGGCTCGGCGGCAGGAAATGCACCGGGCGTCCACCCTTCAGAGCCTCCTCCAGAGCGGCATAGGGGGCCGATTTCGCCACGCCAACGCCCTCCGCCCTGGACTGAACCGAAGGCTGGGGGCCCATCCAGATGATATCGTCGATATCGACGTCATCGGCATAAATGCATTCCGCCCCGGTATTGATGTCCAGGAGCGCTGCATAATGCGGCTCATCGATGCCGAAGAAATACAGCCAGGAGCTGTCCTGACGCCATTTATAGCAGTTGTCCTTATATTGGGCGGGGGCCTCCACGTTGCCCACGAACAGCACCATGCCGTTCTGGCCGGCTTCCCTCATTTTCCGCAGGAGTGTTTCCCTGCGCCTAGCGTAAATTTCCTTTGAAAACATATTACGTGATTTTGTTTCTCCAAATATAAGGATTATTTTTGTGCTTATGAAAAGAATCCTACTCCTTCTTATGGCATCAACCCTTGCAATGGGTGTCCCTGGCGTTCAGGCTCAGGCCGATGACAACACCCCCAAGCTCACCCCTTCGGAGACCTGCCTCTTCGCCCACCGGGATACCTGCGACCTGTTCCTGGACATCTACGAACCCACCCCGGGCTCCGAAACCACGTTCCAAGGCATCCAGAAGCCCACTTTGGTCTTCGCCTTCGGCAGCGGCTTCATCTGGGGCTTCCGCAACGACCCGTTCTACTTCCCCTGGTTCCAGGAGTATATGGACCATGGCTACCGCGTGGTGGCCGTGGATTATCGCCTGGGGCTCAAGGGCATCGACATGAAGTTCGACGTGTTCCACCTGTTCGAGAGTTGCCGGCTCACGAAAAGGGCCGTGGACATCGGCGTAGAGGATGTTTTCTCCGCGGTTAAGTTTCTCATCGACAAGAAGGGCATAGACCCGGAGAACATCGTGATGATGGGTAATTCCGCAGGGGCGATGATAAGCCTGGCCGCGGAACTTGACGCGTGCAACGCCTGGAACGGCGCGCCATCCCTGGCGGAGGCGGCGGGCCTCCCGGAAGGGTTCCATTTCAAAGGCGTGATGTCTTTCGCCGGAGCGCTAATGACGCTCACCGGCCTGCCCACATACTCCCGAACCCCGGCCCCGCAGCTGCTCGTCCACGGCACCAAGGACGGCGCCGTGATGATCGGCAAAAGAACCTTCGGTAAATACGGAATGTACGGCTCCAGCGCCCTTGTAAAGGACATTTACGCCCCCAAAGGCTACACCTACCACTTCTACAGCTACGCGGGCCACTCCCACGATATGGCCGCCAACATGCTATACTGCATGAAAGAGCAGCTCCGCTTCCTTGAGGAAGAGGTCATGCTCCGCCGCGGCCGCATCATCGACGTATCGGTGACCGACCCCCAAATGCCCATCGGCGAAGACCTCGACCTCGGCAAGATCTACAAAAAGAAGTAGTTACCTTATTTCCCAAACGTCATATCCCAGTCGGTCTCGAGCGCGCCAAGCTGCTGGAGAAGGTCTTTCACGAGGGCGTCGTAGGCGTCTTCGCTCCAGCTCTTCGGGGGAGTCCACTGGACTTGCCGTTTGGAGCAGGGCTTCATGTGAAGGCCGCGGAAGAATTCGCCGGGGATGCTGGCGTCCACGTTTACCGACAAGAAGCCACGGTCCTCGTGGGTGGAGGGATAGTCGTCCGAGAGGATCCATCCCATCCGCGGATGGAAACGCTCCAGGTTGCCGAAGGTGCATTCGCCGGTTGAGGGGTCGAACTGCGTGAGTTCGAGGCGATATCGGCCTTTGGATACCGTGCCGAAGGTGTCGTGGCCCGCCACCAGTTCGATGAACAGGGCGGCCAGGGGGTCTTCCTTGCCCAAAGTTATGCCTCCAACGAGCATCTGGCCGCCGTCGAGCACCAGATACTGCTTCCCATCGGCCTTGATTATGCCGGAAATCTTCATCGGCACAAAGAACATCCTGCATGAAAGCGTGGATTCCTTGCCGTTCACCTTCTGTTTTACGGTTATCACTTCGTCGCCGTCGATCATGCAGGTGAGGAAACCTGATGTGTTGTTTCCGTAAGGCGTATCGATGTCTTTTCCGGCGCTCATCTCCATGTAGGCATCATAGATAAGATGGTATTCGCCGTCGTTCACGGAAATGTCCTGATGGGCGCAGAAGGCCCCGGTGGTGGTCACGTCCTCTATTACATCTTTCTTTACGAAATTGGCCACCACCGACACGTCCTTGCCGTCGATGGTGAACTCTCCCGCCTCGCTAATTCTCACGCCCTGGGTTTCGCATTTGAAGCCCGTGAATTTCCATCCGTCGCTTGCGGTAGCGGCAAGTTTCACCTTGTCGTCCTTGTAATACTGCCCGCCTCCGGAGACGCTGCCGCCCTCGGCCGGTTCCGCCCTCACGCTAACGGTATATGCCTGCCTGGAGGTGTTCCTGGGGCCGATGGGGTCTTCCTTTTCGGGGTTTATGGGGATGGGATAAATGATGGGATCTCCGATGGGATCACCTCCCGGGGGATCAATTATCAGATAAGGATTGTTATCGTCCCTGGTGATTTCCGTCACGCTTCGGTTCCAGTCGAACACAATCACGAATTTTCCTTCCAGGTCGATGAAGCCGTAATATTTGTCGCCGTTGTGCCTCAGCTCCGCCTTGGCATAGCCGCTGCCACTGAAATCCCCAATCTCGTAGTCGTTGGCCCTGTTGCCGTTCACTCCACGATGCTGTATGAGGACGGTGCCGTCCGGCGCAATCACCTTTTTGCCGCTGGATGTGGCTACCCCAAGGTCGTTGAAATCAGGCGTGTGGCCGTTGTAATTCCATTCCAGGTAGATGGCATCGGCCTTCCCCACCTGCTTCAGGGTTTTATCCATCACCCAGGTTGTGCCGGAGTAATAGTCGGAGCTTATGTTGTAGAACGCATAGCCGCCATAGAAGGAGCTACCGCCGTCCACTTCGCCGATTTTCTCCCCCTTCGTATTATAATATGTCATCACGGAATAGCCGCTCACGGAAATGATTCCGTCGTGCACGTCGCTCACCGACTGGATGCCGGAAACGCCGCTCCACTGCGGCTCGAAGGCCTTGTTTCCCTTTTTGTCGATGAAATAGACCGAACCGTTTTCCTTGACGATGGCATATCCTTCGCTGAACGAACGGCATTCGTCATATTTCGCTGGGATGACCAGATTTCCATCCTTGTCGATGAATCCCCACTTCCCGCCCCACGACGATGACGGGTCGCACCACGCCCGGAGGCCGTCCCTGAGCGGGGGAAGCGTATAGTTCTCCCCGCAGAACTGCATGGGCTTGGAGGTGAGCTCTCCGTAAACCCTTTCTCCCTGGGTGTTGATGTAGATGTATTCCTTCTTGAATCCAGCATTTCGGCCGATGAGCGCTACGCCATCGACAAAATTCGTTGCCGGGGCCGTCAATTCCGCGGGCAGCTCCTTCACCGAGCCGTCCAGATACAGGATGTACTGCTGGGGATTGTCGTAGGTGTTGCCCTTGGCGTACATGATCACGGCGCCGCCTACCATCTGCGGCCAGCGGTTGCCCTGAACGGTGTACTCGTAGCCGAAGATGCACCGGCCCTCCACATTGTAGAACGCATAGTTCTGGCCCGACTTCACCGTCCACGCACCGTCGATGATATACTTACCCACCGTGGCATAATCCGGCAGGGCGACAAATTTCGTATCCGGCGTGAGCGCAAGCGGCCTGGGCTCATTCGGAGCCGCCGCAGCCGAGAGCGATGCACACACAAGTAGCAGGGAGAAATACTTTAATTTCATGATACACAGCATTTTCTGCAATTATAGCAATTATTTGCCGAAAAGACAAACTTGTCGCCCCATTAGGCTCCGCCCTTTGCCCGGCCGGCCTCGTTTTCGCCCCGCTCCCGGACACCAGACCCCCGTTTTGCCAGCCAACCATCGTTTCCGCCCAGCTCACGGGCACACCAGAAGCCCTTTTTGCCCGCCAACCATCGTTTCCGCCCAGCTCACGGGCACCAGAGGCCCTTTTTGCCCGCCAGTCCTTCGTCCTGTGGCCGGATATCCGGTAAATCGCCATTCTACGGATGTCTGTGTGGATATCCGGCAACGTTTTTCGCCATTTTGGTCGTTTTCCTTGCCGGATATCCACAAAATCGGCCCCGGACAGTGTTCCGCGTGGATATCCGGCAAATCGCCATTCTACAGGGGTCTGCGTGGATATCCGGCAGGGCCCACTCATTCAGAAACGGGCAATTCTTGTTTTTCGGCCGGATAGTCACTCATTCAGAAACGGGCAATTCTTGTTTTTCGGCCGGATAGTTACGGTTTTTATTTCATATCTTTGTCACGGGGAAGTCTATGAGAAAGAATCTGCATATTCTGTTTTTGCTGGGAGCGGCTATTCTTGCCGGATGCGTGGAAAAACCGCACTTGGAGGAACTCCCGCCGGCAACGACATCCCTTCCCCGCATTGCCGTGAACACTGCCGCTCCCGTCGAGAGCAAGACAAAGTATGTCGATGCCGTCATCGGCCTGGATGGCGCCTCTTTTAAAGGAAGTATCCGCGGGCGGGGAAACTACACCTGGCGGTATTACGAGAAGAAGCCCTACATAATACAACTGGACAGGGAGGCTTCTCTTCTGGGTTTGAACCCTTCCAGGGAATGGATACTTCTGGCGGAGTATAAAGATCTTTCTCTGGTGCGAACGGCATACCTTTTCGAGCTTTCGCGCCTGGCCCTCATGCCCTACACCCCTGAATACAGGTATGTGGAACTGTATATAAACGGTGATTATCTTGGCGTTTACGTTCTGACGGAAACGGTGAAGCAATCCGTGGGGCCGATAGCGACGAACGGCTTCATTATCGAAGACGACACTTATTGGAAAGAAGAGCCGATCTGGTTCGAAAGCGGCCTCGAACATTACTATACTTTCAAATATCCCGAAAACATATCGGCCCTCGACAAGCAGTTCATATCCGAGTATATTGAAAACCTGGAAGACGGCCTTCAGAGGGGCGACACTTCCCTTTTGGATCTTGAGAGTATTGCACGGTGGTATATCGTGAACGAGGTGCTTGGCAATGTGGATCCGAATAAGTTTTTCGTGCTTCCATCCCGTGGTGGAAAGCTGATGATGGGGCCCGTTTGGGATGCGGAATCGATTCTTGGAATGATGAACCGCACTCCTCAGGATCCGGTGCCCTCACCCGGCTCCCAACAAACAGGTTATTGCATTTGCTCGGTGGAGAGCTATCTCCCACTTTTACTGAAGACCGCCGATTTCATCGGCACTCTCGCCCGCGAGTGGGAAAACATAAAGCCGCAACTCCCCGCTTTCCAGGAGAAGATGCACAACCTTGCCGCCGATTTGAAGGATGCGCGCTTTGCGAATTTCAAAAGGTGGCCTCTTAACGACAATCACGAAGCGGAGCTCCCGTACATCGAAGACTGGCTGGATCGTCGCATCCTCTGGTTCGATTCATACATCGGATTTCTATCTATTTCAGGGGCTCCCGCGCCTTTTGATTTTGATACATCATCCCCTTCCTACCCCGCTCCAGAGGCTATTGACCTTGGACTCAGCGTGCTTTGGGGTTCGTTCAATCTGGGTGCCTCCGATGAGAAGCAAACCGGGTATTATTTCGCCTGGGGAGAGACCGGGCCGAAAGCTTTTTTTGACTGGGCCGATTATTCCTTCAGCAACGGCGCCGGCACCGGATTCAGCAAATACTGCTACGACCAGAAGTGGTGGACAGGCCCCGGTGCGCCGGACAACCTTGCCGAGCTCGAGCCGTCCGACGACCCCGCGCGCGTCCATCTTGGCGGAGGCTGGCGCATGCCAACCCGTTGGGAGCTATGGGAACTGTGGGATTTCATAAGTTACGAAGGCGGCCGCCTGAATCTGGAAACCCTGAACGGCACAAGGGGCTTCCGCATATCGGCGCCGTCCGGCGAAAGCGTCTTTTTCCCCTGCGCGGGCAGGGCCGTTGGCAATAAGGTGGAACAATTTGGCCGATACGGCTACTACTGGACCTCCAGCCTCACAAGGAGCGTGGATAACGGCCCCGCCGGAGCGTACTTCCTGGGGGCGGAGGGAACCGTGGAAAACATTAATGAATGGACCTGCGGCCGCTTTTACGGCATGCCGATAAGACCAGTGCGCGAAAGATGAAAAGGATAGCTCGGATACTGATTCTTCTTGCGCTGGTGGCGTGTTCCCATGACGTCATCCTGGAAAACGATGGCCAGTATGCGCCCGGGAAGATCTTGGTTAGGGTTACACCGGAGTTTGCCGATGCGCTTGAAAGCCATACCGGAGGCCGCGGAAACGTGGTGGTCTCCGATGTGAAAGGGCTTCGCCGGGCCGATGACAGATTGAACATCAAACGGATGAAGCGCGTATTCGCACCGGCCGGCGAGTTTGAGCCGAGGTCGCGCCAAGAGGGCCTGCATCTATGGTATCAGATAGATTTCGACGAGGACTATCCCACTTCCCTTGCAAAGTCATTCCTGGAGGCTTATCCCGGGATTACGCTTGTGGAATGCGATCCTATACGGCGCCTGTACGGGGATATCACTTATGCCGAACTGGCTCCTGGCGCGTCCGTAGGCCCCTTCGACGATCCTCTCTTCTATCGGCAGTGGCATTATTACAACGACGGCTCCCATGAAGGCGCCGAGACCGGGTGCGACATCAATGTGGTTCCGGCGTGGTCTTCAGGGTACATCGGCAATCCGGAAGTCATTGTTTGCGTTGTAGATGGCGGCGTGGATTACACCCACGAGGATCTTGCTGGCAATATCTGGTACGACAGCGAAGGCCACTGCGGCTACAATTTCTACTCCGACTCATACCATATTACCCCGGATTCGCACGCCACGCACGTTGCCGGCACAATCGCCGCCGTCAACAACAACGGCACAGGCGTATGCGGAATAGCGGGCGGAGACTTCGCCCACGGGCTTCCCGGCGTTAAAATAATGTCTTGCCAGATCTTCACCGGCAATGAAAGCGCCGGAAACCCCGCCGCGGCAATCAAGTGGGGGGCCGACCACGGCGCGGTAATCTCCCAGAACAGCTGGGGTTACCCGGATCTAGCCAGCACCCCGGAATCCGTGAAGGCCGCCGTGGATTATTTCGTGAAATACGCGGGCCTGGATGCCGATGGCCGCCAGGTTGGCCCCATGGCTGGCGGCCTGGTGGTTTTCGCCGCCGGAAACGAGCGTCGCGAAGCCAGTTCGTCGTCCTACGAAGGAATACTTACTGTAACATCGCTGGGAGCCGGTTTCCGCAAGGCCTCCTATTCCAACTGGGGCTCATTTGCCGATTTGGCCGCCCCCGGCGGAGACCAGCCCAACAAGGTGCTGAGCACCCTCCCCGGCAACAAATACGGCTGGATGAACGGCACCTCCATGGCCTGCCCTCACGTCTCCGGCGTGGCCGCACTGGTCGTCTCTACCTGCGGCGGCCCCGGCTTCACCTCCGCCGACCTCCGCCGCCGCCTCGAAACCACCTCCCGCCCCCTTGACGCCCCCGACTACTATCTCGGCCACGGCCTCGTCGACGCCTCCGCCGCCTGCAAACAATAACCGTCCCCCTCCCGTCCCTGTTCCCGGGACTCAAGTGCACCAGACCCTCTATTTGCACCTGAGACTCTGTTTTTCGCCTGTTCAGGTGCAGGAAAGGCTTGTTTTGCACTTGAGTCCACGAAAAAAGAGACCGGCGAGGTCTCTGTTTCTGTGTTCGGAGCGGAAATCGTTAGCAGTACATGCCGCCGTTTACGGGGATAACCTGGCCGGAGACATAGGCCGACAGGTCTGAGGCGAGGTACAGGGCCGTGTTGGCGATGTCCTCAACGGTGCCGCCGCGCTTGAGGGGAATGAGTTTCAGATACTCTTCCTTTACTGCGTCCGGCAGGGCTTCCGTCATTTCAGTGATGATGAAGCCGGGGGCGATGGCGTTGGCACGGATGCCGCGCGGACCCATTTCCTTCGCCACGCTCTTTGCCATGGCAATGAGGCCGGCCTTGGAGGCGGAATAGTTCACCTGGCCTGGATTTCCGGTTTGGCCTGCGATGGAAGCCATGTTGATGATGCTTCCGCTGCGCTGACGGGCCATCATCGGCACAACTGCGTGCATGAAATTGAAGGCCGATTTCATATTGACGGCAATGACCGCATCCCACTGCTGTTCGCTCATGCGCATCACAAGGCCATCCTTGGTGATGCCGGCATTATTCACGAGTATGTCGATGTGGCCGAAATCCTGCTCAATCAGCGCGCACACTTCCTGCGTTGCTTCGAAATCCGCCGCGTTGGAGGCATAGGCCTTCACCTTATGGCCGAAAGCCTCAATCTGCTTAACGGTTTCTTCCGCCGCTTCGTTGATAACCAGATCCGTAAATGCCACGTCTGCGCCCTCTGAGGCGAACTTAAGCGCGATTGCCTTGCCGATTCCGCGCGCCGCGCCGGTGATGAGCGCCACTTTGCCGTCTAATAGTCCCATAGTGTTCAGGTTTAACGCGCAAATTTACAAAAAATTTGGCAGTTCGGCGTTTTTACGGTAAATTTGCAGCCCTGAGTTCAAGGGCGGCCCTGCACCACGGCCCCCTGATCCTGCCCGGATGGCGGAATTGGTAGACGCGCTGGACTCAAAATCCTGTGGTAGCAATACCGTGCGGGTTCGATTCCCGCTCTGGGCACAAAAAGCATCGCCGAAAAGCGATGCTTTCTTTGTGCGTTCCTGGGGAAGATGTGACTTCTAATAGTTCAGGATATTCCTGGAGACGTAGTCCAGGACGGGGAAATGATCCGCGTCGGGGCTGGCGTAGAAGTAATGATCGCTGTTATGGACATCCGCCAGGTAGCTGTTCATCGCATCCAGGAGGCTTCTGGTGGTGTCGCCTTCTATGAGGCCGCCATTTGTCCCGTCACCTTTGATGAAGTAGGTGCAGTTGGTAAGTGTGCCGCCGGAACCAAGCATATCTGTGGATGCGCATCCCTGGAGATAGTAGCAGTTCTGGTAAGTGCCGGATTGCCGATAGGAAATGCCGGCGCTGTAGCTGGTTTCGGTGGTTGAACTGCCGGCATAGTATGACTTGACCGTTCCTGAATTGTAGCAGGATCTCGCCTGGGCATTGTAGGTGATACCCACCGCTTTGGCCGACGTAGAATTGGCGCCGTAAGCTATGATATTACCCTGGTTATAACAGCCCTCCACGCTGCCGGAAGTCGTATTGGATGCGGCAATTCCGGCAACGAAAGCGCCATAACCGGACTGTGTAATCTGGCCGGTAATGTTGCCTGTATTGCAGCAGAAGGTGATCAATCCCCCGTACAGATTCCCGCAGATGCCGCCTACATAAAAGCGGTTGCCGGAATTGGCGTTGGAATAAGCCGCAAGGTTGCCGGTATTGTAGCATCGGTTGATCTGTACGGTAGAAGCCGCATAACCGACAAGTCCGCCCGCCGCCATCAGTTTTGCCCGACTGGCGTAATTTGCATAATAGCCGAAAAGCCGCATCCCCAGAGACGAGCCGCACTGCTCGAATAAGACGTTTCCTGTGGCATAACCGCAGATGGAGCCGTAGTAGTGAGGCCCCCGGACAAAGTTATTTCCCGTGTCGATGGTTCCCGCCACACGGACATTGCGAATAACCGACTTCGGTGTAGTACCAGATGTGCCCTTTACCCATCCGAAGAGGCCCATATACACCTCGTAACCATTTGCGCTTTGCGTTGAAAGATAACTCAGGTCGAAACTGTTGATGGTAATCGTGTGGGAATCGCCGTCATAATGGCCCTGGAATCCATTTCCTTCATTCGTACTGCCGATGGGGCGGAAACTTGAAACCGAGATATCACCGACCTGCCTGAAGTAGACTCCAGAGTAATAACTAACCCGGTTGTTCACATTGTCGGACAGCAGTTTAAGATCGGCCTCGCAAGCAATCAGGTATGGATCATCCTCCGTGCCGGAGCCGGCCCAGCCTTCGGAGACAAGGGTGGCGCCGGAGAAGGCGGCATCGACCGAGATAGTCTTTATCTTATTGAGGGTAAAGGTGTTCTCTACATTGATGTTGCGGACATATTGAGCGCCCGTGCTGGTGGTCATCACAATCTTCGACCCGGCAGGCATAGTACGCGGAAACACCGCGGCATAGTATGGCCCGGGGCCGCTCATGTCAATCTCGATACTGCTTGCTCTATGATAGGTGTACCCATTATATGATTCGTCCCAGTGGCGGAAGGACATCCACCCGGCCAGGAAATTGTCGCCCTGACATATCAGGGAGAGCAACACTACGTCGGCCGTCGCCTTGGTAAAGCGGATAATGGAGGTGGCATTCTTGAAAGACAGATTATTGTCGTTTGTCGTGGCCACGCATATATTTGCATTCTTGAAAGAGCCGTCCGTTGACTGCGGCACGTTTAAGATGACGTGGGTCCCGGAGATGTGGCCGATAGCATAAGAGGCCGGATAGCAGGCGTAGATGACCTCGCCAGTCAAGGATGAGGTAGAGAACTGAGCCGTGGGCTTGCCGATATCTTCCGGCAGGACACCTACAATTTCCTGGTTCACGCCATCGGAAAACCAAACGGCATCGCCGTCGCCCCAAACCGGAGTAAGACCATCAAGACTTGTTTTCGTAAGCTCGGAGAAAGAGGCGGTAAAGGTGCGCACATGCTTTGCCGGCTCAATGTTCTCCATCTCTGTTTTCTGGCATGATGTGGCGGCAAGGATCAGGGCCGCGAAAATAAATATGCTTCTTTTCATGGTACGGAGAACAATTTTAGTCAAACTTGAATTCATTCTCGTCTTCTTGATAAGACTGGTTGGGCTTAAAGCTCGCGAAAGCGGATTCCAGAAGAATCTCAATCTGCTCGGTAATGGGCATCTCGTAGGCCGGCTTATTGTTCATGGCTGATAAGTTGTTTATTTTTACAAATTTACATCATTATTTTGTAAATACAATTACCCTATGACATCGCCATGGCCAAATCTGGCATTCCCGGCAAGGCTTTTTTCATAACGCACAAAGATACCCATTTATTATAAATGAGCCGACGTTTTTTGGAATTATGAGCATAAGTATTTATCTTTTAGCAATTAATAACATCTGCCGCGCACATACAAAACAACACACCGATATGAGTTTCTGTCACAATTGCGGAGCTCCGCTCCGGGAAGACGCCAAGTTCTGCGCCAACTGCGGCAAACCCATAGCCGAGCAGGCCCTGCCGGAACAGCCCGCTCAGCCAGTTCAGCCAGAACCTCCCGTGCAACCGGAGCAGCCCGTACAGGCGGCACAGCCGCCCGCACAACGGCCCCCGAAGAAGAAGAGCAAGGCTGGCATCGCTGGCGGCGGTTTTGAATATGCTACGTATAGCGGGCTAAAAAGGTGAAAAAAGGAGGTTTTTAGCCCGTTATACGAGGAGGTCTTGGAGGGAAACGAAGCTGCTGACGGTGTCGGTCCAGGCGTTTTCTTTGACCGGTTTGACGGTGATGAGGGTGACGAGGATGTTCTTGTCGGTGCCGGTTTTTTGCTGGAATGCGCTCACTCGGTTGTCTATTTTGTCGGCTTCGGATTTGGTGAGGGCATAGTCACCTTTAGAGTATTTGACTTCGCAGATGTTCAGGAAACCGTCGGCCCGGTCGATGATGAGGTCGATCTGGGCACCCGGGTCTGAGGACTGGCTGCGCCAGGAGTAGTATTCGGTGAGGATGCGGTCCATTCCAATGGCGCGAAGGATTTGCGGGATGTGGGCCATGGCCACTTTCTCGTAGCTGAGTCCGTACCAGTTGTTCTGGGTGGCGGTGTTCAGCGTGTGCTGCCAGTAGTGGGGGTCTGTATTCTTGCTCTTGATAAAGGATGCGTGGAAGAGGGAGAAGAAGTCCACGAGCTGGTAGAGGCCTCCGCTGGAACGGACGCTCTTGCCAAGGACGTTGTAGTGCCGGATGAAGTCGCAGTTTACGAGGTCTTCCAGCATGTCGCTTAGGTGGCCGTTGTTGGGGACCTTGAGTTTCTCGGCAATCTCCTTGCGGGTGAGGCCTTTCTTGGTGTCGGAAAGGAGTTTGATGATGGCTTTGTAGCGCTCCGGGGTCTTGAAGAGAGACTTGTAGAGGCGCTCATACTCACCGCGAAGCTGGGCACCTTCGGCGAAGAAAAGGGCGTCGATGTTGTCGGCAAGGGACATTCCGGAATCCAGCAGGCCCAGATAGTACGGTATACCGCCCAGAATCATATAGGCCTGGAGGACGGTGATGTCGTTCCACTTGAATTTGTTCGCCTGCAGGAATTCCTTGGTTTCTTTGAGGTGGAACGGGAAGAGGTGCATTTCGTGCGTGATACGGTTGTGGAGGCCGCCTTTGTTGTCGATGATGTTGCGGACAATCCAGGAGGTGGCGGAGCCGCAGACGATAAGCATCAGTTCTTTCTGGCGGGAGCCCCATTTGTTCCAGAAGTAGTCCAGGGCTTTGACGAGGTCTGATTTGGGCGTGGCCAGGCAAGGGAGTTCGTCGATGAAGACCACGGCGCGTTTTCCTTTGACGATTTTCTCTTTCAGCAGGCCTTTCAGGGATTCGAAGGCTTCCATCCACTTCTTGGGCTTGGGGCCGGAATAACCGTACTCGACAAGGGCGGAGTAGAAGGCGTCGAGTTCTTCGGTGCGGGTGCCGCCGATGATGCCTGTGGCGTCAAAGGTGAACAGGTTGTCGAAGAAGGTATTCACCAGGTACGTTTTTCCTACACGGCGTCTGCCGTAAATGGCGATGAATTCGGCTTTGCCGGATCTGTACCAGGACTTGAGTTTTGCGTTTTCTGCGTCGCGACCAATGATTTTCATATAGACGAACTTTACTTGATGCAAATATACTGAAATATATCGGATAATGGGCTAAAAACATCAAAATTCGATGCTTTTAGCCCGCTATACGAATTGGAATCGGCCTTGCAGTGCGCTCTATTGTGTCTTGTCCGAAAATGATGGTCGTGTAAATCTTGCTGATTAAACCAACAAAAAAACAGCACCCGAAGGTGAACTCTTGTGTCCATCTTGTGGTGTTTTAATGGTTTTCCACAAATAAGGATACAAGTGCTCGATAATACTAAATCGGGGCATTTCAGCCACGAAAAAACCACCCCGCAGGGTGGCAACTACTCATTTGAAATATGCGATTTAGATGGTTCAGGCAGTATTTCGTGCATTGACCACAACCGCTCAATCCCCTCCAACAAAAGGTTCGAGAATATCACGGTTAGGGGCACGAAAAAGAATCGCTTCCCTGCGATGCTTTTTTTTCAGAGATACTCAATACAACCAGAATTTTCAGAATTATTTGGATTATTAAATCGTTTTAGCTATATTTGCCGTGTAATAAGCGCGCACAGATATGGGCACTAGAGCGGTAACCATTAAAGACATAGCACGCGAGGCCGGGGTGTCCACGGCCTTGGTATCCTTCGTGATGAGCAACTACGCCTCCGGCAAGAACATTTACCGGGTGGGCCAGGAGACATCCAGGCGGGTATTGGCGGTTGCCGACAGACTCAATTACAAGCCCAATACATCGGCCCGTGCACTGCGCTCGGGCCGCACCAATACGATAGGGGTTGTGCTCTCGGATATCGCCAATCCTTTCTTTGCGGAAATCGCACGCTTCATGGAGGACCAGGCCTACGCCTATAATTATAATGTAATCTTCGGCAGTTCTGATGAGAATCCGGACAAGTTCCGCCGTGTCGTGGAACTGCTGCTGAACAAAGGCGTGGACGGGCTCATCCTGGTTCCCTGCGACGGGGCTGACGGCATTATCCGCGAAACCGTCGGGGCTGGCATAAATGTGGTTCTTCTGGACCGCCAGGTGCCCGGGCTGGACGTGAGCAGCGTGGTGCTGGACAACCGCGAGGCTGCCCGCACGATCACCCGTATGCTGATCGACAAGGGGGCAAAGAACATCGATATGGTATCTTATTCGATGAGCATTTCCAACACCCGCGACCGAGAGCAGGGCTACGTCGACGCCATGAAGGCTGCCGGCCTGTCGGACAGTATTCACATTGAGCGTTTCGCCCACAACGAGTACGGAAACGTGTCGGCCTACCTGTCTTCGGCTCGCGAAAGAGGAGTGGATGCATTCATGATGGCCACCAATACCCTCGCCGTCATGGTGATATCGGAAATCTACAAATGCGGGCTCAGCATCCCGAAAGACTTCAAGGCGGCCTGCTTCGACCGCAACCCCCTTTTCGACATCTACGGGTCAGGCATCATCTACGTAAGCCAGCCGGTCGATTCTTTCGCCAGCAAAGCTATGGAAGCCATTATGGCCCACATTAACTCAAGCCCCCACAAGAAGCCTTTGAGGGAGCAGATAGTCCTATCCCCGGAAATAATTGAATAAAACGCCTGGTCGATCCTGTTTAAAACACAACTTGGAATTATAACGATTTAACTACATATATATAATTTAAAACACAACTTGGAATTATAACGATTTAACTACATATTATATAATATGAAAAAGATTCAGGGAATAATACCGCCGATGATCACTCCTCTGCTGGATGCGACCCATATCGACGAGGCGGGAGCAAATCGTATTGCCGACCGCATGATCGAAGCCGGAGTGGCAGGCATATTCGTGCTCGGTACCACAGGCGAGAGCCAGAGCCTTCCGATGAAGCTCCGTTTCGATTATGTGGAACTCGTTACCCGGCATGTCGCCGGCCGGGTGCCGGTGCTGGTGGGCGTGACAGAGACATCTCTGGAAGACAGCCTTGCCCTCGCGGAACACGCTAAGAAGTGCGGCGCCGCAGGAGTGGTTGCAGCCGCCCCGTATTATTTCCCTGCCAATCAGGCGGAACAGATTGCGTGGTACAAGGCCCTTGCCGACAGGTGCCCTCTCCCGGTATTCCTCTACAATATGCCGTCCAAAGTCAAAACCTTCATAAACGTGGGCACGGTGGTGGAGCTCTCCAAGCACCCCAATATCGTAGGTTGCAAGGATTCCTCCGGCAACCAGAGCTACTTCCAGAGCCTGCTGTTCCATTTCGGCGGCACCGATTTCGCCCTTTACATGGGTCCGGAAGAGCAGATGGCTGCAGCCGTGCTGTCCGGAGCCGACGGAGGTGTGAGCGGCGGCGCGAACCTTTTCCCGGAACTCTTCGTGAAGACGTACAAGGCTGCCGCCGCGGGCGATTTGGAAGAGACCCGCAGGCTTCAGAAGCGAATCATGTTCCTCTCTGACAGCCTCTACGGCCTGGAGCCCGGCAGTGACGCCAGCTTTGTGAAGGCCATCAAGTGCGCCCTCGAGGTGAAGGGCATCTGCTCGGGCTTCATGCCCCTGCCGTATACCGCCTTCGGCCCGGAGATGAAGGCAAAGGTGGCCGCCATCCTTGAAACCCTTAAAGACTACAGATAATGGAGATTACCTGGATAGACTACCTGGTGTTCTTTGTCTTCGTAGGAGGAGTCGCCCTGTTCGGCTGCAGTTTCGTAAAGAAGAGCAGCAAGGGTACGGATGCCTTTACCAAGGCCGAAGGTGCCATCCCCACCTGGGTGGTGGGCATGTCCATCTTCGCCACCTTTGTGAGCAGCATCTCATTCCTCGGCCTCCCCGGAGGCTCCTACGCCGGCAACTGGAACCAGCTCATCTTCAGTTTCACCATCCCCATCGCCACGTGGCTGGCGGCAAAGATATTCATTCCGCTCTATCGCGGCATCGGCAGCGTATCGGCCTACCAGTTCCTGGAAGACCGCTACGGCTACTGGGCGCGCGGCTATGTGGCCATCTGCTACCTGCTCACCCAGGTTTGCCGCGTGGGCTCCATTCTCCTGCTGCTCGCCATTCCCATCAATACCATGTTCGGCTGGGACATCGGCACCATAATCATAGTGACCGGAGCACTCACACTTATCTACGCGGTGCTGGGTGGCATTTCCGCGGTTGTGTGGACCGATGCGATCCAGGGTCTCATCCTTATCGCCGGAGCGGTGATATGTGCGCTCATACTCACCTTCGGTATGCCCGAAGGCCCGGGTCAGTTGTTCAGCATCGCCGCGGCCGACGGGAAGTTCAGCCTGGGCAGCCTCAGCGCAACGCTTCGCGAACCCACGGTTTGGGTTGTGCTCATATACGGCATCTTCATAAACCTGCAGAATTACGGCATCGACCAGAACTACGTACAGCGCTATATGACCGCCAAGAGCACTGGAGAAGCGGTAAAGGCCACGCTATTCGGAGGCCTGCTCTACATCCCGGTGTCACTGGTGTTCGTGTACATCGGCACTGCGCTCTATTCCTACTACACCGCCCAGCCGGACCTGTTGCCCGCAGGAACGGCCGGCGACAAGGTGTTCCCGTACTTCATCGTGCACGGCCTGCCCACCGGCCTCACCGGCCTTGTGATCGCATCCCTCTTCTCCGCCGGCATGAGCACGGTGGCCACCAGCATCAACTCATCAGCCACCATCGTCTTCACGGACTTCTACAAGAAGATCCGCCGCAAGCCGATTGCCGATGAGAAGAAGGCGCATATGACCGTGCTATACACCGCTTCTGCAGTGGTTGGAGTCGCGGGCATCCTCATCGGCCTGGCCATGATGAGCATAAACGGCGTGCTGGACGCATGGTGGAAACTTTCGTCCATCTTCAGCGGCGGCATGCTGGGCCTGTTCCTCCTGGCGCTGGTGCATAAGAATCCGAATCGCGTCGGGGCGATACTGGGCGTGGCCCTTGGCCTGTGCGTAATAGCATGGATGAGCCTGCCGGTGTTCAAGAGCCCCATCCATACATATCTAACCATAGTGTTCGGCACGACTACAATCTTCCTCGTCGGACTCATAATAACCACGATAAGCAAAAAAGTGGAACATGAATAAACCAAAGATACTTGTAGTAGGCAGTTTCGTGATGGATCTGGTGGCCCTGGCAGAAAGGGTCCCCAATCTTGGAGAAACGGTCATCGGCAACGGTTTCCGCACGGCTCCCGGCGGGAAAGGCGCCAACCAGGCTGTTCAGGCCGCAAGGCTTGGCGCAAGCGTGGATATGGTCGGCTGCGTGGGCAACGATTCCTTCGGAAAGGAGCTGCTTGAAGCGCTCAAATCTTCCGGGGCGGATACCAGCCACGTGAAGATAAGCGCAGAACACCCATCGGCAATAGGTCATATCCAAATCCAGAACGGCGCATCGGGGGTGCAGAACCGCATCATCGTTTATCCCGGCGCCAACTACGACCTTGCTCCGGGGGACCTTGCCTGGCTAAAGGACGGCATCAAGGCCTACGACCTGGTGGTTATGCAGCTTGAGCTCAAGATGGAGGTCACCGAATACGTGGCCCACATCGCACACGACACCGGCGTGCCGGTAATGCTGAATCCTGCTCCGGCGGCTCCGCTGTCTGAAGGACTCCTGCGTTGCGTCACCTTCCTCACCCCCAACGAAACGGAGGCGGCCATGCTCACGGGCGTGAAGACGGATGCCGAAGGGCGTCTTACCGACGAAGCCCTCAAGGAGGCCGCGAAGGTGCTCATGGGTAAAGGCGTGGAGAATGTGATAATCACCCTGGGCGACAGGGGTGCGGCCCACTGCACGCCGGATGGCATCAAACTGGTTCCGTGCGTGAAGATGACAAACGTGGTCGACCCCACGGCTGCGGGCGACTCCTTTGTGGGAGCGTTCTGCGTCGGTTATGCCGGAGGGCTGTCGATTGAAGACGCGCTCGTGCTCGCCGTCCATACGGCCGCCATTACCGTTTGCGGTTTCGGCGCCATTCCTTCTCTGCCCTCGATGGACAAGGTGGAGGCTCTGATGAAAGAAAGGGGGGCAAAGATATGATACAGCAAAAAAGCATAAAGGCGGTCGAACTGTTCCTCACCTCGGCCAAGAAGAGTTTCAGCTCTTACATTGACGGCATTGACCTCGCCTCATGCAGCGAGGCCGCTGAACTCATCCTCGCCTCGCAGGCCGCGGGCGGCAGGTTGCACGTCACCGGCATCGGCAAGCCCGGCCACGTGGCGGCATTCGCGGCATCGCTCCTGTCGTCGACCGGAAATCCTGCCACCTTCCTTCACGGCACTGAGGCTGTTCACGGCTCCTGCGGCCAGCTGGTGGCGGGCGACGTGGTGATAGCCATCTCCAATTCCGGCGAGACGTCCGAACTCAAGGCCACTGTAAATGCCGTGCATATGAACGGCTGCAAGGTAATTGGTGTTACCGGCAATCCGGAGAGCTGGCTGGCAAAGCATTCCGAAGTTGTGCTCCTTGCCGGTGTCGCTGAAGAAGGAGGCCCGCTGAACAGGGCCCCGCGCAATTCCGTGAATGCGGAAATGCTCATCCTCGAAGCCCTGAGCGTAATGCTCCAGGTGGAGAAGGACTGGAATCCGGAAAAGTATGTCCGGTGCCATCCCGGTGGAAAGTTGGGAGAATTACGAGAGAATGAAAAATAAACAACGGTAATATGAATAAAGGTAAATGTATCAATCCGGTGATCCTGGCGGCTGTGAGCCGTCTGGGGCACGGCGACAGGATTCTTATCGCCGACGGTAATTATCCTCTTGCAAGCAAGACGGCCGATGCCGAAAAGATCTGGGTCTCCCTGAGCCCAGGCCTGCCCACGGTTACGGACGTCCTGGACGCCCTCCAGTCTATTATCAACGTTGAAGAGGCTACCGTGATGCAACCTTCCGAGGGGCCCGATCCCGACATCTTCGCGGAATTCGACTCCATGCTGGAAGGCCTGGAACTCCGCCGCCTTGGCAGGTTCGAGTTCTACGATGAATGCAGCAAGCCTTCGCTCCGTCTGGCAATCGCCACCGGCGAGAAGCGTACGTTCGCGAATCTTCTAATTACTGTTGGTTGCGCGTAAGCTTAATTGAAGAGCTCCCGATATGAAAAGAGCTATCCTGATATGTCTTGCCTTGCTTTTGGCCCCCTCCTTTGGATTGGGCGCCCAGAATCAGCGTATCATAAATCGCTATTCCATGAGGCTTGATCCGCAGGAAGATGGGAGCTATACGCTGGATTCAAAGACGCTGAGTGTCCTTGACGGTGCGGAGCCGGAGGGCTTATATGAGCCTTATGATAGGAAACCTGTCATCCCCTCGTCCATCATCAAGGAAGTGCGGTGCGAAGAGGTTTTTTACAAAGCCTATCCTGACAGGGAACTCAATATGTTCATAGCTCCAGCGGAGAAAGCGGAGAGTCCTGTACCCGTTGTGATTTTCATTCATGGCGGAGGCTGGTCGGCCGGGAATGCCAGGAGTTTTGTGAAATATGCTAAATATGTGGCCCGATATTGCGGGTTTGCGGGCGTAAGCGTGGAGTACTCTATGATAGGTCAGGATAATGTCGACATAGATGTTACCATGCAGGACCTTCACGATGCCGTGAAATATCTGTCGGATCATGCGAAGGAATACAATCTGGACGTTACCCGCCTGGCTTTCGCCGGCAGTTCCGCCGGAGGACATCTTTCGGCGATGATGGCTATGACCGAGCCCTGCGCCAAGGTGCTGTCGGGCTGGTCGGGAGTATATGACATGGCCCCCCATCTGGATTACTGGAAAAACGGGAAGAAACCCCATGTTCGAAAGTATTTTTTTGATGTGGAGCCCGAAAGGATAAAGGATTATTCTCCCGTGTATCTGATTCCGCAGGACAGGCAGGTGGCAGTGCAACTCTTTCACGGTACAGGTGACGCTTCGGTGCACTACTCGCAGGCAGAAAGATTTGCGGATGCCCTTGAAAAGGCCGGGCAGAAGACGGTTGAGTGTCATATCTATCCTTGGTATGGGCACGGCCTTACAGGGAGTTCCGACAAAAACAAGGAGTGTCTGGACCTGTTCGTGGAGTTTTTAAAAACACATATTTATGAATAATTATAATAACTAATAACAAAACATTAAGACAATGAAAAAAAAGATTTATGAATGCCCAGATTGCAGTGAATACTGCATAAGGCTGGAATCGCTTGTGTGTGCGAGCGAATGGAAAAACAACAGCATCGAGCAAATGGATGAAGAAGATTTTGAAATGTAGGAGGAGAAATTATGAAAAAGATTTATTGCATTATTCTTGCTGCCGCCGCCATGGTCGCATGCACCGAAAAACTTGAGAATCAGATTGATTCAAAAGAAGGAAAAGTAGAACACAAGGTGTTCGTTGCTACTAACGATATAACCAAGACTGAACTTGTTGCTGGTAACAAAGTTTACTGGTTGAGCGGTGACGCCATCTCGATCTTTGACGGAACCACCAATGAGCGGGTAGAAACTACAGACAGCGGAGAATCCGCAACATTTGAAGTCGATCTTGAGAATGGAAGCCCTTGGTATGCTCTCTATCCGTATGATCCCAATGCCGTAATAAGCGGATCCGGTAATATCACCACTACGCTGCCTGCAATTCAGAGGGCAAAGGCCGGCTCGTTCGCGGACGAATTGAATATCAGCATTGCGAAAACGACCACGAATACCCTTGATTTCAAGAATTTCCCGTCTTACTTGAAATTCCAGGTCCCCGCGGCCAATATCAAGCGCGTCACCATAAAGGGAGCCAACAACGAAAACATTGCGGGCAAAGTTCAGATTAAAATGTCTTCCAGCGGAGTTCCGATTATTCAGGATGTCAAGAGCGGCGCTAACGTTGTGACTCTTCTTCCCCCTTCAGGTTCTGATACTTTCGCAACCGATACCGACTATTTTATCGCGTTGTTCCCCGGTACGCTCACCAATGGTTTCTGGCTACTCTTCACTTATGCCGACAATACGATTGGCGTGGCTTATACCACGAAATCTGCAGACTTCAATAGGAATAGTATCCTGAATATTCACACTCCGACGCTGAAAAAGGGATCCGATGTGATTTCTTTCAGGGACCCTGTCCTTAAAACCGCTTATGGCAACTCATTTACCGTAGCCCAGGCTGCCGCGATCACTTCTCTTGATGCTTCTGTATTGAGTGGCGCCACCTATTTCGATGAATGTGTATTCTTCGGCCTTACCGGAGGTCTGGTCGGATTCTCAGGCAATACTTCGTTGAAGCAGATTATACTGCCCGGAGGTATAACTGCGCTCAATTCAAGTGCGTTCCAAGGCTGTAGTAGCCTTGAGGCAATAGTGCTGAACGATGGCTTGGCCACTTTTGGTAATTCTGCATTAAGATCAGCAGCAAAACTAAACTCGATTGTTTTCCCATCCAGTGTAACCGGCTTCAGCGGAAACGTTTTCAGAGATTCTGGCAATATTAATTGCTATTGGATAGGTTCAACGCCGCCTTCGGTAACGGGAACCGCCTTCCGGGATACTTATTG